>NZ_JBSGVS010000031.1:0-99124 GCF_053608565.1 Streptomyces sp. NPDC055025
ACGTGAAACATGACCCGCGCTGCGTGTGCTTGGGGGCGATGTTTCACGTGAAACATCGCCTTCCGCGCGTCAGAGCCACGGCGACGGCCGCATAGAGAACCGCGACTGTCAGTACGAGCGGTACCGACCGGCCGTCCGGCGGCAGCATCAGTGCGGCGACCGCCGCGGCGCCGACGAAGGCCACATTGAAGAGGACGTCGTAGAGCGAAAAGATCCGGCCCCGGAAGGCGTCGTCCACCGCCGTCTGCACCACCGTATCCGTGGCGATCTTCGCTCCCTGTGTGATCAGACCGAGAACAAACGCGGCCACGAGCGTGGGCACGGGAGCGAAGGGCAGTCCCAGGGCGGGTTCGAGAAGGGCAGCCGCACCCGAGCACACCGCCATCCAGCCATACGGTCCGAGCCGGCCCGCCGTCCACGGGGTCAGCACCGCGGCGACGAAGAAGCCCGCTCCGGAAACAGCGACAGCGAGTCCGAGCAGCGCCAGCCCGTCGGAGTTCTGGTCGGTCCAGGCGTACCGGCAGAGCATCAGCACCATCACGGTGAGCGCCCCGTAGCAGAAGCGCATCACTGTCATGGCGGCCAGTGCGCCGGCCGCTGCTCGCCGTTCCCTGAGATGCCGGAGTCCGCCCGCGAGTCCGCGTGCGGTGGAGGCCAGGGCGGCACCCAGGCGGGTCTGGGTGAGCGACTGCTCGGGACCGAGCAGTTCACGTGCCAGCAGCAGCGAGGTGAGCGCGGCACAGAGATAGAGGACGGCGCCCAGCAGCATCACGGGGGCGTCGGAGTCCGAGACGGTCAGCCGTACGGCGAAGGCGAGACCGCCTCCCGCGGTGGCGGCGAGCGTGCCGGCGGTCGGGGAGAGGGAGTTGGCGAGGACGAGACGGTCTTTGTCGACGACCTGCGGCAGGGCGGCTGAAAGCCCTGCGAGAACGAACCGGTTGACGGCGGTCACGGACAGCGCCGAGACATAGAAGCACCAGTCGGGCACGGCGGCCAGGATCAGCAGCGCCGTACAGCTCGCCAGAAGGGCCCGCAGCAGATTGCCGTACAGAAAGACCTGGCGGCGCTGCCAGCGGTCGAGCAGCACACCGGCGAATGGGCCGACCAGTGAGTACGGCAGCAGCAGCACCGCCATCGCGGAGGCGATCGCGGCGGGCGAGGTCTGCTTCTCCGGGGAGAAGACGACATAGGCGGCGAGCGCGACCTGGAAGACTCCGTCGGCCCCCTGGGACAGCAGACGGACCGCGAGCAGCCGACGGAAAGCGCTGAGGCGCAGGAGCACACGCAGATCACGTCGGACAGGCATGTGAGCCAGCGTCACACACGCCTCCGTGAGGCATTTCGGCGGGACGCCTCGACGCGACACGGGACGCCTCGGCAGGACATACGAGAGGGGTCACCGGACGGCTGCCCGGTGACCCCTCTCGTATGGCTCCGCGTACAGCTCGTGGCTCGTACGGGAAAAGCGACCGCTAGCGGTCGACCTCGCCCCTGATGAACTTCTCGACGTTCTCGCGCGCCTGGTCGTCGAAGTACTGGACCGGCGGCGACTTCATGAAGTACGAGGACGCCGACAGGATCGGGCCGCCGATGCCGCGGTCCTTGGCGATCTTCGCGGCACGCACGGCGTCGATGATGACACCCGCGGAGTTCGGGGAGTCCCAGACCTCGAGCTTGTACTCCAGGTTCAGCGGGACATCGCCGAAGGCGCGGCCTTCGAGGCGGACGTACGCCCACTTGCGGTCGTCGAGCCAGGCGACATAGTCCGACGGGCCGATGTGGACATTGTCCGCACCCAGGTCGCGGTCGGGGATCTGGGAGGTGACGGCCTGTGTCTTGGAGATCTTCTTCGACTCCAGGCGCTCACGCTCGAGCATGTTCTTGAAGTCCATGTTGCCGCCGACGTTGAGCTGCATCGTGCGGTCCAGGACAACGCCCCGGTCCTCGAAGAGCTTCGCCATGACGCGGTGCGTGATGGTCGCGCCGACCTGGGACTTGATGTCGTCACCGATGATCGGGACACCGGCCTCGGTGAACTTGTCCGCCCACTGCTTCGTGCCGGCGATGAAGACCGGAAGGGCGTTGACGAAGGCGACCTTGGCGTCGATGGCGCACTGCGCGTAGTACTTCGCGGCGGCCTCGGACCCCACGGGCAGATAGCAGACGAGGACGTCGACCTGCTTGTCCCTGAGGGTCTGGACGATGTCCACGGGTGCCTCGGGGGACTCCTCGATCGTCTGGCGGTAGTACTTGCCCAGACCGTCGAGAGTGTGGCCGCGCTGGACGGTGATGCCCGTGGTCGGCACATCACAGATCTTGATGGTGTTGTTCTCGCTGGCGCCGATGGCGTTCGCGAGGTCGAGGCCGACCTTCTTCGCGTCGACGTCGAAGGCGGCCACGAACTCGATGTCCCGCACGTGGTACTCGCCGAACTGGACGTGCATCAGACCCGGTACCTTGCCCGCCGGGTCGGCGTCCTTGTAGTACTCGACGCCCTGCACCAGCGAGGCGGCGCAGTTGCCCACGCCGACGATGGCTACGCGAACCGAACCCATTCCGGTTGCTCCCTGTTCGATCTCAGTGTTCATGATGAGACCCTGCGGAGGTGCAGGACCTCACTTGGTGGTGTCCGCGGACGGATCCGGCGGTCCTGGATGCCCCGGGGACATGCCCCCGGGAGACGCGGCGTCCAGGTGCCGGGGCAGGCCATCCGCTTTCCCCGGTGTGTCTTCCTGTGCGGCGGGATCCTCGGGGCCGGACCGTCGCTGGTCCCGTCCCGCCCGCTCGCTCTCGATGAGCTCGTTCAGCCAGCGCACTTCGCGCTCCACGGACTCCATTCCGTGGCGCTGGAGCTCAAGCGTGTAGTCGTCGAGGCGCTCACGTGTACGGGTCAGGGAGGCGCGCATCTTGTCCAGGCGCTCCTCCAGCCTGCTGCGCCGCCCTTCCAGCACCCGCATCCGCACCTCGCGCTCCGTCTGGCCGAAGAAGGCGAACCGAGCAGCGAAGTGCTCGTCCTCCCAGGCATCGGGACCGGTGTGCGACAGGAGTTCCTCGAAGTGCTCCTTACCTTCCGCCGTCAGCCGATAGACGATCTTGGCGCGGCGCCCCGCCAGTGACGCGGCGAGTGCTTCCTCGGGGGCGCTGCCCGGCTCCTCGATCAACCAGCCGTTGGCGACCAGCGTCTTGAGGCAGGGATAGAGCGTCCCGTAACTGAAGGCCCGGAAGATCCCCAGCGAGGTATTGAGCCGTTTTCGCAGCTCATAGCCGTGCATGGGGGACTCGCGGAGCAGACCGAGGACAGCGAACTCAAGGATGCCCGAGCGTCTACTCACCCTTCGCCTCCTCCACCGTCCGGGATCCTTATGGCGTTCTGATGTATCGACTCGATACATCCCGACGATAGAACGGAGATGCAGTTGGGACAAGTGGGGTCAAGGTGAACGGCGTCACATTGACAATTCTCAGGAAGCAACTTGCCTGATTTGAGACGAACTTCGGCTCTCGGAAGGTTTTGACCGTGCGTAGTCTGTGCGGCATGCAGACCACTGGGAACCGAACGACGCGGCCGAGCGTCAAGACTGTCGGCTTACCGGCTGTCTGCCGGATGAGCTCCCAACCGGGCTGGTCCGTATTCATTTCGGGGGGACCGGAACTCAACTGCCGCTTCCAGGCGTCCGCGCCTGCCCGAGGAGTAGTCGTTCGATGAGCGAGCACCGTCGCAAACAACCGCAGCCGCAGGGTGGCGGACGTGCCGCGGCCAGGCGTGCGGCCCCGCAGCCATCAGGCCGCCGTGCTGCCCCTTCCCAGGAAACCGTTTCGGCTTCGCACTCCGATTCGTACGAGGAGGAGACCCCCTACGGCGGACGTGCCGCCGCCAGGCGTGCCGCCCAGCGGGGCGGCCGCCGACGCGCGCCGGATGCCGGGGGGCCGGGCCGTGGTGGACCCGGCGGTGGCCGGCGTGGCGGGGGCGGCGGGGCCGAAGGGCCCGGCCGCGGTGGCCAGCCGGGCAAGAAACGGCTGATCGACTATCCGCGCTACGGCAAATACGGCTGGCGCCGGTGGGTGCCGTCCTGGAAGCAGACCACCGCCCTCTCCATCGGTTTCCTCGGCTCCGTCCTCGCCGCGGGGACGATCGCGTACGCCGTGGTCCAGGTCCCCGACGACAACAAGGCGTCGAAGGCCGAGAACAACGTCTACTACTGGGACGACGGCACGCAGATGGTCGCCACCGGTGGTGAGGTCAACCGGCAGATCATCGGGATCGAGAGCATCCCCAAGGCGATGCAGGGGGCGGTCGTCTCCGCCGAGAACAAGTCGTTCTACGAAGACCCCGGTATCGATGTCATGGGCATGGGCCGGGCGCTGTTCAACATGGCCATGGGCGGTAACACGCAGGGCGGCTCGACCATCACCCAGCAGTACGTCAAGAACGCCCGCCTCGGAGACCAGAGCCAGACGTTCAGCCGTAAGTTCAAAGAGCTGTTCATCTCCATGAAGGTCGGCACGGACATGGACAAGCCCGAGATCCTGGCGGGCTATCTGAACACCTCGTACTACGGACGCGGTGCCAGCGGTATCCAGGCCGCGGCCCGTACGTACTACGGCAAGGACGCCAAGGAGCTGAACGCGAGCGAGTGCGCCTTCCTCGCCGCGCTCCTCAAGGGTCCGACGCTCTACGACCCCGCCGGACAGTCCGAGATCGACCCGGAGGCCACCGCCGCCAAGAACACCGAGCGGGCCACGGAGCGCTGGTCCTGGATTCTCGACGAGATGGTCAAGGACGGGCGCCTCGACGCGGCGGAGCGCGCCAAGTACACAAGCTTCCCGATGCCGGACCCGCCGAAGAAGAACGGCGAGCTCAGCGGGCAGATCGGCTATCTGGTCGACCTGGCGAAGGCCTACTTCGTCAACAACAACGAGCGGGGCACCACGGCCGAGCAGCTGGCCACGGGCGGCTACGAGATCCACACGACCTTCAACAAGAAGAAGGTCCAGCAGCTCCAGAAGGCGGTCGAGAAGGTCTACGACGCCAATATCGACCCCAAGAAGCGGCCGAAGACCGATACGCACGTCCAGTTCGGCGGTGCCTCCGTCGAGCCCGCGAGCGGGAAGATCGTCGCCATCTACGGCGGTCAGGACGCCGTCAAGCACTTCACCAACAACGCCGACCAGACGGGCGCGCAGGTCGGATCGACCTTCAAGCCGTATGTGCTGGCCGCCGCGATGGACAAGGGCGTGCGTGATCCTCAGGTAGGCCCGGACCAGGGCCTGGACCAGCGCACTCCGGTCTCGCCGGACAAGACGATCTACAACGGCGACAACAAGCTGAAGATCAAGAACTACGACGGTTCGATCTGGACCAACGAGGAAGGCAAGGAGTGGCTCCAGACCAACGACGGGGATGAGTCGTACGGCGACATCGATCTGCGCGAGGCGATGCGGGAATCCGCCAACTCCCCCTTCGTCCAGCTCGGCATGGATGTGGGCATCCCGGTGGTGCGGGACTACGCGATCCGGGCGGGTCTGCTGGAAAGCTCTCTCAACAAGTCCGATGTGCCGTCGTTCTCGATCGGTATCTCCGACCCCAGCGCCATCCGGATGGCGGCCTCCTACGCCACGTTCGCGTCCAGTGGCAAGCAGCGCGACCCGTACTCCGTCTCCGAGGTGAAGAAGGGCGGCGAGGTCGTGTACCAGCACGACAAGCCGGCGAAGACGGCCTTCTCCGCCGCGGTGGCGGACAATGTCACGGACGTCCTGAAGACCGTGGTGGAGGAGGGAACGGGCAAGAACGCCCGGCTGGAGGGGCGTGAGGTGGCCGGCAAGACCGGTACCACCGACGGCAACAAGTCGGCCTGGTTCGTGGGTTACACCCCGCAGCTCTCCACCGCCATCGACATGTACCGGATGGACGACGACGCGAACAACAAGAAGCGCGAGTTCCTGAAGATGTACGGCACCGGTGATCAGGAATCGATCCACGGTGCGTCGTTCCCCTCCGAGATCTGGCACGACTACATGGCGGAGGCGCTGAAGAACGTGCCCGCCAAGGCCTTCCCCAAGCCCGAGCCCATCGGCGGGACCTGGTACGGCGGCGGCGCCGCCAGCCCGACCCCGACGCCGAGCGAGACCCCGTCCGAGACGCCGTCGGAGACCCCCTCCGAGACGCCGTCCGAGACGCCGTCCTCGCCCCCGCCCAGCCCGAGCGACACCTGTGAGCAGATCTTCGGCTGTGGCGACAACGGCGGAGGCAATCAGGGCGGCGACAACGGCGGCGGCAATCAAGGCGGCAATCAGGGCGGTGACAACGGCGGCGGCAACGGCGGACCGAGTACGTCACCGCCGGCGACCGGAGCCGATCCAGGCGGCCAGGACGGCAGCGGTGGCTTCTTCGGAGGCTCAGGGGGTTAGCCGGCCAGGGTCGCGGCGGGAGGACAGCCGCTCGGCCTGACCGACGATCCTGCCCCTGGCAGCGTCCGACGTGCCTGATCGAGGGCCGTCGCACCGGTTACGTACAGACCCACTGTGCGTACCGTGCGGCGGCCCTCGTCGCGTTCACGGCCCCGTACGGCAGGATGGGCGCCATGCCCAGCGCAGAAGAGACAACCGTGCACCAGGACCGGCCGGTCGTGTCCCCCACCCGGCGGGACGAGATCGCCACGGCCGGCAGTGAGCTGATCGGGGGCCCGATCGGACGCTGGGCCTGGCTCGGCAGCAGCCGGCTCACCCCCGTACGCGTCGTCGCCTTGGTGGCGATCGGAATGTTTGCGCTGGGCATGGCGCAGAAGATGCCCTGTTACGAATGGGCCTGGTTCCGGGGCGCCAGCTCGCAGTACACCCACGCCTGCTACTCGGACATTCCGCACCTCTATCTGGGGCGTGGCTTCGCCGACAACCTGGTGCCGTACTTCGACCGGCTGAACGGCGACATGCCGTATCTGGAGTACCCGGTACTGACCGGCCTCTTCATGGAGGTCGCCTCCTGGCTCACGCCGGGCGGCTCCATCCAGTACCGCGAGCAGATGTACTGGATGGTCAACGCGGGGATGCTGATGATCTGCGCCGCGGTCATCGCGGTCTGTGCCGCACGCACCCACCGGCGCCGCCCCTGGGACGCGCTGCTGATCGCTCTGGCGCCCGCTTTCGCGCTCACCGCCACCATCAACTGGGATCTGCTGGCCGTGGCGCTCACCGCCGCGGCGATGCTGATGTGGTCCCGCGGCCGGACGCTGGCCTTCGGCATCCTCATCGGGCTCGCGACCGCCGCCAAGCTCTATCCCGTTCTGCTGATGGGACCGCTGTTCGTGCTGTGCTGGCGGGCCGGGAGGTTCCGGGAGTACGGCACGGCCCTGCTGGGCACGGCGGGCGCGTGGCTGGCGGTGAATCTGCCGGTGATGGTGCTCGCACCCGAGGGATGGAAGAAGTTCTACACCTTCAGCCAGGAGCGGCAGGTGGACTTCGGTTCCTTCTGGCTGATCATCACACAGCGCACGGGCAAGTCACTGGAGGTCGACACCGTCAACACCTATGCGATGGTGCTGATGGTGCTGGCGTGCGCGGGCATCGGGCTGCTGGCCCTGACGGCTCCGCGCCGGCCGCGTTTCGCGCAGCTCGCCTTCCTTGTCGTCGCCGCGTTCATCCTCACCAACAAGGTCTACTCGCCGCAGTACGTACTGTGGCTGATTCCCCTGGCCGCCCTGGCGCGGCCGCGCTGGCGCGACTTCCTGATCTGGCAGGCCTGCGAGGTCATGTACTACCTGGGCATCTGGATGTACCTCGCGTACACGACGAGCGGTGACGCCCACAAGGGCCTGCCCACGGAGGGGTACCAGCTCGCCATCGCCCTGCATCTGGCGGGGACGCTGTATCTGTGCGCGCTGGTCGTACGGGACGCGCTGCTGCCCGAGCGGGACGGTGTACGGACGGACGGTACGGACGACCCTTCGGGCGGTGTGCTGGACGGCGCGAAGGACGTGTTCGTACTCGGACAGGCCCGCCGCTCGACGGAGCACACGGCTCAGACGGTGGAGGCACCGCGCGTCGATTGGGGGACGCGGCCCCCCGGGGCGGCCTGAGAGCGGCTCGGTGCGGGCTTGCCGTGCGCATCCCCGACTCCGGCTCCTCCGGCTCCCCCTGCGCCTCTCCGCGGGCCCCCTGGCGCTCTGAGCGCCACTGAGAACGCTCAGAGCGCCACTGAGAACGCTCTGAGCGCCTGTGAGGGCGCTCAGAGCGCGGTGCTGCGAAGGGCGGTGCCGCGAGGGCGCCGGGGGCCGCGGGTCCGGCGTCAGCGGTCGACGAGGCGGTCGAACTGGGTCGTCGTGTGGCGCAGATGGGCCACCAGTTCGTCGCCGACCTTGGGCTCGTCGGCCTCCGAGGGCACGAACAGGATCGAGACCTGCATGTGCGGCGGCTCGGCGAACCAGCGCTGCTTCCCGGCCCAGACGAACGGGGAGAGATTGCGGTTGACCGTGGCCAGGCCGGCTCGGGCGACGCCCTTGGCGCGGGGCATCACGCCGTGCAGGGCCTTGGGCGCCTCCAGTCCGACGCCGTGGGACGTACCTCCCGCGACAACCACCAGCCAGCCGTCCGAGGCGGCCTTCTGCTGCCGGTAGCCGAACCGGTCGCCCTTGACGACCCGGGTGACGTCCAGGACGGAGCCGCGGTACTCGGTGGCCTCGTGGTCGCCGAGCCAGAGCCGGGTTCCGATACGGGCGCGGAAACGGGTCTGCGGGAACTGCTGCTGCAACCGGGCCAGCTCACTGGAGCGCAGATGGCTGACGAACATGGTGTGCAGCGGGAGCCGTGCCGCGCGCAGCCGGTCCATCCAGCCGATGACCTCCTCGACCGCGTCGGAGCCGTCCGTACGGTCGAGCGGAAGGTGCAGGGCGAAGCCCTCCAGACGTACGTCCTCGATGGCCGCGTGGAGCTGGCCCAGCTCTTCCTCCCTCACGCCATGGCGCTTCATGGAGGACATGCACTCGATGACGACACGGGCGCCGACCAGCGCGAAGACCCCGTCGACGGACGAGACGGAGCGGATGACGCGATCGGGCAGCGGAACCGGCTCCTCGCCCCGCCTGAAAGGGGTGAGCACAAGGAGGTCACCGCTGAACCAGTCCTTGATCCGGGCGGCCTCGTAGATGGTGCCCACGGCCAGTGTGTCGGAGCCGAAGCGTGTGGTCTCGTCGGCGAGACGCTCATGGCCGAAGCCGTAGCCGTTGCCCTTGCAGACCGGGACAAGCCCCGGGAATTGCTCGATGACCGACTTCTGGTGCGCCCGCCAGCGCGCGGTGTCGACGTAGAGGGAGAGCGCCATGCCGGTCCGGAACCTTTCTCGGGGCTGCGGTGTATGAAGGATATGAGTGGTCTTGGGGTTCTTGAGGGCTTTACGGAAATGTCCACCGCACGTGTCCGCGGCCCATCATCGCGGTTAACGGCGCGACATGTAGATGTCGAGCGCCTTGTGGAGCAGTTTGTTGAGCGGGAAGTCCCACTCGCCGATGTACTCGACGGCCTCGCCGCCGGTGCCCACCTTGAACTGGATCAGACCGAAGAGATGGTCGGTCTCGTCGAGCGAGTCGGAGATACCGCGAAGGTCGTAGACGGTGGCGCCCATCGCGTAGGCGTCGCGCAGCATCCGCCACTGCATCGCGTTCGAGGGCCGGACCTCGCGCTTATGGTTGGCGGACGCGCCGTAGGAGTACCAGACATGGCCGCCGACGATCAGCATCGTCGCCGCCGCGACGTTCTCGCCCTCGTGCTGAGCGAAGTACAGACGCATACGGTTGGGGTCCTCGGCGTTCAGGACGGACCACATCCGCTGGAAGTACGAGAGCGGCCGCGGCCGGAAGTGGTCACGCTCGGCCGTGATCTCGTAGAGCCGCTGCCACTCGGCGAGGTCGTCGTAGCCGCCCTGGACGACATCGACGCCGGCCTTCTCGGCCTTCTTGATGTTGCGCCGCCAGAGCTGGTTGAAGCCCTTGAGGACATCGTCCAGCGAGCGGTTGGCCAGGGGCACCTGGAAGACATAGCGCGGCTGTACGTCCCCGAAGCCGGCGCCGCCGTCCTCGCCCTGCTGCCAGCCCATCTTGCGCAGCCGGTCGGACACCTCGAAGGCGCGGGGCTCGATGTGCGTGGCCTCGACATCGCGCAGGCGCTTGACGTCCGGGTCCTGGATGCCGGACTTGATGGCGGCCGCGTCCCAGCGGCGGATGACGACCGGCGGGCCCATCTTCACGGAGAAGGCGCCCTGGTGCTTGAGGTGCGCCAGCATCGGCCGGAGCCAGTCGTCCAGGTTGGGGGCGTACCAGTTGAGCACCGGGCCCTCGGGCAGATACGCCAGATACCGCTTGATCTTGGGGAGCTGACGGTAGAGCACCAGTCCGGCGCCGACGAGCTGGTCGTTCTTGTCGAACCAGCCCAGGTTCTCGGAGCGCCACTCCGTCTTGACGTCAGCCCATGCCGGGACCTGGCAATGACTCGCCGCGGGCAGGCTCTGGATGTACGCCAGATGCTGCTCTCGGCTGATGGTCCTCAGGGTCAGGCTCATGCGGGGCGCTCCTCGGCAGGTGTGTCCCCATGGATACAGGGGCTCCGGCTCTCGCGCCGAAGCCTACTGCGCCGATGGAGCGCCCGGTCTGGCCGTGTACGGAGCGGCCGTCAGCCGATGACTCCGCCGAACAGTCCGCCGTGTGCCATTCCGAGGAAGAAGCCGACCGCGGATGCTCCCAGTCCGAGGATGTTGAGGAAGCGCTCACGGGTCGTGACGGAGATGAACTGTCCGTAAGCACCCGTCAGGATCCCGATCAGTCCGGCCCATGAGCTGAGCAGATGCAGGTTGTAGAAGAAGGCCGAGAAAAAAGCGAGAAGTCCCAGTGTCAGCGTCACCGCGACCAGCGTGTCCTGGCGGGGATGGCGCTTGCCGTCCGTGGAGAAGAGAGAGGTGGCGGAGTTCGGTCGCATTGCCTGTGCCATGTGGCACCTCCTGGCCATAGCCGGAAGGCGGCGCATCGTAGCGTCGCACACACCCGATGTGTACAGATTGCGGCCGAGGGCGGCCGGATTTCAAGCGGAAGCCGCAGTGCGGGTAGTCTGTACGGTCTGCACCGGTGTCTGCCCAGGCCAGCACACGATCCCTCGTACCGCGAGCCGGATTGTCAGTGGCTGCCGATACCGTTGCTCACGCATCACGACCCTCCTGCCACGGAACGACCGTGGCCGCTGAGTCCAAAGGAGGTGGGTTCCACATGCGTCACTACGAGGTGATGGTCATCCTCGACCCCGATCTCGAGGAGCGCGCTGTCTCCCCGCTGATCGAGAACTTCCTCTCCGTCGTCCGTGAGGGCAACGGAAAGGTCGAGAAGGTCGACACCTGGGGCCGTCGTCGTCTCTCTTACGAGATCAAGAAGAAGCCCGAGGGCATCTACTCGGTCATCGACCTTCAGGCCGAGCCTGCGGTCGTCAAGGAGCTCGACCGACAGATGAACCTGAACGAGTCGGTCCTCCGGACCAAGGTCCTCCGTCCCGAGACCCACTGAGCGTCTAGCTCAGAGGTCATCGGGTCCGAGTAGCAGCAAGCAGCCAGAAGCAATCCCCGCCGAGAGGTTCACCCATGGCAGGCGAGACCGTCATCACGGTCGTCGGCAATCTCGTCGACGACCCCGAGCTGCGCTTCACCCCGTCCGGTGCGGCGGTCGCGAAGTTCCGCGTCGCGTCCACTCCTCGCACCTTCGACCGTCAGACCAATGAGTGGAAGGACGGCGAGAGCCTGTTCCTGACCTGCTCGGTCTGGCGTCAGGCGGCGGAGAACGTCGCCGAGTCGCTTCAGCGAGGCATGCGCGTCGTCGTGCAGGGCCGGCTGAAGCAGCGGTCGTACGAGGACCGCGAGGGCGTCAAGCGCACGGTCTACGAGCTGGATGTCGAGGAAGTCGGCCCCAGCCTCAAGAACGCCACGGCCAAGGTCACCAAGACCACCGGCCGTGGTGGCCAGGGCGGCTACGGCGGCGGCCAGGGCGGCAGCGGCCAAGGCGGCGGCAACTGGGGCGGCGGCCCCGGTGGTGGAGGCCAGCAGGGCGGTGGCGGTGCTCCCGCCGACGACCCGTGGGCCACCAGCGCGCCGGCCGGCGGCGGCCAGCAGCCGCAGAGCGGCGGGGGCAATGGAGGCGGCTGGGGCGGAAGCTCCGGCGGCGGCTACTCGGACGAGCCTCCCTTCTAGGGCGGGCTCGTACCCCACTTCTTGATCACACAGGAGAAACACCATGGCGAAGCCGCCTGTGCGCAAGCCTAAGAAGAAGGTCTGCGCTTTCTGCAAGGACAAGACCCAGTACGTGGACTACAAGGACACGAACATGCTGCGGAAGTTCATTTCCGACCGCGGCAAGATCCGTGCCCGCCGCGTCACCGGCAACTGCACGCAGCACCAGCGTGATGTCGCCACGGCCGTCAAGAACAGCCGTGAGATGGCGCTGCTGCCCTACACGTCCACCGCGCGATAAGGGAAGGGTGACCGACTCATGAAGATCATCCTCACCCACGAGGTCTCAGGCCTCGGTGCCGCCGGTGACGTCGTCGACGTCAAGGACGGCTACGCTCGCAACTACCTGGTCCCGCGCGGTTTCGCGATCCGCTGGACCAAGGGTGGCGAGAAGGACGTGGCGCAGATCCGCCGCGCCCGCAAGATCCACGAGATCGCGACCATCGAGCAGGCCAACGAGATCAAGGCCCGCCTCGAAGCCGTCAAGGTGCGGCTGGCTGTTCGCTCCGGCGACGCCGGTCGTCTCTTCGGTTCCGTCACCCCGGCCGACCTCGCTTCGGCGATCAAGTCCGCCGGGGGCCCGGAGGTCGACAAGCGCCGTATCGAGCTGGGTTCGCCGATCAAGACCCTGGGTTCGCACCAGGTGTCTGTGCGTCTGCACCCCGAGGTCGCCGCGAAGCTCGGCATCGAGGTCATCGCCGCGTAAGCGCTGCGCTCGGCAGAGCATGGAGAGGGCCGCATCCCGTCAGGGGTGCGGCCCTCTCGCTGTTGTCGCTGGCGTTGTCGCTGATGTTTCACGTGAAACGGGCACCCTGGATGGCTCGCTCCTGAATGTTTCACGTGAAACGGCGATCAGCACTGGTGCGCCGCGTCAGCGTGTAGCACCCGTGACGAGCCAGCGGCCGGAGCGGGTGCGCAGCCAGAGCGTCAGCATGCGGACCGCCATCATCAGTCCCATCGCCCACCAGAGTGCCGTCAGGCCACCGCCCAGAGCGGGGACGAGCAGAGCGACCGGTGCGAAGACCGCCAGTGTCACCAGCATCGCCCCGGCCAGATAGGGGCCGTCCCCCGCGCCCATCAGTACGCCGTCCAGGACGAAGACAATGCCCGCGACCGGCTGGGAGACGGCCACGACCAGCAGGGCGGGCAACAGAGTGTCCCGCACCACCTGGTCGCCGGTGAAGAGCGGGATGAACAGCGGGCGGGCGAGCACGATCAGAGCGCCGAGCACCACACCGGAGACGATTCCCCACTGCACCATGCGACGGCAGGCCTCTTGGGCGCCCTTGATGTCATCGGCCCCGAGATAGCGACCTATGATCGCCTGGCCCGCGATCGCTATCGCGTCGAGCGCGAAGGCCATCAGACTCCACAGCGACAGGATGATCTGGTGGGCGGCCACATCAGCGTCGCCCAGGCGCGCCGCGACCGCGGTGGCGATCATCAGTACCGCGCGCAGCGAAAGCGTACGGACCAGCAGGGGCACGCCGGCCTGGGCGCTGGCCCGTATCCCCGCGGAGTCGGGGCGTAGCGAGGCGCCATGCCGACGCGCTCCTCGTACGACGACCACCAGATAGACGGCGGCCATCGCGCACTGGGCGATGACCGTGCCCCAGGCCGAGCCCGCGATACCGAGACCGGCGCCATAGACAAGTACGGCGTTGAGCGCAGCGTTGGCACCGAATCCGCCGATGGCGACATAGAGCGGTGTCCGGGTGTCCTGGAGCCCGCGCAGTACGCCGGTCGCGGCCAGTACGACCAGCATGGCGGGGATACCCAGACTGGAGATCCGCAGATAGGTGATGGCGTACGGGGCGGCGGTGTCCGATGCCCCGAAGAGGGCGATGAGCCAGGGTGCGGCGGGCAGGGTGGCGGCGATGACAGCGGCGCCGAGAAGCAGGGCCAGCCAGATACCGTCCATGCCCTGACGGATGGCGCCCGGGAGATCGCCGGCGCCGACGCGACGGGCGACCGCCGCGGTGGTGGCGTAGGCGAGGAAGACGAAGACGCTCACCGCGGTGGTGAGGAGGGCGGCCGCGATGCCCAGCCCGGCCAGTTGCGGGGTGCCGAGATGGCCGACGATCGCACTGTCCACCATCACGAAGAGCGGCTCGGCGACAAGAGCGCCGAAGGCGGGAACGGCGAGTGCGAGGATCTCGCGATCGTGCCGTCGCCGTAGGGTTCTGGATCCCGCGGGGGCCTGTGTCATGCGGTCAATCTAATCTTCCACAGGTAAGCGGCGCAATCAACTTGCAGTCCTTACTCGACTCCTCGGTGAGGGCTCTGCTGTGCGCTGTTTGTTCTGATCTTGGTCCAGTCGGGAAAGTTTTTCTCCCCCACAGCCAGTGGATGGAAGAAGGCCAGCTCAAGTGGGGTGCGATGAGGTCGCTATGACTTTGTCCACAGTGCTGTCCCCCGGTCCGTGCACAGGTTCGCGGGGGTTCTCCACAGCATCTGATCCGTCGTCCACATGGCCTGTGGATAACCAGATTGGCTGACGGTGCAGACGGGCCTACCGTGGACCGGCGTCCGACGCGCCGGAACCGGAGTCAGGCCTCTCGTTTTGTCAGTGTCGTGCCGTAGAAACAGTGGCATGGCGAGGTCCGCGGCGCGGACGTGAGGAGGTGGCCGGTGAGCATTCCCGAGCCATTGGACGACCCTTGGACCGATGCCGGTCCCAGTGACCGTCCGCCTGTCTCCCGGCAGCGCCGTGGTGAGGGCCGGGGCCGCGACGAGCAGCACGAGCGCGGGCGTGACACCGGGGTCTGGGACGGCGGATCCACGGGCTTCGAGCGGGTTCCGCCGCAGGATCTCGACGCCGAGCAGTCCGTCCTCGGCGGCATGCTGCTGTCCAAGGACGCCATCGCCGATGTCGTGGAGATCATCAAGGGGCATGACTTCTACCGCCCCGCGCACGAGACCGTCTTCCAGGCCGTCCTCGACCTCTACGCGAAGGGCGAGCCGGCCGACCCGATCACGGTGGCGGCCGAGCTGACCCGGCGCGGGGAGATCACCCGCGTCGGCGGGGCCTCGTATCTGCACACACTCGTCCAGTCGGTGCCGACCGCGGCCAACGCGTCGTACTACGCGGAGATCGTCCATGAGCGGGCGGTGCTGCGCCGGCTGGTCGAGGCGGGCACCAAGATCACACAGATGGGATACGCGGCCGACGGCGATGTCGACGAGATCGTCAACTCCGCCCAGGCCGAGATCTATGCCGTCACCGAGCAGCGGACCAGCGAGGACTATCTGCCGCTCGGCGACATCATGGAGGGCGCGCTCGACGAGATCGAGGCCATCGGTTCCCGCAGCGGGGAGATGACGGGTGTGCCGACGGGGTTCACGGACTTCGACTCCCTCACCAACGGCCTGCACCCCGGCCAGATGATCGTCATCGCCGCCCGTCCCGCGATGGGCAAGTCCACGCTCGCGCTGGACTTCGCCCGTGCCGCGTCCATCAAGAACAATCTGCCCAGCGTGATCTTCTCGCTCGAAATGGGCCGCAACGAGATCGCGATGCGTCTGCTGTCGGCCGAGGCCCGAGTGGCGCTGCACCATATGCGCTCCGGCACGATGACGGACGAGGACTGGACCAGACTGGCCCGCCGTATGCCGGACGTGTCCCAGGCCCCGCTCTACATCGACGACTCGCCGAATCTCTCGATGATGGAGATCCGGGCCAAGTGCCGTCGCCTCAAGCAGCGCAACGACCTCAAGCTGGTGGTCATCGACTATCTCCAGCTGATGCAGTCCGGCGGCTCGAAGCGCGCCGAGAGCCGCCAGCAGGAGGTCTCGGACATGTCGCGAAACCTCAAGCTCCTCGCCAAGGAGCTGGAGCTGCCGGTCATCGCGCTGTCACAGCTCAACCGTGGCCCCGAGCAGCGTACGGACAAGAAACCGATGGTCTCCGACCTGCGTGAATCGGGCTCCATCGAGCAGGACGCGGACATGGTGATCCTGCTGCACCGCGAGGACGCCTACGAGAAGGAGTCCCCCCGCGCGGGCGAGGCCGACCTGATCGTGGCCAAGCACCGTAACGGCCCGACAGCCACGATCACCGTGGCCTTCCAGGGCCACTACTCCCGCTTCGTGGACATGGCGCAGACCTGACGCCGGAGTGTCGGGTCTCAGATTTCGTGGCACAGTCTCAGCCGCGATGGCACAACGATGGCGCTTATGCCGCTGTTGTGAGACTCCCTGGTCGGAGCCTTCACTCTTTCGAATGATGGGAATTCTGATCCGGCCCGTCGACTGCTGGTCGCCGATTTCGATCCCGCCGTGCGGTCCATCGTGGCTCAGCCCTTCCTTCTGAAAGCTGAACTGGGTGGGAAGCTCCGGAAGCACATTCCGGACTACCTACTGGTCAGCGATCAGGGGCCGGTGATCGTAGACGTGAAGCCGTTGCGCCGGTTGTCCAAGCCCGAGGTGGCCTTCACCTTCGACTGGACTCGACGAGGAGTTGAGTCGCGGGGATGGCAGTACGAGGTGTGGAGCGAGCCCTCAACGGCACGCCTGGAGAACATCCGTTTCCTTGGCGGTTATCGCAGGGACTGGCTGTTGAGCCCCGATCTCCTGGAAGAACTACTCACCCTTGACCTCGATGGAGTCCCGCTGGGCCAGGTCCCGCTCCGTTTGCCTGCCCATCCGGAACCACTGGTGAGATCGGCGGTCTATCACCTGCTCTGGGCAGGCCGGCTCGTCACCGATCTCGACCAGCCGCTCAGCCCGTCACGGGTGTTGCGGATGGTGTCATGAGCAGGGCCGGGTCGCGGGTCGGGGTCGGTACGCGTTTCCGCTACGACGGGGAGACCGCCGCTTGATCCTGCACGAGCAGCCGGCTCCCGCCCTCCCGCCAACGAAGACTGCGGCCAAGGCCACGGGACACACCCGCTTCAAGGCCCGGTTGAGGGTGCCGAGAGAGTCCTTTACTCGCCTCTACATGGACGAACACCGCTCTCTTCCGCAGATCGCCGAACTCACTGGTTTCTCCCGAAAGGTGCTGACCGAACTCGCCCGCGAGTACGGCGTCCCACTCCGCGGTGCCCAGGACTACCAGCGCCGTGGAACCGTCGACCGGGACTGGCTGTTCGAACAGTACGTAGTTCGCCTGCGGACTCTGCCCGACCTCGCGCGGGAGAAGGGCATGAGCACCGCGAACATGTCCCGAGGGGCCCACACCCACAACGTCCCGCTTCGGGCGCGTGGCGGAGGGAGCCACGACACAGCTCTCGGACTCCCCGACAAGGCCTCCCAAACCCTGTCCATCCTGCGGAAAGCTCTCACCAGCCCCGACGCCTGGCAGCGACTCGATCGCTTCCTGGCTGTCATCGCCCATCCGACGATGCGCGAGGCTGCCGGAGCCCTCGGGATCAACCAGTCGGCGCTGGTTACGCAGATCAATCGTCTCGAACAGGACCTCGGGCTAACCCTGTTTGAGCGCGCCGAACGCGGCCGTCCGATGAAGCTGACACCGATCGGCAGGAAGGTGGCCACCGCAGCACGGAATGTTCGGCAGCGGGAGCCGACCACGTGACGTCAGGTCTCAGGGCACGATGGGCTCTGCCCATGCGGTGAGCGTGAAGACCGGGTAGGACGCTACGGGCTGGTTCTGGACGACCGTGTTCGCGACGAAGGCTCCAACATGCCTGTCAGGGACGTTTATCGCGCGACCACGGCTTCGCGGTCCTACACGGATCAGATAGCGGAGTCCCTCGATCTCGACGACTCCGCACTCGCCGGCTGACCAGTCGGTGGGCTCGCCCACCTGCTCGACCTGCCAGCCGGCCTTCCGCGCCGTGTGGATCCAAAAACCCAGGACCTGCTCTCGATCACTCGCGACTGCCTGACTCGGGCGCGTAATGATCTGAACCGGATCGAGAAGCTGTTCCATTGTTATCCCACCCTTCGGCGACCGCCTGTGATCATCCCATCCGAGTCACGGCTTGCGATCGTTGGTCCCGTCCCGACCGTGTGGCCCACAAAGTACCGACTCTGCGTCCTGATCCCGGATTGGTGCTCCTAGGGCAATCAATCAGAGCACGGTTCTGACGCAGCTTGTCTGTGTGAGAGCGTGATGCGGCGTCTGACAGTGTCGATCTCCAAGACCTTTACCAGGAGAGAGTCACCCACCTGGAGGCCGAGCTGAGGGGTGTCCGGGTTGCTGGCGGTCAGTTCGGAATTGTGCACCAGACCCTCCAGACCGTTCTCTACGTCTTCAATGCGAACGAACACTCCGAAGGGCACGATCCTGGTGACGTGACCCATGATTGTCCGGCCGACCTGCCCGATCAGTAGCGGTATCGGATCTTCGAACAGGGTCCGGAGGGATAGCGCTACACGTTCGCGGATGGGGTCGACGTCGAGGATTTCGGCGTTGACCTCCTGACCAACGGAGACGACGTCGGAGGGGTGGTTGATGTGACGCCATGACAGCTCGGGAATGTTGATCATGGCTTCGAAGCCGCCGATGTCCACGAAGGTGACGCCGAAGCTGGCGATGTGGGTGACCGTGCCGGTGACGATCTCCCCTCTGCGGAGGGTCTTGAGGAAGGCCCAGTTCCGGTCGCTCGGCGTCGGCTCGGTCCGCCAGCGGGCCCGAACCACACCGTCGCTGTCAGGCATGACAGCGGTGAACAGTGGCGCCCGGTCATCGGCATACACGGACAGGAGTGCTGCGGCCTCGGCGCCGGATATTCGGGCAGTCAGCTCCGGGAACTCGTCGTCGTCGGCGACAGCGCTGTGGATCCGGCCGTCTTTGTCCTGCCAGACGCCTTCGATGAGACCGTCGGCGGGGAGTGCGCCGAGGACCTCGTTGATGTCGGAGGACAGGTTCGGCCACACGGCCAGACGGGCACGGGGGGCGAGGCCGGCGCGAACCGTGTCGATGGTGTCGCGGGTGAGGCGGTGCCATCGAGAGGTGTTTTGGAGGTGCATCTCTTCCAGGAGTCCTGCACGGTCGGCTGCGACGGCCCAGTGCAGACCGGCCCAGAATTCGTCGTCGCCAGGCCGCTGGACGTCTTCTTGGGTCTCCATGCCGTAGGGAGAGGCGTCCAGGCGTTCGGGGAACAGCCCCAGCGTGCGGGTTCGGGTGAGTGCCTCTTCGCAGGGTTGGACGCTGCCGATGTATAGGTACTGGTCCCATCCCACGTGGACCGCGAAAGTGCCTTCCTCTTCCAGTCGGCACCAGGCGCCGTTGTCGCGCAACATGGCTCGCACCAGCTCCAGCCCGACATCGAGCGGCACCTCTGCCCCGTCGTAAAAGCCGGTTGGGTCAGCGGGGAAGAGTCCGTCCAGCCCAAAGCCGTCCACCGGAGGCTCTATGCCGAAGTGTGCCAGGGACGGGATCTGCGGTTCCCGTACGACCAGGTGATCGACGCCGGTGTCCCTGGCGAAGGCCGCGACCGCCTGAAGATAGGACGCCTCGACCTCACCATGGTCGCTGAAGACGTCCTCGGAGCCGGTGTAATGCCCGTGTTCGTCCCGGTCGGCGGGGTTGTACTTGGTGACGCGGTAGACGTAGGGGAGCTGCACCTCCCCATCATCCGGCACCCTCCTGCCACCCCGGGGAGGAAATGCCATGGGAGCTGAGACGGAGGCGTGGGACATCGCCCTGAGACAAGTTAAGAACCTGCTGTTCACAGCTCCGCTCGATGTCACGAGCCGCGAGACCCTACAAGTTTGTAGGGTCGCAAAAGCCTTGGCCGAGTCTCAGGGCAGTTGGCAGATGGATGGCAGAAATGCCACTGCCATGAGACTCGCCGTTCAAGGGCTTCACTCGTCTGGGTGGCTTGGGTGGTAGTCCAGGTCACCCAGGACGGGCGCTCAGCGCCTCGTCTCGTACCTGGTCAGGATCGCGCCGCCGGGAAGTGTCCGCGTCTCCACCAGGTTGAGGTTCACCCAGTTGTCCAGCGCGGTGAAGAACGGCGTGCCGCTGCCCACCAGGACCGGCGCGGTGGCCAGCACGTACTCGTCGATCAGCCCGGCCCGCATGGCCGCCCCGGCGAGCGTCGCGCCGCCGATGTCCATCGGGCCGTCGTCCTCGGCCTTGAGCCGGGTGATCTCGGCGACCGCGTCGCCGGTGACCAGGCGGGTGTTCCAGTCGACCTTGTCGATCGTCGAGGAGAACACCACCTTCGACATGTCCCGCCAGCGGCGCGCGAACTCGATCTCCGCCGGGGTGGCGTTGGGCTGCTGGTCGCCGGTCGGCCAGTAGGAGCTCATCGTCTGCCACAGCTTGCGCCCGTACAGCGTCAGGTCGGTCGCCTGCAACTGGTCGGACCAGAACTGGAACAGCTCGTCGCTCGGCGCGCTCCAGCCGATGTCGTCGCCGGGCGCGGCGATGTAGCCGTCCAGGGTCAGGTTCATGCCGTAGATCAGTTTCCGCATGGCGCCAGCCTTCCGTGAGTCGGTCTCACGTGTACAGACCGGCGCGGCGCGGGAAACTCATCGGTGCGCGATCTGCGCTCGCATGTAGTCCTCGTGCTCGGTGGCTCAGCCGCGCCGGGCGAGGCGGGTGGGTCAGTTGCCGAGGGCGGATCCGTAGCCCGGTGTGCCGGAGGTGGTGATGCCGGTGGACGACGGGCCGAAGCTCACGGCGCCGGTGGTCGCCGGGCCGGTGGGTGTGCCGCGCAGCGACCACACCGCGCCGTCGCCCGAGTTCTCGCCCGGCGCCGACACGGACAGCTCGGCGCGCCGGTCGCCGGAGTGGTCCAGCAGGGATGTGCGGCCACCGAAGCGGTCGGACTTCTCCTCGGTGTCCGGGATGCCCGCCGTGTTCTGGGTGTACGTCGTGGCGCCCTTGGTGGTGAGGCCGGCGGCCGAGCCGTACAGGACGGTGACCGAGCCGGTCGTCGCGGCGGCGCCGGTCGACTCGCCGGACGCGCCGATGGCGAGGTCGGGGTACCCGTCGCCGTTGATGTCGCCGAGCGAGACCGCGGAGCCGAAGGCGTCGCCGGTCTCGGCGGTGCCGGGTACGCCCGGGGTGTCCTGGGTGACGGCGAGCGGGGCGCGGCGGGTGTCCACGCCGTCCGGGCCGCCGTAGCGGATGGTGACCCTGCCGCCCTTCGCGCCCGCCGGGTCGGTGGAGGTCTCGCGGTGGTTGCCGACCGCGATGTCCGCGTAGCCGTCGCCGTCGATGTCGCCGACGGCGGAGACGTAACCGCTGGGCATGTACAGCAGCCAGTCGACGAAGTTGCCGATGCGGCCGTCCACCAGGGTGGTGACCGCGTCGTCGGTGCCCTCTTGGCGCCCGTGCACGATCAGACCGGCGAACCCGCGGCCGGTGACGTCTCCGGCGGAGAGGTACTCGATGCCGTAGGACTCCGAGTAGGGGCGGGCGGTGGCGGAGAAGGAGCCGCCGTTGCCGCCGCCGAAGGCGCCGGTCCTGGTGAAGGGGCCGGACACGAAGTTGAGGCCGAAGAATCCGGTCGAGCCGGTCGCGATCTCGGGCATTCCGTCGCCGGTGAAGTCGCCGGCCGCCACCGCCTTGCCGTAGCGGTCGTTCTCGCGCTGGTTGTGGTTGACGAGCGTACGGCCGCCGGACAGGCCGGACTTGGAGCCCCAGACGATGACGATCGTCCCGTCGTTGGTGTCGCCGTCGACGTCCTCGCCGGGGGCGCCGACGACGAGGTCGGCGTAGCCGTCGCGGTTCAGGTCGGCGGAGGCGAGGGAGGAGCCGAAGGCGTCGTCGGTCTCGGCGGTGTCGGGGATGGCGGCCGAGTTCTGGGTGATCAGCTTGTACGAGGACGGCTTGAGCCCGCTCGCGCCGCCGTACACGACGGACACCGCACCGGCCCGCGCCTTGCCGCCGACGGTGGCCGCGGGCGCGCCGATCGCGAGGTCGGCCCGGCCGTCGCCGTTGAAGTCGTACGGCTTCGCCGGTGTGGCCGCCTGTGCGGCGGGGGCGGTGAGGGCGAGCGGGGTGAGGGAGGCCGCGAGCAGGACGGCCAGTCGGCGGTAGGTCACTGGGCGATCACCCAGCCGAAGCCGGCGCCGTCCTTGAGGGAGACATCGCGCGCGGTGAAGGACTTGGCGCCGGTGGTGGTGAGGCCGGAGGCGCTGCCGCGCAGGACGGTGACCGCGCCGTAGCCGTTCTCCCCGCCGGCGCCGACGACCAGATCGGCCTTGCCGTCCTTGTCGAGGTCGGTCAGGCGGAGCGACTGGCCGAAGGCGTCGTAGGACTCGTCGGTGCCCGGGACGCCCGCGCTGTTCTGTGTGTACGTCTTGGCGCCCGAGCCCTTGAGTCCGGTGGCCGAGCCGAACAGGATCGTCACGGAACCCGAGTCCCTGGCCTTGCCGTTGTCCTCGCCGACTACACCCACGGCGACGTCGGCGTACTTGTCGCCGTTGATGTCGCCGACGGCCAGCGCCGAGCCGAAGAGGTCCTCGGTCTCGCCGGTGCCGGGCACGCCCGCCGTGTCCTGGTGGACGACGGTCGGCTTCTGCGCCGGGGCGGGACCGTTCGGGCCGCCGTACCAGACGGTGATCTGGCCGCCCTTGTGACCGGCCTTCTTGGCGCTGCGCGGGTCCTCGTGGTCGCCGAGGACGAGGTCGCCGTAGCCGTCGCCGTTGATGTCGCCGACGGCGCCCTGGTGCCCGTCGGCCCCGGGCAGCCGGGTCTGCGCGTAGTCCGACTCGGGGTGGGACTCGTCGCCCGGGTCGTGGCTGAAGTAGCGGATGTCGCCGCCCTCGTCGCCGTCGACGGCGAACGGATAGACACGCTCGGCCGCGCGGTCGCTGTTCAGGTTGCCCGCGATCACCTCGTACGTCGAGCCGAGCTCGTCCACGCCGGTCAGGCTCACGGGCTTGCCGTTGCGGGCGAAGGGGCCCCTGTACAGACCGGTGCGGCTCTGGCCGGTGATGGTGACGTCCGTCTTGCCGTCGCCGTCGAAGTCGCCGGTCGCGACGCCGGAGGAGTAGCCGCCCCACTCGGTGAGGCCGGAGGGCGACGGCAGGGCCGAGCCGCCGGTCAGGCCGGACTTGCCGCCCCAGATGACCGTGGCGGAGCCGACGCCGTCGCGGTCGCCGACGCTCTCGAACTGGGCGCCGACGACGAGGTCCGCGTAACCGTCGGCGTTCAGGTCGCCGGCGGCGAGGCTGCTGCCGAAGCGGTCGCCGTCCCTGGCGGTGCCGGGGACGCCGACGGAGTTCTGGGTGATCACGGTCTTCTTGGCGGCCGAGACGCCGGAGCGCGAGCCGTACAGGACGACGACGGCACCGGCGTTCGGCACGGAGCCGACCTGGGCGGTGAACGCGCCGATGGCGACATCGCGGTAGCCGTCGCCGTTGAAGTCGCCGGCCTGCCCGGAGGGGGCGGCGGTCGCGGTGCCGGGCAGGGCGGTGAGCAGACCGGTGGTCAGGGTGGCGGCCAGCAGGAGGGTGCTTCTGCGCAAGGGGGCTCCAGGCAGGGGAGGCGAGGGTGCGCCGGGTACGGAGGGTATGGCGGTGTTGCGGGTGTGGCGGTGTGGCGGTGGGGCGGTGGGGCGGTGTTGCGGGTGTGGCCCCTACGAGGGCGGAGCGGATCGTAGGGGCTGCTGTGCGCGGGCTCTCCCGCGGTACGCGGAGGAAGCCGGCGATCAGGAGACCGCCACCCGGGCGCGGGGGTTGTACGTGCGGCCGGTGAATTTTTGAGTCGCCTGTGACAGGGAGGGAGTCCGCGGGGCCGGTATCAGCCGCACCTGGCTCTGAACCGCACCAACCTCTGAACCGCACCGGCCTCTGGACCGGTACGGGCCGCCGCGCGGTGGGCGCCCCTCCGACGGAGGACGCCCGTCCCCAGGAGCTGGGGACGGGCGCCGGGCTTTCCGGGGTGCGTGGCGGGCGGGTGGTGAGGGGCGGGGGCCGTGGCTCAGGACACCACGCGTCGCTCAGGACACCACGCGGCTGACCAACTGGCCGCGGACCCGGGCCGGGATGTCCGGGGCGAACCGGCGCAGATAGTGGTCCATGTGCGTATCGTCGCCGAGCAGGAAGGGCAGGTCGAAGACGAGGAGCTTACGGACCGCGAGCAGCGGCACGGGAGCCCGCAGGGGACGGAACAGGGAGTTCCACAGGCCCGGTTCCTCGCACACCGGATGGAACTGCCCGATCATCAGGCCGTCGGCCACGAACTCGTCCTTGGCCTTGCGCTGGAGCTCGTCCAGTTCGCCCGAGTCCGTCGGGTCGAAGCCCGGCAGCACCAGCAGCAGGGTCAGCAGCTCCTGGTCCTCCTCGTCCAGGTCGGCCGAGAGCTTCTCGTACCAGGCACGCAGCGAGCCGACGGCCGAGGACAGATCCGCGCCCTCCGTCCCGGCCGGCACCGCGAGATGGAAGAGCTGCTTGCGCAGCGACGGCTGGGTGTACGGGCACACCGGGCCGCTCCGACCCAGCTCGGGATGGCCGGACACCAGGAAGTCGCCGCTCCACTCCAGGACCGCGCGCAGATGCGGAAGATGCCGCCCCGGCACCTCGCCGCGCGCCACCTCGGCCGCGGTCCAGAAGTGGATGTGCCTGTCGCCCCTCACCGCGGGTCCCGCCAGAGCGGACGCAGCGACGGACCGCCGTTCGGCAGCGTGATGTCGCCGCCGAGCGGAACGAAACCCTGCCGGAGGCAGAGCGTCTCGCCACCGGGTGAACTGGCCTCCGCGTACGCCGGGTGGCCCTCCCGGTCGGCGCGGTCGATGAGCTCCTGGAGCAGAACGGAGAGCAGGCCGTTCCGCTGCCGTTCGGGGCGGACCGCCCCGAACGACGCGTAGTAGTGCGGGGGGCCGGCCGGATGGCGCTCGGCCTGGAGCCCGACGATGGTCCCCAGCGCCTCGGCGTACTCACCGAGGGCGTCGGTGAACCGCTCTTCCAGCTCGTCCCCGCGCGCGTCCACCTCCTTCGAGGCCCCTGGCGGCAGAAACAGCATCACCGCGTCGCCGCAGGGGGAGAGGGCCACTCCGTCGTAGTCGTGCGAGACGTCGACGAAGACACGGAACAGGCCGGGCAGCAGTTCCGCCCGGGTCCGGCTGTCCGGAATGATCCAGCGGGTCAGTGGATCGTCGTGGAAGGCCGCGGCCAGCAGCGCGGCCAGCTCATCGGTGTCCGGCCTGGCAGGACGGCGCAGAACACCACGCGGCGGACTTTCGAACGTGGACAACGATTCCCTCCGGAAGGCGGTGCGGGGGCCGTGCGCTACCGCTCCTCGCCGCGGACGGCGAGTTGCTCCACCCGGGCGTGCAGGCGGTCGAGATAGTGCTCGGCCTCCGGCTTGATCAGGACACTGCGCATTACCCGTGCCGCATCGGCGTCGCGGATGATCCGCGGATGCCGGCGTACGAACGCCTCGGCGTCCGTACGGAGCACACTCAGGAAGACCGGCTCCTTGTGAGCGGTCATGCCGCCTTGCAGCAGTCGTCCGGACGCCGCGTCGACGGCGGACAGGGAGGCCGGCCGGGTCGCCGGGAAGTAGGTGACGATGTCGAGATCGGGCCGCTGGTACAGCTCCAGGGCGTCCGACGCCTCCAGCAGATCCGCCCACCGCAGCGCCGCGCGACGGTTGGCCGCGAGGATCGCCCCGAATCCGTCCGGGGTCAGCGGGAGGAGCTGAAGGGTCAGCCACAGTCCTGCGGCGGCGGCTCCGGCCCGTGAGCACTCCAGGCTGATCTCGCCCAGATGCACCTCGGCGTCGGTGAAGTAGGTGTAGGGCGAGTCGTGCGCGAAGTGCCGGCCGGCTCGCGGGTCGGGGAACAGCACCGCCCCGCAGCCGTAGGGCTGAAGCCCGTGCTTGTGCGGGTCCACCACGATCGAGTCGCACTCCGCCAGCGCCCGCCAGGGCCTCGGGTCGATCCCTTCGGGCGTGTCCGCCCGCTCGTCCGCCCGTCCGAGCAGCGCGTAGAAGCCGCCGTACGCCGCGTCGACATGCACCCGGGCCCCGTACCGCCGGGCCAGGGGCAGCACCTCGTGCACCGGGTCCACGGCCCCCAGCCCCGTGGTGCCCGTCGTCACCACCACCGTGCCGACCCGGCCCGTCTTCAGCAGGCTCTCCAGGGCGTCCAGATCGATGCGGCCGTATGTGTCGACCGCCACCCGGTGGCCCTCGACGCCCAGTACCTCGCACATCCGCTCATGCGTGTAGTGGCACTCCGAGCTGTAGGCCACCCCGCGGTCCGGATGCAGTCTGCGGGCCACGTACAGCGCTTCGAGGTTCGCCATCGTGCCGCTCGTCGTCAGATGCCCGACATGCGCGGGCAGACCGAACATCCCGGCCAGCGCGGCGACGCACTCGCGCTCCATCTCCGTGGTCGCGGGGCCGCCCTCCGCCGCGTGGTTGTTGGGGTTGAACAGCATCGCCGTGAGATAACCGACGACGGCGGCGGGATGCGGCGGCTTCACCATCTGCCCGGCGTAACGGGGATGGAAGAACGGGTAGTTGTCCTCCATCCGCTTGGCGAACCGCTCGAACGCGTCGGCGAACGCCTCGTCACCGACCTGGTGCGCGGTATGCGCCTCGAAGGGACCGAACCGCTCGCCCCATTGCTCGGCCACATCCACCGCGCGCGGCAGCCAGTAGCGAAGATCCACGGTCAGCCTTCCCCGGGCATACGACTTGGACGTACGACTCGGACGTACGTAGGAGTACGTATACGGGCCGGCCCGCAAGCCCCGCGCAACGCGCGTCGACTCGTCCGGTATCGGCTCTTCGGGGCTGGGCGGAGGGCTCTTCGGCGCCGGGTGAAATGAAGTCGACTCCATCGGACGGCACCGGTAGATGTGGTCCATGACATCACCCTTCGAAGAACTGCTGCCCGGCACCCGGCGGGCCCTGCTGCACCGCATCGCCCTCGCACAGACGGAGGGGCGCGCGCCCTCACTGGTCGCGGCGGTGGCACGCGAGGGACGGATGGTCTGGACGGGTTCCCGTAGCTGTGTGGACGGGCACGCCCCGGACGCCGACACCCAGTACCGCGTCGGGTCGATCACCAAGACCTTCACCGCCGTTCTGGTACTGCGGCTGCGCGACGAGGGACTCCTCGATCTCCGTGACCCCCTGGAGAAGCACCTCCCGGATGCGGGCGCCCGCATCAGCACGGGCACGGGCAGCGGTACGGGAGCCGGTGAGGGCGCCGGCAGGGGCACCCGTGTGGGAGAGGTCACCATCGCCCAGCTTCTCGACCACACCGCGGGACTGGCCGCCGAGAGCCCGGCGCCCTGGTGGGAGCGGACACCGGGCACGGTGCGCCCGGAACTCTCCGACGTCCTCGGCGAGCGGCCCGTACTCCACCCCGCGGGGCGCCGTCACCACTACTCCAACCCGGGTTACACCCTGCTCGGTTCGCTGATCGAGGCGGTGCGGGGCGCGTCCTGGGAAGAGGTGCTGCGGCGGGAGATTCTGGAGCCGCTGGGCATGGACCGTACGACCACACAGCCTGTGGCCCCGCACGCCGGAGGCTGGGCCGTGCATCCGTGGGCGGACGTGATGCTTCCCGAGCCCGCCATGGACCTCGGGTTGATGGCCCCTGCCGGTCAGCTCTGGTCGACCGCGACCGATCTCTGCCGGTTCGCGGGGTTTCTCGCCGAGGGCGATGCGAAGGTCCTGAGTCCGAAGTCCGTACGGGAGATGCGGACACCGTCCGCCCCACCGGAGGCCGGCCAGTGGGACGGCGGCTATGGGCTCGGTATGCAGTTGGCCCGTCAGAGCGGTCGTGGCCTGGCTGGGCATACGGGCTCGCTGCCCGGCTTTCTCGCCGCCCTCTGGGTCGGTGTGGAGGACGGGGTGGCGGCGGTGGTGCTCGCCAATGCCACCTCGGGACCGCTGACCGGGATGGTCGCGGCGGATCTCATCGGGATCGTGGCGGATGCCGAGCCACGGATCCCCGAGCCCTGGCGTCCGCTGCCGGAAGCCGATCAGCGGCTGCTGGAGCTGACTGGACCGTGGTACTGGGGTACCCATGCCTTCGGACTGAAGCTGGTGGCGGAGCGAGGCGTGGAGCTGCATCCGCTGCGCGGCGGTGGACGAGGCTCACGTTTTGTCGTACAGCCGGACGGCACCTGGGTGGGGCTCGACGGCTATTACGCGGGGGAGACCCTGCGGGTGGTGCGTCGGGCGGATGGTTCGGCGGACCATCTCGACCTCGGTTCGTTTGTCTTTACCCGTCAGCCGTATGACCCCGAGGCGGATGTGCCCGGCGGCGTGGACAAGGGAGGCTGGCGCGGGGTGACGCCGTGAAACAAGCCGGATGTTTCACGTGAAACAGGCGACGGCGGGTGTTCCGGCGTATGGCGGACTCCCCGGACGATCTAGGCCCTCCGACTCCTTGGTGCCGTCCGTCAGAGCTGGAGCTTGAAGCCCACATGGGAGGCGCTGAAGCCCAGCCGCTCGTAGAAGCGGTGGGCATCGATGCGGCTCGCGTCGGAGGTGAGCTGGACCAGCTGGCAGCCCTGGCGGCGGGATTCATCGATCGCCCACTCGATGAACCGGGTGCCGAGTCCGCTGCCGCGTTCATCGGCATGGACCCGTACGCCCTCGATGATCGAGCGGAGGGCACCACGGCGGGAGAGTCCGGGAACGATGGTGAGCTGGAGCGTCCCGACCACCCGGCGCTCGCGCACGGCCACCATCATCCGCTGGTTCGGGTCGCGGGCCAGGTGCTCATAGGCCGCGATATACGGGGTGAGGTCGTCCGGGGACTCACGCTGGGCGCCCAGCGGGTCGTCCGCGAGCATCGCCACGATGGCGGGGAGGTCGTCAGGGGTCGCGGGCCGAATCTCCAGGTCGCTCATGATCCGCAGATTACGCCGAAGGGCAGGGCGGAGAGTGCCGAAGCCGGGCCGGCAGGCGAGTCAGCCCGTCGCCAGGTTCAGCGGTGCGAACCGTCTGGTCCAGTCACCGGGCAGATCCGGGATGCCATGGACCATTGTCGTGGTGCGGGCCGCCTGTTCCAGACCGTGAACCTTCACCCAGGCCAGCAGTTCTTCATGGCGTGCATCGATCATCGTACGTACCGGCCGTTCGGGGGCGGCGGTCAGTGAGGACACCAGTGAGCAGATCAGCGACTTCGCGGTCGCCGTGTCCGCGGCGACCAGCGGACCGATCACATGCACCTCCGGGGTGGGCCAGGCCGCCGCGTATCCGATGAGCCCGGAGCTGTCCTCCGCGACTCTGAGCCGGTCCGCGAAGGCGGGCAGGCGCGCGATCACATGGGTGCGGTCGGCTCCGAAGACCTCGGTGTCCAGGCGCACGATCGCCGGCAGATCGCCGGCGGCAGCGGGCCGTGTCATCACCGAGGGCGCGGTCTCCGGAGACCGGAAGCGCCCGGCGACCGTCTCGGTCACGCCGATGTCCGTGAAGCCGAGCTGCTGATAGAGCGGTCGGCCGTACTCCGTGGCATGCAGCATCAGCGGGGTGTCCGCGGCCTCACCCAGCACATGGGTCATCAGCCGCCGTCCGAGCCCCTGCCGGTTATGGCGTCCGGCGACCAGCATCATGCCGATGGCCGCGAGACCCCGGCCCCCGCCCGAGGGGTCGTACGAGGTGATCACACAGACGGCCGCCAGGCCCTTGCCCTCGGGATCATCGATGCCGTATGCGGTGCCCGCTGTCAGCAGCAGACCCCATCTGTGCTCCTCCCGGGCCCAGCCGCGGTCCTCGGCGAGATCCGCACAGGAGATGAGGTCGCCCAAGGTCAGACGGCGGATGGGCAGAACGGAGAGTGATGTCGGCATGGGGATCAGGCTGTCGGAGCCGATGATCGTTCGTCCACCGGTTTGCGGGAAGTCGGCAGAGCCCGCAGGCGTCGCCCGAGCCGGGTCAGCCCCCACGGCTTGAGTACCGAGATCGCGGTCATCAGGAGATAGGCGGAGGTGGCCACCGACGGCGCGGCGACCAGGCTGCCGTCGGGTATTCCGGTAGCCGCCGCTTCATGGATGGCCGGCCGCAGGGCCAAGGCCGTGGCACCGAAGGTGATCAGCGTGAGCCAGAACTTGATCCACACCCACCAGTAGCGGGCCAGACCCCAGGGCGTACCGAGTGAGAGCACCAGTCCGCTGATCAGGGCGAGCAGCGCCACCGGAATGATCGGCCAGTCGACCAGGATCCTCATGGCCCGGTAAGCGGTCCAGGTGGTGGCCGGGTCGTCGGTGATGAAGGCGGTCACGCCGAGTGTCAGCAGACCGAGCGTGAGCCCCAGCCAGCCCACGGACGTAGCGACATGGATGACAAGGAGGGCTCGGCGAAGAGGGCGTTTGAGGTGTTTCACGTGAAACACGGTGCCGTCCGGTCGGCGGAAGGGCGTCTGACGAGGGGAGTAACCGCACGTACTAACCTCGGCGTACATGGCGAGCGTACGCAGACTGCATCTCTTCGACCTCGATGGCACACTCATCCGCGGTTCGGCCGCGGCAGTGGAGATCTCCCGGCAGCTCGGGCTGAGCGCCGAGATCGCCAGGCTGGAGGGCGACTTTCTCTCACGGGGGATGGCGCCGGACGAGTTCGCGGTACGGGCGCGGGAGCTATGGGCCGATCTGACCATGGAGCAGGTATCGGCGGCCTTCGAGGGGGCGCCCTGGCTGACCGGAATACGTGAGGTCTGGGCGGATATCCGAAGGCAAGGAGATTACTGTGCCGTTATCTCCCTCTCGCCCGACTTCTTTGTCACACGGCTGCTGGGTTGGGGCGCGCATGCCGCCCATGGTTCACGCTGGCCGGTTCTGCCTTTCACCGAGCCGGTCGACCGGGCGGGCATTCTCAACCCGGCGGCCAAAGTGAAGATCGCGGACCGGCTCTGTGCAGAGTTCGGGGTAAGCCTGGACGACTGCGTTGCGTACGGTGATTCCATGTCGGACGCCGAGATCTTCGCGGCGGTGCCCAGGGCGGTGGCGGTGAATGCCGACCACCATCTCTCGGGGCTTGCCACGCACACGTACAGCGGAGGCGATCTGCGCGAGGCCTATGAACTGGTCTGCCCTACGCGGTGACTCGCGTGCCGCCGACAGTAATACGCTGACCCCGGGGGGCCCCGGGAAGCACGGCTGGAAACCGCGAATGGGCACGGGAGCAAAGCAGCATAACGGTAAATCCGGTGTGGATGGCCGGACTTCACGCTCTTTGTCCCCTCCGTCGCTGTTCCCTGTCATGCTGCGACGGCAGGGACCAGGAGCGTGGCGGAGGCTAATGTGGGAAGCCAACAGTCCTAGTCGAGCGGGGAATTGCTAGCGTATTCCGGACCAGCGGAAGTGCGCAGACCGACCGAAAGATGTTCGAGGCGAGGCACACCATGGACGCTCCGACCACCACGTCGGCCGACAACGGCACTTCCGGAGAGGGCGGAAAGGGCGGTTGGTTCGCCCCCCGCAGGGCGCCGAGCGCCGACGGCCGCGGTGACTCCGGCCCGGCAAGCGGACCTACGGGCGGTGCGGCACAGCCGGCCGGCCGGGAGCGAATACGCATGCCGAGCCGCTCACTCGCCTCCATACGCCCGGTCGGTTCCGGGGCGACGCGTCCCGCGCGCCCGCCGCACGAAGGCCCCGCGGGGCGTGACGCGCGTACGGATACCGTCCCCCGCCCGCCGGCGCCGGTGGACGATGTCCCCGCGGCCTTTCGCCCGCGTGCCAAGGGGGCCCAGAGCGGTGACGGACCGGCCGCGCATCCGCCGGTCCCGGAGGGTCCGGTCACCGCGGCCGACCCGGGCAGCGGGAGAGGACCCGTCTCTCAGGCGGCCGCGGAGGCCGCCGTACGGTCCGCCGTCGGCCGGCCGGAGCCCGTAGGGCCTCCCCAGGCGCACCCCACGGCCGCACAGGAGAACACAGCTCCGCCCGCCGATCCGATGCGGCGGGAGCCGGAAGGGCATCCGGACACGGAGTCGCGCGCAGCCCGACCGGAGGCCGTCAAGACCTCTGCCGCCCAGCCGGAGCCCGTCGAGACCGGCCGCGCCGAGACGGGCGCCACCGGGCCCCGGGTCGCCGCTCCGCTGCCGCAGGAGGTCCCGGTATCGGCCGCGCTGCCTCCGGAGGTCCCGGCCGCGCCCGCCACACAGCCGTCGGTCACCGCGCCCGCCACACAGCCGTCGGCCACCGAGCCTGCCGCACAGCCGTCGGCCACCGCACCTGCCACGCAGCCGTCCGTCGCGGCGCCCGCGGCCTCTCTCTTCCCGGAGGACCGCAACGCGTCCCCCGACGCGATCCTCATCCGTCGCACCCTGGAGGAGGTCGCCCCCATCGCCGACCAGCTCACCTCCTACTTCTACGCGCTGCTCTTCGTCCGCCACCCCGATCTGCGCAATCTGTTCCCCGCGGCCATGGACGCCCAGCGCGACCGCCTCCTCAAGGCGCTGCTCACCGCCGCCGAGCACATGGACACCCCGGATGTCCTGACCGGCTATCTGCGCCAGTTGGGCCGCGGACACCGCAAGTACGGCACCCAGCCGACGCACTATCCGGCCGTGGGAGAGGCCCTGATCGGCGCGCTGACCCGCTACGCGTCCGCCATCTGGGACGAAGAGACCGAGGGCGCCTGGGTCAGGACGTACACGACCATCTCGCAGATCATGATCGACGCCGCCGCCGAGAACGAGCTGCACGCCCCGGCCTGGTGGCAGGCCGAGGTGGTCTCGCACGAGCTGCGCACCGCCGACATCGCCGTCGTCACCGTCCGGCCCGACCAGCCGTACCCCTTTCTCGCGGGGCAGTACACCAGCCTGGAGACGCCGTGGTGGCCCCGGGTCTGGCGGCACTACTCCTTCGCCTCGGCACCGCGCCCGGACGGACTGCTCTCCTTCCATGTCAAGGCCGTCCCGGCGGGCTGGGTCTCCAATGCCCTGGTCCATCGCGCCGGTCCCGGCGATGTGCTCCGTCTCGGCCCGCCGGCCGGCTCGATGACCGTCGACCACAGCAGCCACAACGGGCTGCTCTGTCTGGGCGGAGGGACCGGTATCGCGCCCATCAAGGCGCTTGTCGAGGATGTCGCCGAGCATGGCCACCGGCGCCCGGTCGAGGTCTTCTACGGCGCGCGCAGCGATCAGGATCTGTACGACATCGAGACGATGCTGCGACTGGAGAGTGAGCATTCCTGGCTCTCCGTGCGCCCGGTGGTCGCCGAGGGGCCCACCCTGGGTCTGACGGGGCAGCTCCCCGAGGCGGTGCGTGAGCATGGTCCCTGGCATGAGTACGACGCGTATCTGTCCGGTCCGCCGGGGATGATCCGCAGCGGCCTCGACGCGCTCAAGGGCGCCGGGATCCCGTCCGAGCGGATCCGCCACGACTCTCTCGAAGAGCTGGTGGCCGCCGCCAACTGAGTCCGGCGGAGCCGACCCGCCCCGGGCCCGCACGTCGGCCGCACTCCGTCGGGAGCCGGGAGCCGGCGCCAGGCGGGCCGGGACCGGAATCCTCAGCCGAGATCGGGGGCGTGCATCGCGCGCACGCCCTCGATGTTGCCGTCGAGATAGTGCCGCAGCGAGAGCGGCACGAGATGGACGGCGGCGATCCCGACCCGGCTGAACGGCACCCGGACGATCTCGTACTCGCCGCAGGGCTCGTCCATCTCGGGGCCGTGCCGCAGCGAGATGTCCATCGACTCCAGCCGGCAGACGAAGAAGTGCTGCACCTTGACGCCGGTCACGCCGCCGTCGGCGATATGTTCCACGGTGTCGACGAAGCACGGCACCACGTCGATGATCTTGGCGCCCAGTTCTTCGTGGACTTCACGGTGGAGCGCCTCCACGACGGTGTCGTCCGTCGTCTCGACCCCGCCGCCGGGTGTGATCCAGTAGGGATCCACCCCTGGCTTGGTGCGTTTGATCAGGATCAGGTCGTCGCCGTCGAGCAGGATGGCGCGTGCGGTGCGCTTGACCACGGGCCGTTCGGTCATGGGAAGAGGTTCGCCCGTGGCACCCGTTCTGAAACTCCCACCGGCCACGCTGTCACCAGTCCACCGCGGCACGCAGCAGCCACTCGTGCGCCCGCGAGACCGGGGGCAGCGCGAGTGTGCCCGTGCGCACGACCAGGAAATAGGTGCGCAGCGGGGGCACCGGCGGATCGAGGAGCGCGACCACCTCTCCCCGCTCCAGCGCGCCCTCGCAGAGATAGCGGGGCAGTACGGCCAGTCCCGCGCCCGCCGCCGCGCACTCCAGCACGGCTCGCAGATCGGGCGCGATCACCGTGCCCGCGGCGGCCGGCGGGGAGTCGAAGACGGACGCCCAGTAGCGGGAGACGAGCGGCAGCGACTCATGCACCTCCACCACCGGGAGCCGCTCCAGCACCACATGGCCCTCGCGCAGGACCGTATGACCCAGCCGTGCCGCCCAGCGGGGCGCCGCGATCAGTACATGCTCCTCGTCGCAGAGCGGAGTCGAGGTCAGTAGTCCACCTCGGGGCCGGGCCGTGGTGATGGCCAGATCGTGGTGTCCCGCGGCCAGCCCCTCCAGGGTCTCCTCGGTGTTGGCGCAGAACGAGATGCGCAGCGTGAGGCCATGGGCGGTGAGCGGGGTGAGCGCCGGCAGCGCGCGCACGGACATGAACTCCGGCGGCCCCGCCAGATGGAGCGTCCGTACACCGGACTCCTCGTCGAGCCCGGTCTCGGCGATCTCGATCAGCGCGTCCAGATGCGGCGCCGCGCGGTGGGCGAGTTCGTCGCCGATCGTCGTGGGGGTCACGCCGCGGGCCTGGCGCAGAAAGAGCGGGCGGCCGAGCTGCCGTTCGAGAGCTCTGATCTGGCTGGTCACCGCGGGCTGGGAGAGACCGAGCAGCGCCGCGGCCCGGGTGAAGGAGCCGGCGCGGTGCACGGTGACGAAGGTACGCAGCAGGGCCAGGTCCATCTTCCTGCTCTCCCGTCTCGTACCGCGCCCCCGCAGCGTCTTCGGACCGCAACTATAAATAAGTCGATAGCTTGCTGTCGTTACTGTGATTGGACACTGACGCAGAGTCAACTAGCCTTGTGGAACTGGTTCTCCGCGCGTGGAACCTGGGACGGTCCGAGCCATGAGGGGGGAGGCTCGGACCGTCTGTTCGCACGGGAGACTCCTCGGGCCCCCGTGCGGGCACCCGCCACGACACCTGTCCTGGTACCCGCCCCGGCCCGCCTGTATCCCCGCCCCCGTATCCCCGTTCCCCGTCCGTATCCGGCGTTCGTACCCGTCTCCGGCGTCCGTACCCGGCGTCTGTACCCGGCTCCGGCTCCGTATCCGGTGAACGCCCTCCGCGGGCGCGCCGCGGACGTCAGCGGGCCGCCCCGTCGAGGGCACGCACCACATCCGCGACCAGGTCTTCGGGATCCTCGGCCCCCACGGAGAACCGGATGAAGCCTTCCGGTACGGCGTCGCCGCCCCACCGGCCGCGCCGCTCGGCCGTGGACCGTACGCCGCCGAAGCTGGTCGCGTCGTCCACCAGCCGCAGCCCGGCGAGAAAGCGCTCGGCCCACTCCCGGTCGGGCAGCACGAACGAGACCACGGAGCCGAAACGCCGCATCTGCCGTGAGGCGACGGGGTACGAGGGGTCGCTCGGCAGACCGGGATAGCGCAGCCCGCTCACCTCGGCACGTTCCAGCAGCGCCTCGGCCACTGTCAGCGCGCTCGCGCACTGGCGGTCGACCCGGAGCTGGAGCGTGGCCAGCGAACGATGCGCGAGCCAGGCCTCCATCGGCCCCGGGATCGCCCCGACGACCTTGCGCCAGCGCCGTACTCCCGCCGCCAGCTCCGGATCGGCGCTGGTCACATGGCCGAGCAGGATGTCGCCATGGCCCGTCATGCCCTTGGTGTCACTGGCCACCGAGAAGTCCGCGCCCAGTTCCAGGGGCCGCTGGCCGAGTGGGGTGGCGAGCGTGTTGTCGACGGCGACCAGCACACCGGCTCCATGCGCCTCCCGCACCAGCCGTCGTATGTCGCAGACATCGAGGCCGGGGTTGGACGGGGTCTCGATCCAGAGCAGCCGGGCACCGTCGAGAACACCGAGCTGGGCATCCCCGGCGGTCGGCGCCGTCCGCACCGTCACGCCGTACGCCTCCAGGCGCTCGCGCAGCAACGGCAGCGCCTGATAGCCGTCGTTCGGCAGCACGACCGTGTCGCCGGTCCGCAGCTGTGAGAAGAGCACCGCGGAGATCGCGGCCATCCCGGAGGCGAAGACGATGGTCTCGACCCTCTCCCCCGGCGCCTCCAACTCACCGATGGCGCGTTCCAGATGGGTCCAGGTCGGATTGTCGTCCCGGCCGTAGGTGTACGGGCCGGTCGGTTCGCCGGGCAGATGGTAGTGGGCGGCGAAGACCGGCCCCGGCAGGGTCGGTTCGTAGGTCACCGGGTCGGGCAGCCCCGCCCGCACCGCCCGTGTGCCGTCCCCGAGGGCCGGGCTGTTCCCATGGGACACGCTGTCCCCCACGGCCACGCCGTCCTCGCCGTTGACGCCGTCCCCGCCGCTCACGCCGTTCCCGCTCATGCGGCAGCCTCCTCGATCGTGTCCTGTACGGCGGCGAGCAGCCCTTCGCTCGCCGCCTCCACCAGCTCCAGACACTCCTCGAAGCCTGTGATGTCGCCGTAGTACGGATCGGGCACGCCCAGATCGCCGGTCGGCTCGGCGGCGGCGTCGTACGAGCGCAGCAGCCGTACCTTCGCGGCGTCGGCAGGGGTGGGGGCGAGCCGGCGCAGCTCGCGAAGATGGCCTTCGTCCAGCGCGATCACCAGGTCGAGACGGGAGAACCACGAGGCGTGGAACTGCCGTGCGGTGTGATCGTTCCCATAGCCGTGCGCGTCCAGTACGGCCACGGCGCGCGGGTCGGCGCCGTCCCCTTCGTGCCAGCCGCCGGTTCCGGCGCTGTCCGCCTCGACCAGCCCGTCGAGGCCGGCCTCGGTCAGCCGCGCGCGGAAGACGGCCTCCGCGATGGGGGAGCGGCAGATGTTGCCGGTGCAGACGAAACAGACGCGGTACGGAGAAGCCGCGGCGCCGGTCGTGGCGCCGACGGTGGGGTCGGCGGCGGGCTCGGCAGAGGGGCCGGTGGAGGGGCCGGTGGAGGGCTCGGTGGAACCGGCCGGGCCGGTCAGGGGGCGGTCAGTCATTGTCGTCGGGGAGCACCATGTGCAGCGCCCACGACACGATCGAGATGATCAGCCCGCCGAGCACGGCGGTCCAGAAGCCGTCGACATGGAAGCTGAGATCCAGCTTGTCCGCGAGCCACGAGGTCAGCAGCAGCATCAGGGCGTTGACCACCAGCGTGATCAGCCCGAGGGTGAGGATGAACAGCGGCAGCGTCAGCAGCTTCACCACTGGCTTGACTATGAAGTTCACGAGCCCGAAGACCAGGGCGACGAGCACCAGTGTCAGGGCCTGCTTGCCGGTGTTGTCACCGGTCAGAGTGATGTCCTTGACCAGCCAGATCGCCACCGCGAGAGCGGCCGCGTTGGCGATCGTCTTGACTACGAAATTCTTCATGGTCTGATCGTGGCATGAAGGCATTCCGACTGGACGAGCTGGAGGCGGAGCGTGCCGCCAACGACGGGGCGTATCTGCAGTTTCTGCGGGAGCGCAACATGTCAGTGGGCCTCTACGCCCTGGACGCCGGTGAGATCGACCCGCAACTGCCGCACCGGCAGGACGAGGTGTACTTCGTCGTGAGCGGCCGGGCCTCGATCACCGTCGGAATGGAGACGACCCAGGTCGGCCGGGGCAGCGTCGTGTACGTACCGGCCGGAGTCGCGCACAAGTTCCACCACATCACGGAGGACCTGCGGGTGATGGTGGTGTTCTCACCCCCCGAGGGCTGACCGGACCGCCCCGGAACCGGCCGGTCTTCTCAGGGCCGCCTCAGGGTCGCATCAGGGGAGAGCGGGGGCCGCGCGGGCTCCGCCGCGGTCCCCGCGGCTCTAGCATCGATGGTGCACAGCAGGTACGCGAGTCACTCGGTGAAGCGAGGTAAGGACGATGGCGGTTCGGGAGCTACTCACGGGGTTGCCCTGGTGGGTGAAGTGGATCGCGGTGCCTGTGATCGCCATCGTGGTGTTCGGCGGACTGATCATGAGTGTGGTCACGTTCGTGATCGGAATTCTCTTCAAGCTGCTGATCTTTGTGGCACTCGTCGGCGGACTCATCTATGTCGTACGGAAGTTCATGTCCTCCTCGTCCTCGCGGGGTGACTGGTAGGGGTCGGCGGCGACCGGCAGGCGGGCCCGGCGGCGACCGGCAGGCCAGACCGCGCGTACGGCCGTTAGCTCGCGCGAGGGAAAGATGAACCGGAAACCATCCCGGTGAGCGGCCTGCCCCTAGAGTGACGAATCCCACTGTTCCCCGGTCCCCCTCAGGGGTGCGGCGGGCGCGCGGGGGCGGCCCCCGCGGGCGGGCCCTCGCCCGTCGGCATGCCTGGGGGTGACCTTGGCCACGGCTACAAGAAGCGCAGCTCCGACCCTGATCGGTCCGTGCCTCGCGCGCCGCGCCCGCTCGGGCCGACGGGCTCCCCTCCGGATCCGCGCGGAGCCCCCGCGAAACCGCTCACGCGCGAGACCGCGCCCCCCGCCGTCCGCCACGTATCGGAGTGTTCTCTCCCCGCTGGGGCGGTTCAGCGACCAGTGCAAGGTCACCGACTCGATTGCAAGGTCACCGACTCGATCGGTCGTCGGCGCGACACGCTCGACGCGCCCGTCCGTTTCGGATCCACGAGGCGACCGTGGCTGCTTCTGTGCCACTCCGCGAACGGAAGCAACAGCTCTCGACGGTCGAGTGATTACGCAGAGAGACCGGATTGTTGCTCAGTCCGCTCGCCTTCTCTGTCTGTATCTGAAAAATTACTCCTTGTGATCTGCTAGCGCTTACAGGACGATTGCGTCAAGAGGGTCAACGGGGATCATTCCCAGCCACTGTTTCATCTACTCCGGAGTACACGATGCGCGAGTCGGTGCAGGCCGAGGTCCTGATGAGCTTCCTCGTCTCCGAGGAGCTGGCGTTCCGGATCCCGGTGGAACTCCACTACGAGATGAGAGATCCCTACGCCGTGCGCATGACATTCCATCTGCCCGGCGACGCGCCTGTCACCTGGACCTTCGGCCGAGAGCTGCTGCTCGACGGGATCAATACGCCCAGCGGTGACGGCGATGTGCATATCGCGCCCACGGAGCCCGAGGACCTCTCCGATGTCCATATCCGGCTCCAGGTCGGAGACGATCACGCGCTCTTCCGGGTCAGCGCCGCCCCTCTGGTGGCCTTCCTGGACCGGACGGACCGACTGGTTCCGCTCGGTCAGGAGCGCACGCTCGGTGACTTCGAGGGCAATCTCGAGGAGGCGCTCGGCCGCATTCTGGCCGAGGAGAACGCCGGCTGAGCCGGATGGAACGGGGCCGTCCGGGTGATCCTTTCCCGCCGAACGAATATCCGGCCGGGACGGCGATTTCCGGGCCGGGACGGCCGGGGGACTACTTCTTACGGCGTCGGCCCCTGCCGCCGCCCAGTTTGCGCGCAGATGCGCTCTGTACGGGCAGCGAGGGCGCCGCTTCCGGGCTGTCGGGATCCGAGGGTCCCACCGGGCCTGTCAGGGCTGTCGGACCCGCCGGACCTGTCGGACCCGCCGGACCCGCCGGCCGGGCGCCCGCCGTCCCCCCAGCCGCCGGGTACGGCGATACGGAAGGCAGGGCCTCCACAGGGGCCCTCGGCGGGGCCGGGGGCGAGCCCTTCGCCCCCGCGCGGTCGGCGGAGACCACCAGCGCCGCCAGCGCCGTGGTCACCGGTACGGATGCGACCAGACCGATCGAGCCCACCAGGGTTCTGACGATCTCCTCCGCCACCAGTTCACTGTTCGCGACCGTACCCACCCCTGACTGCGCGATCGAGAAGAGCAGCAGCAGTGGCAGCGCGGCGCCCGCGTAGGCGAGGACGAGCGTATTGACCACCGAGGCGATATGGTCCCGCCCGATCCGGATACCCGCCCGGTAGAGGGCACGTGGTCCCATCGACGGATCCGCCTGGTGCAGCTCCCAGACCGCCGAGGTCTGGGTGACGGTCACATCGTCGAGGACCCCGAGTGAGCCGATGATGACGCCTGCCAGCAGCAGACCGCTCATATCGATTTCGGGATAGAGGCCATGGATCAGTCCGGTGTTGTCATCGGTATTGCCGGTCAGGCTCGCCCAGCCGATGAAGAGCGATCCCAGCAGTCCGATCAGCAGCAGTGAGACCAGCGTGCCGAGGACCGCGACCGAGGTACGGGCTGTCAGACCGTGGCACATATAGAGCGCGAGCAGCATGATCGCGCTGGCCCCGACCACGGCCACGACCAGTGGATTCGAGCCCTGAAGAATCGCGGGCAGGATGAACAGCGTCAGCACGGCGAAGGAGACGGCGAGTGCGACCAGAGCCATGACACCGCGTAGCCGCCCCACCACGACCACGGCCAGGGCGAAGATCCCCGCCAGCAGGGCCATGGGGAAGGTGCGATTCACATCCGTCACGGAGTACTGGAGATCGCGGGGCGCGTCGGGTGCGTAGGCGACCACTACGCCCTGTTTCACGTGAAACTGTCGCGGTGCGTCCGGCTGGACAATCTCGATAAAGGTGTGACCCTTCTCCTTGCCGCTGGTGAGCTCGATCGTCGCTTTGACGCAGTCACCGTTCTCCGCCCGCTCCGCCTCGCGCCCCTGGGGCTTTGAGAGGTCGCCGGTGGACGGGATCTGGGCGGCGTTCACGTCCTTGCAGTCCACCCGCTCGATCTGCACCACCTGACCCTGCACGGTCTGCCGGTCGAAGCCCACACCGGTGCGCTCATGCGCTGGCGTACCACCCGGCCAGAGAACAGCCAGCCCGACGACCACCGCGGTCGCGAACGGAATCAGGACCGCGGCGATGACCTTGCGGAGGTGCCGGGAGACCGGCGCGGCGGGGCCATGGCTGTGCGAGTGTCCATGTGATTCGTGGGTCTGCTGGGGTGAGGTCACCCTCCGATCATCGCAAGAAGCGTGAGGCCCTCTGTTCAGCACGCCGGATATGACGCTAGCGTGGTGGCACCTTTTGCACACGCGGGAGCTCGGAGCACCGGGCTGAGAGGGCGCTGACTGTGTAGTCCCGGGGACCATCCCCGAGACCCCTGAGCTGCGCCGACCGCTGAACCTGTTACCGGGTAATGCCGGCGTAGGGAGTAGGTCTCATGACCGTTCAGGACGCACACACGCCTGCCTCCGATTCGGGAGATCCGAACGAGGCTCAGAGGTCCATCGGCTGGCACAAGGGATATGTCCAGGGCTCACGCCCCGACCTTCAGGTGCCGGTCCGCCGGGTGCATCTCACCAATGGCCAGGACGTGACGCTGTACGACACCTCGGGGCCGTACACCGATCCCACCGTCGCGACGGATGTACGCCGGGGTCTCGCGCCGCTGCGGGAGAACTGGATCATCGGGCGGGGCGACACGGAGGAGTACGCCGGCCGGCCGGTCCGCCCCGAGGACGACGGACTCAAGCACACGGCGCCGCGCGGGGGACTGCGCAATCTCGACGCGGTCTTCCCCGGCCGGCCGCGTCAGCCGCGCCGGGGCCGGAGCGGGCAGGTGGTGACGCAGCTCGCGTACGCCCGTCGCGGGGACATCACCCCGGAGATGGAGTATGTCGCGATCCGCGAGAACGTGTCCCCGGAGGTCGTCCGCGAGGAGATCGCGGCGGGCCGTGCCGTACTGCCGGCCAATGTCAATCATCCGGAGATCGAGCCGATGATCATCGGCAAGCGGTTCCTGGTGAAGGTCAACGCCAATATCGGCAATTCCGCGGTCACTTCCTCCATCGAGGAGGAGGTGGAGAAGATGACCTGGGCGACACGCTGGGGCGCCGACACGGTCATGGACCTCTCCACCGGCCGCAATATCCACACCACGCGTGAGTGGGTGCTACGCAACTCCCCCGTGCCCATCGGCACCGTGCCGCTCTACCAGGCGCTGGAGAAGGTCGACGGCAGGGCCGAGGAGCTAACCTGGGAGATTTACAAGGACACGGTCGTCGAGCAGGCCGAGCAGGGCGTCGACTACATGACGGTCCATGCCGGGGTGCTGCTGCGGTATGTGCCGCTGACGGCGCGCCGTAAGACGGGCATCGTCTCGCGGGGCGGTTCGATCATGGCGGCCTGGTGTCTGGCGCACCACAAGGAGTCGTTCCTGTACGAGAACTTCGAGGAGCTCTGCGAGATCCTCGCGGCGTACGACGTGACGTACTCCCTGGGCGACGGTCTGCGGCCGGGGTCCATCGCGGACGCCAACGACGAGGCCCAGTTCGCCGAGTTGCGCACGCTCGGGGAGCTGAACTCGACCGCGAAGCGGCTGGGCGTACAGACGATGATCGAGGGGCCGGGCCATGTCCCGATGCACAAGATCAAGGAGAACATCGACCTTCAGCAGGAGATCTGCGAGGAGGCGCCGTTCTACACGCTCGGCCCGCTGACGACCGATGTGGCTCCGGCGTACGACCACATCACCTCCGGGATCGGTGCGGCGATGATCGCCTGGTGGGGGACGGCGATGCTCTGCTACGTCACTCCGAAGGAACATCTCGGTCTGCCGAACCGGGACGACGTCAAGACCGGTGTCATCACCTACAAGATCGCGGCCCATGCGGCGGACCTCGCCAAGGGGCACCCCGGGGCGCAGGACTGGGACGACGCGCTCTCCGACGCCCGGTTCGAGTTCCGCTGGGAGGACCAGTTCAATCTGGCCCTCGACCCGGACACCGCCCGGGAGTTCCACGACGAGACCCTCCCGGCCGAACCGGCGAAGACGGCCCACTTCTGCTCGATGTGCGGCCCCAAGTTCTGCTCGATGAAGATCTCGCAGGACATCAGGCAGCGACACGGCGGTGACATGGCGAGCAGCGGGGCGAAGGGCGCCGCCACGGAGGACAGCGCGATCGGAACCGCGGAGATCGAGGCGGGTATGGCACAGAAGTCCAAGGAGTTCGCGGCAAGCGGCAACAGGGTGTATCTGCCGCTGGCCGACTGACCCCCGCGGTGCGGTGAGCGGCGGGGGCGGCCTTCCGGGCCCCCGCCGCTCGGGCGGATCTACTCCGGGGGGTGGTCCGGGCCGCCGAAGTCGGGGCTGGTGAAGTCCGGGCTGGTGAAGCTCGGACGCTGGCCGGTGGTGGCGCCTTCGTCCGGGCTGGTGAAGTCCGGCCGGCTGTAGCCGATCTTGGGCAGATGCTTGATCGACCTGGGTGGCGGGGCGGCCGGATCCGTGTTCGGGTCGGCCAGTGCGGCGCGCAGGAAGGGCAGAAGGCCGCGCTCCAGCAGGGCATGGCGCCAGGCCTCCCGCGCACGGGCCACTTCGTCGGGCAGCTCACCGCCCGTCGGCTCCTCGGCCGGAAGCTGCGTCGAACTGTTGCGCAGGGCCGTGATCAGCAGGCCGGTCGCGGCGGCCAGGATGCCTATCGCGGTGATGGCGCCGAAGAACCAGCCCACGGCGACCAGGCTGTCGGCGAACGCGGGTGGCCGGCTGAGCGCTTTGAGGAGATAGCCGACGAGCAGGAAGATCACCGCGGCGGTGCCCCCGAGCACCGGCAGCAGCACGGTGACGACAGCCGTCAGCCCCGCACCGGATCCCGTCGGCTCGCTCGCGTCGGGCTCCGGCGCGGAATCGCGGACCGGGACGGAGGGCCCCGGCGAACGTGACTCCTCGCGGACCTTTCTGTAGTGCTCGTACTCGGCCGCGGCGGCCGTGGTGATCGGCACCGTGGCGTTCAGGGCCATGGTGCGCAGCTGCTCGGTGTTGAGCCGTTCCCCGACCGAGGTGAGATCCGGCCGGTCGTGCGCGTTGCGCAGCACATCGTCGAGGATCCGCTCGAAATCCGCGCGATCCTCGCTCAGCAGGTGCGGAGCGCTGTTCATGTGCATCCCCCGATGCTCCGTAGGGCCGGTTCGCCCGCGTGGAACGGGCAGTTGGCGAAAACGGAGGAGAGCCTGCTACGGATAAACCGATGGTAGAGCTCTTCCGGCGCGCGATGACAGGGGGTTTGCGGAAATCACCCGCGCGACGGTGTTTCAGTTTTTCAGGGGAAGCCTGACGACCAGCAGCTTTCCCGCCATGGTCACTCCGCCGTCCATCGCGATGGCAAGTCCATCGGCATATACATGTGGCCCTTCCACCACCGGACCGCTGTCCGTCTCGCCGTCCGAGACATCTTCGGTGCCGACTTCGCCCAGCAGATAGGGAATGGGGCTGTGGCCATGGACGATGCGCTGTCCGCCGTACTTGGAGAGCAGTTCCTGGACGGCCTGCGGGCCGCCTTCGTCGCGGAACGCGAAGCGTTTCGTGAGCTTGCGGAACAGATCCCAGCATTCGTCCGCGTCATTGCGGGTGAGGATCTGATGAATGGTGTCGTTGACGTCCTCGATCGTGGATCCGTAGTCCAGATAGGCCGTCGTGTCGGAGTGCACCAGCAGATGCCCCTCCTCCTCGACCACCGCGTCGAGCCGGGACATCCACTGGAGATGGACGTCCTGGAGGCGTTCCATATCGGTGCGCTGGCCGCCGTTGAGCAGCCAGGCGGCCTGGAAGGTGGCCGTGCCCGCACCGGAGTTGACATGGGTGTCGCCGAACCGCCTGGCACCGATGAGCAGCAGTTCGTGATTGCCCATCAGCGCCTTGCAGTAGCCGCCCGCCGCCGCAGCCTCCGCGGAGAGCCGCATGACGAGATCGATGACACCGATGCCGTCCGGACCGCGGTCGGTGAAGTCCCCGAGGAACCAGAGGCGGGCGCTGCCCGCGCTCCACTGGCCGTCGGCGTCGATCAGCCCCTGTTCGGCGAGGGCGGCGAGGAGTTCGTCGAGATAGCCGTGGACATCGCCGACGACATAGAGCGGGCCGAGGCCGTCCCCCGGGAACTCGGCGTCGGGGGCCATCTGTACCTGCACCGTGTCCCCCCGGTTGATCACCGGGAGGTCGCGCTCGGTGGGGGTGTAGCCCTCCGGTGGCTCGTCGTCGGGGACGGCGTTGCCGGGGTGCCCGGACATGGCTCCGGCCGTGGGGCCGGGCTGTCCGGGCAGTCCGGACTGCACGGGGACCTGTGCGTACGGCGGTACGCGGAAGTCGCGCAATGTCGCCGTCCGCACCACGGGTCCCTGGCCGGCCCCCTGTGTCATCGACCCCTCCACCGCCGTCGTACCGCCGTACACCTCTCGGGCCGTCCGTCCGGTGGCGGTGAGCCCGCCGGTGGTGAGGGAAGGTCCGTGGTGTCGTGCGCCCATCATAGGAATGCAGGTCGTCCTGTGTGACGCACCAGGGGTGGTGAATCCGATCGCACCTCGGGTTCAGTGGCGGGTTTCGCGCCGATCGCCCGAAATGCGAACGGTCCGGGCCTTCACCGGGCAGCGCCTCCGGTCAGTCGCCCGCGGGAGAGCGGGGCGCGCTGACCGTGGTGCGCGGAGGGCGTCGCTGGGAAGAGGTGCGGACGATCAGTTCGGTCGGTATGACCTGCTCGACCGGCCGGTCCGTCTCCAGCCCTTCGATGGCGTCGATGAGGAGCTGGACGACGGCGGTGCCGATACGGCGCGGCTTGAGCGAGAGCGTCGTGATGGGCGGTTCCGTCGAGGCGTACACGGTGGACTCGCTGCAGCAGACGAGCAGGAGATCGTCCGGTACGCGCAGTCCGTACCGCCGTGCGGCGGCGAGCAGATCGGTGCCGTTGGGATCGAAGAGCCCGTAGACGGCGTCGGGCCGGTCGGGGCGGGCCAGCAGCCGGTCGGCGGCGACGGCCCCGGCGCACGGGTCGTGGGCGGGGTAGGACTCGTAGACCGGGTCCTGGCCGACGCGTTCGCACCAGTGCAGATAGGCGGTGGTGGAGAGCCGGGTGTAGGTGTCCGTGGTGGTGCCGGTGAGCAGACCGATCCGGCGTGCGCCGGCCGCGGCGAGATGGTCGAGCAGATCGAGGACGGCCGCCTCGTGGTCGTTGTCGACCCAGGCGGTGACGGGAAGGGTGCCCGCGGGCCGGCCGTCGGAGACGACGGGAAGACCCTGGCGGACGAGTTCGGTGACGACCGGATCGTGGTCGGAGGGATCGATGACGACGGTGCCGTCGAGAGCGACATTCGCCCAGACGTCATGGCGGGAGGTGGCGGGGAGGATGACGAGGGCATAGCCGCGGGCGAGCGCCGCGGAGGTGGCGGCCCTGGCCATCTCGGCGAAGTAGGCGAACTCGGTGAAGGTGAAAGGTTCATCCCCGTACGTGGTGACCGTCAGGCCGATGAGGCCCGACTTGCCGGTACGGAGGGTTCGGGCGGCGGCGGACGGTCGATAGCCGAGGCGTTCTGCGACCTCCCGGACATGGCGTCGTGTGGCGTCGGGTAAGCGTCCCTTGCCGTTGAGCGCGTCCGAGACAGTCGTGATGGAGACACCGGCTGCGGCGGCCACATCCCGGATGCCCGCCCGACCTTGCCGGCTTCCCCGGCGGGATGTGTCCGTCCGGCTCACCTGGTGTTTCCCTGCTGCTGTCATGGCGAGCCGATAGTAGGGCTCGGGCGGGCGGTGGGTCCGGTCGCACAATCACCTATGGGCAGGCACGTTTTTGCATGGTTGAAGGTGGTTGATGGCCTTGGAACATAAGGGAGTTAACAGGTCTAGCGATGTTCTGCCATGCAACGAGCCGCATGGGCCTGTCGTAGGGCCCATGTTTCGAAGAGGTCTCAACTCACCTCTACGGGGGACGCGCGCCACGGAGCGAGCCACCGGCGCGCGCCAGGGAAGCGAGTGCGCCCCCTCTTTCGCGGAGGTTCCGCGGCGGTCCGGGTGGTGGTCCCGGAGGTGTCCGGGAGGTGGTCCGGCGGACTTCGGGAGGCGGTCCGGCGGACGCGCTTCGCAGGAGCCGCGAATCCTCATAAGGTGAACAGCATTGAAGTCGTCGTTGAAGTCGTCATAGAAGTTGTACGGACCCGTGAACGGCCGAGGAGGACCCGCGGTGAGTGAGACGAGCCCCAAGCTGCGCGCCGAGCTGGACGGCATCCCCACCTACAAGCCGGGCAGGCCGGCCGCGTCCGGCGGAGGGCCCGCCGCGTACAAGCTGTCCTCCAACGAGAACCCGTATCCGCCGCTGCCGGGCGTGATGGAGCGGGCGATCTCGGCCGCGGGCGTCTTCAACCGCTACCCGGACATGGCCTGCACCGGTCTGATGGACGAGCTGGCGGACCGCTTCGCCGTGCCCGTCACGCATCTCGCGACCGGCACCGGTTCGGTCGGTGTGGCTCAGCAGCTTGTCCAGGCCACGTCGGGCCCCGGTGACGAGATCATCTACGCCTGGCGCTCCTTCGAGGCGTATCCGATCATCAGCCGGATCTCCGGCGCGTCCTCCATAGAGGTGCCGCTGACCTCCGGCGAGGCGCACGATCTGGACGCCATGGCCGACGCGATCACCGAGCGGACCCGGCTGATCTTCGTCTGCAACCCCAACAATCCGACCGGCACGGTGGTGCGCCGCGCCGAGCTGGAACGGTTCCTCGACCGTGTTCCCGGCGATGTGCTGGTGGTGCTCGACGAGGCCTACCGCGAGTTCATCCGGGACGGCGACGTGCCGGACGGTGTGGAGATCTACCGCGAGCGCCCGAATGTGGCCGTACTGCGTACGTTCTCCAAGGCGTACGGACTGGCCGGTCTGCGCGTCGGCTTCGCGATCGCCCGGGAACCGGTGGCCGCCGCCCTCCGGAAGACCGCCGTCCCCTTCGGTGTGAGCCAGATCGCGCAGGAGGCGGCGATCGCCTCCCTGCGTGCCGAGGACGCACTGCTGGGCCGGGTCGGCGCGCTGGTCGCCGAGCGTGCGCGGGTTTACAGGGGTCTGGTCGACCAGGGCTGGACCGTGCCCGAGACCCAGGCCAATTTCATCTGGCTCCGGCTCGGCGAGCACACGCTCGGCTTCGCGGCGGCCTGTGAGGCGGCCGGTGTGGTCGTACGGCCCTTCGCGGGCGAAGGGGTACGGGTCACGATCGGCGAGCACGAGGCCAACGACATCTTCCTCCAGGCGGCCGAGGCGTTCCGCAAGGAGCTGTAGCCGGGGTGATGTTGCTGTAGCCGGTGCGGTGCGGCCGGTCAGGGGCGGTCTCTTCGAGGCCGCCCTTTCGCATGCCGACCCCCCTGCGAAGGTCCGGATGCGTGTGCGACATAATGCTTGTGAATGTGAACGCGTTCACAAGCGCGTCCTGTTTTCTCGCGGTATGTCCAGGGCGAACGGGACAAGCTGCCGCTGTGACCACGGCGATGTTAGGAGAAGACGACGTGGACCTCGCTCTGGCGCCGGAGACCCTGGCGCGATGGCAGTTCGGCATCACCACCGTCTATCACTTCCTCTTCGTCCCGCTGACGATCTCGCTCGCCGCGCTCACGGCCGGCCTGGAGACCGCGTGGGTCCGCACGGAGAATCCGAAGTACCTCAAGGCCACGAAGTTCTGGGGCAAGCTCTTTCTGATCAATATCGCGATGGGTGTCGTCACCGGCATCGTGCAGGAGTTCCAGTTCGGGATGAACTGGTCCGACTACTCGCGATTCGTCGGTGACATCTTCGGCGCTCCGCTCGCCTTCGAGGCGCTGATCGCCTTCTTCTTCGAGTCGACCTTCATCGGACTGTGGATCTTCGGCTGGGACAAACTGCCGAAGAAGATCCATCTGGCCTGTATATGGATGGTCTCGATCGGCACGGTTCTCTCCGCGTACTTCATCCTGGCGGCCAACTCCTGGATGCAGCACCCGGTCGGCTACCGCATCAACAAGGAAGCCGGGCGGGCGGAACTCACCGACTTCTGGAAAGTGCTGACCCAGGACACCGCGCTCACCCAGTTCTTCCACACCCTGACGGCGGCTTTCCTGGTCGGCGGCGCCTTTATGGTCGGCATCGCGGCCTTCCATCTGGCGCGCGGGAAGCACATACCCGTGATGCGGACCTCGCTCCGCCTCGGCCTTGTCACCGTCGTGATCGCCGGGATGCTCACCGCCGTGAGCGGTGACTCGCTCGCCAAGGTCATGTTCAAGCAGCAGCCGATGAAGATGGCGGCGGCGGAGGCCCTGTGGGAGGGCGAGTCGCCCGCGCCGTTCTCACTGTTCGCCTACGGAGATGTCGAGAAGGGCCACAACACCGTGGCCGTCGAGGTCCCCGGAGTGCTGTCCTTCCTCGCCAACAACGACTTCAGCTCGCATGTCCCCGGCATCAACGACGTCAACAAGGCCGAGCAGGAGAAGTACGGTCCCGGTGACTACCGGCCCAATATCCCGGTCGCCTACTGGGGCTTCCGCTGGATGATCGGCTTCGGTATGGCCTCCTTCGCCATCGGTCTGCTCGGTCTCTGGCTGACCCGGAGGAAGTTCCTGCTGCCACCCGCCCTGCGGACGGACGAGGACGAGGTGCCGAACCTCGTGCTCTTCCGGAAGAAGGCGCTGAGCCCGAAGCTCGCCCGGTGGTACTGGATCGTCGCCCTCTGGACCCTGCTCTTCCCGCTGATAGCCAACGCCTGGGGCTGGATCTTCACCGAGACGGGACGCCAGCCATGGGTCGTGTACGGAGTGCTGCGCACGGCCGACGCGGTCTCCCCCGGTGTGTCCCAGGGTGAGGTGCTCACCTCGATGACCGTCTTCACCCTGCTCTACGCGGTGCTCGCGGTCATCGAGGTCAAGCTGCTGGTCAAGTACGTCAAGGCCGGCCCGCCGGAGCTGACGGACGCCGACCTCCATCCCCCCACGAAGATCGGCGGCGACCCCACGGACGCCGACCGGCCGATGGCCTTCTCGTACTGAGGACTTGAGGAGCTAAGGCTATGGAACTCCACGACGTCTGGTTCGTCCTGATCGCCGTCCTCTGGACCGGCTACTTCTTCCTCGAAGGGTTCGACTTCGGCATCGGAGTCCTCACCAAGCTGCTGGCCCGCGACCGTAAGGAACGGCGGGTCCTCATCAACACCATCGGGCCCGTCTGGGACGGCAACGAGGTCTGGCTGCTCAGTGCCGGCGGGGCGACCTTCGCGGCCTTTCCCGAGTGGTACGCCACACTCTTCTCCGGCTTCTATCTGCCGCTGCTGCTCATCCTGGTCTGTCTGATCGTGCGCGGTGTCGCCTTCGAGTACCGGGCCAAGCGGCCCGAGGAGAACTGGCAGCGCAACTGGGAACACGCGATCTTCTGGACGTCGTTGCTCCCAGCCGTGCTGTGGGGTGTCGCGTTCGGCAATATCGTGCGGGGCGTCAAGATCGACGCGCACAAGGAGTACATCGGCGACCTCGGGGATCTGCTCAATCCGTACGCGATCCTGGGCGGTCTGGTCACCCTCGCTCTCTTCACCTTCCATGGCACGGTATTCGCCGCGCTCAAGACCGTGGGGGACATCCGGGTCCGGGCCAGAAGGCTGGCGGTCGTCCTCGGGGTGCTGACCGCCGTGCTGGCGCTCGGTTTTCTGCTCTGGACGCAGGCGGACAAGGGCGACGGCAGGAGTCTGGTCGCGCTGGGCGTGGCCGTGGTGGCGCTGGTCGCCGCGATCGTAGCGATCGCGGCGGGGCGCGAGGGCTGGTCGTTCGCGCTCTCCGGCGTGACGATCGTGGCCGTGGTGGCGATGCTCTTCCTGACGCTCTTCCCGAATGTCATGCCGTCCTCGCTGGACCCGGCGTGGAATCTCACGGTGACGAACGCGTCGTCCACCCCGTACACCTTGAAGATCATGACCTGGTGCGCGGGTATCGCGACTCCGGTGGTGCTGCTCTACCAGGGATGGACCTACTGGGTGTTCCGCAAGCGGATCGGAACGCAGCACATCGCCGATGCGTAACCGCCGATACGTACGAGGGCTGAGTCCGATGTGCAGGGGTGGGTGTTTCACGTGAAACCAATCGATCCACGGCTGCTGCGGTATGCCCGCGCCACCCGCTTCTTCCTGATCGCCATGGTGGCACTCGGGGTGGCCGGTGCGGGGCTGGTGATCGCCCAGGCGATGCTGATCGCCGAGGTGGTGGTCGGGGCGTTCCAGCGCGGACTCGACGCTTCCGAGCTGCGCACTCCCCTGCTTCTGCTGGCCGCGGTCGCCATCGGGCGCGCCCTGGTCTCCTGGCTGACCGAACTGGCGGCCCATCGGGCGAGCGCCGCGGTCAAGTCGGAACTGCGCGGACGGCTGCTGGAGCGGGCGACCGCACTGGGCCCCGGGTGGCTGAGCGGACAGCGCACCGGTTCACTGGTCGCGCTCGCCACCCGCGGTGTGGACGCTCTGGACGACTACTTCGCGCGCTATCTGCCGCAACTGGGGCTGGCCGTGGTGGTGCCGGTGGCGGTGCTGGCGAGAATCGTCACCGAGGACTGGGTCTCCGCGGCGGTCATTGTGCTGACCCTGCCGCTGATTCCGCTCTTCATGGTGCTGATCGGCTGGGCCACGCAGGCCCGGACGGACCGGCAGTGGCGGCTGCTCTCCCGGCTGTCGGGCCACTTCCTGGATGTGGTCGCCGGACTGCCGACCCTCAAGGTCTTCGGCCGGGCCAAGGCCCAGGCCGAGTCGATCCGCGCGATCACCTCGGAGTACCGGCGGGCAACGCTCCGTACGCTGCGTATCGCCTTCCTGTCGTCCTTCGCGCTGGAACTGCTCTCGACGCTGTCGGTGGCGCTGGTCGCGGTGGGGATCGGGATGCGGCTCGTGCACGGCGATCTGGATCTGTACACCGGGCTGGTGGTGCTGATCCTGGCGCCGGAGGCCTATCTGCCGATCCGTCAGGTGGGCGCGCAGTATCACGCGGCGGCCGAGGGGCTGTCGGCCGCCGAGGAGATCTTCACGGTCCTGGAGACCGGGCCGCGGGCGGGCGGTACGGGGGAGGCGCAGGGCACGGGTGCGCCACGGCTGGAGCTGGACGGTGTGACCGTCCGCCATCAGGGCCGTACGGAACCCTCGCTGGACGCGGCCTCGCTGACGGTCGAGCCGGGGGAGACCGTCGCCCTGGTCGGCCCGAGCGGTGTCGGGAAGTCCACGCTGCTCCAGGTGGTACTCGGCTTCACCGCACCGGACGAGGGCCGGGTGCGGGTGGACGGCCGCGATCTGTCCTCCCTCGATCCGGACCGCTGGCGGGAGCGGATCGCGTGGGTGCCGCAGCAGCCGTATCTCTTCGCGGGCACGATCGCGGAGAACGTACGGCTGGCCCGGCCGGACGCGGACGACGCGGCGGTCCGTGACGCGCTGCGGGAGGCGGGCGCGTACGGGTTCGTGGCGGCGCTGCCGCAGGGCGCGCACACCCCGCTCGGCGAGGACGGTTCCGGGCTCTCGGCCGGTCAGCGGCAACGGCTCGCGCTGGCCAGGGCCTTTCTCGCCGACCGGCCGCTGCTGTTGCTGGACGAGCCCACGGCGGCGCTCGACGGCGGGACGGAGGCGGGCATCGTCGAGGCGGTACGGCGGCTGGCTGTGGGCCGTACGGTGCTGCTCGTCGTCCACAGACCGGCGCTGCTCGCGGTGGCCGACCGGGTGGTCGCGCTGCCGGATCGGCGGGCGGGGGAAGCGGGATCGGCGGCGGAGGCCGGATCGGTGGGGGAAGCCGGATCGGTGGGGGAACGCGGGGGTCTTGGTTCTGTGCCGGCGCTCGCGGCTCCCGTCGACGAACAGGCCGACGCGGAAGCCCGGGAAGCCTGGGGAGTCGGGCGAGCCGTGGAAGCCGTGGAAGCCGGGGAAGCCCGGGGCGGTGCCGGTACGGCCGGTGGGGGAGCCGGGGCGTCCGGGGATCCGCTCGCGCGGATGAGGGCCGCCGCCGGGGCGCTGCGCGGGCGTTTCATGCTGGCGCTGGTCCTCGGCGGTTGCGCCCTCGGATCCGCCGTCGGACTCATGGCGGTCTCCGGGTGGCTCATCTCCCGCGCCTCCGAGCAGCCCCCCGTTCTCTATCTGATGGTCGCGGTGACGGCGACCCGCGCCTTCGGTATCGGCCGGGCCGTCTTCCGGTACGCCGAGCGCCTCGTGTCGCACGACGCCGTACTCAGGATGCTCGCCGACCTCAGGGTCTCGGTGTACCGGCGACTGGAGCGCATCGCACCCGCCGGGCTGCGCCGGACCCGCCGCGGGGATCTGCTGTCCCGGCTGGTCGCGGACGTGGACGAACTCCAGGACTACTGGCTCCGGTGGCTGCTCCCCGTCGGGACCGCGCTGCTCGTCGGGGCGGGGGCCGTCGGATTCACCGCGTGGCTGCTGCCGCAGGCGGGTGCCGTGCTGGCCGCCGGGCTGCTCGCCGCCGGGGTGGGCGTGCCGCTGGTGACCGGCGCGGGCGCCCGGCGGGCCGAACGGCGGCTGGCCCCGGCACGGGGACTCCTGGCCACCCGGGTCACCGATCTGCTCCGGGGCACCGCCGAGCTGACCGTCGCGGGCGCGCTGCGGAGCCGTCTGCGGCGGGTACGCGAGGCGGACGGAACGCTGACGGCCATCGCCGCACGCGGCGCCGGCGCCAACGCGCTCGGCGGCGGACTCTCCGCGCTGGTGTGCGGACTGACCGTGGCGGCGGCGGCGCTCGCGGGCGTTCAGGCGGTACGCGACGGACGCCTCGACGGCGTGGAACTGGCCGTGGTCGTCCTGACCCCGCTCGCCGCGTTCGAGGCGGTGACCGGGCTGCCGCTCGCCGTACGCCACCGGCAGCGGGCCGGGCGCGCCGCGGAGCGGGTGTGCGAGGTGCTGGACTCGCCCGTCCCCGTACAGGAGCCGGAGCGGCCGGCCGTCGCTCCCGTATCACCGTTCCCGCTGGAGGTACGGGGGCTGTCCGCGCGGTACGCGGGACAGCGGCGGGACGCGCTCGGCGGCTTCGATCTGACGCTGACCGCCGGGAAGCGGGTCGCCGTCGTCGGGCCTTCCGGATCGGGCAAGACGACGCTCGCGCAGGTGCTGCTGCGTTTCCTGGACGCGCGTGAGGGAGACTGCCGGCTCGGCGGCACGGAGCTGGCCGCGCTCGACGGGGACACGGTCCGGGGCATGATCGGGCTGTGCGCGCAGGACGCGCATCTCTTCGACAGTTCCGTACGGGAGAACCTGAGGCTCGCCCGTACGGACGCGACCGAGGACGAGCTGCGCGAGGCCCTGCGCCGGGCCCGGCTGCTCGACTGGGCCGATGTCCTGCCCGCCGGGCTCGACACCCTGGTGGGCGAGCACGGCGCCCGGCTCTCCGGCGGACAGCGGCAGCGTCTGGCGCTGGCCCGCGCTCTTCTCGCCGATTTCCCGGTACTGATCCTGGACGAGCCCGCCGAACATCTGGACCTGGCCACGGCGGACGCGCTCACCGCCGATCTGCTGGAGGCGACGGAGGGCCGGACGACCCTGCTGATCACCCACCGTCTGCGGGGGCTCGACGGGGTCGACGAGGTGATCGTGCTCGACGGGGGCCGGCCCGTGCAGCGGGGCACCTACGCCGAGCTGGCGGCCGAGGAGGGTCCGCTGCGGCGGATGCTGGAGCGTGAGCGGGCCGGTGACCGGCTGATGACCGGCTGATCGCGGACGGGGAGGCGGAGGCCCAGCCGGTCGCGGACGGGGAGGCGGAGGCGGGCCGGTCGCCGCTGTCCTGAGTGGCGGGCGTAAGCGGACTTTCCCTATTAAATAGGAGTTACTACGCTCTGGCTTATGAAAGTGCCCGAGCCACTGGGCCCTCTTGACGCGGTCACCCGCGCCGCCAGCAGCCTGGAGGGCCTGTCCGTCGAGAACACCGCGCGAGTGCCCCAGCTGCTGGAGGCGATGTGTTCCGTGGGTACGGGCCACGGACTGCGCACCACGCTCGCCCGGATCTGTGAGACCGCGGCCGAACTGGCCGGGGCCCGCTTCGCCGCCATCGGAGTCCTCGACGAGACGGGCGACAGCCTCTCCGACTTCGTGACCTATGGCGTCGGCGACGATGTGGCCGGGCTGATCGGTCACCCGCCCGACGCGCGCACCGGCCTTCCCGGCGCGCTGATGAGGGGGGAGGAGCCGATCCGGCTCGCCGATCTCACCGTCGATCCGCGCGCCGCCGGACTTCCCCCGGGACATCCGCCGATGCGGACGTTCCTCGGTGTTCCCATCCGCGCCCAGGGTGAGACCCTCGGCAACTTCTATCTGGCCGAGAAGCCCGGCGGCGGCGAGTTCAGCGACTACGACCTGCACATGGTGCGCGTCCTCGCCACCGAGGCCGGGAACGCCATCGGCAACGCCCGGCTGTACGAGGCGGCCAGACAGCGCGAGCGGTGGATCGAGGGTTCGGTCGCCGTCACCACCGCCCTGCTCACCAGCGGTGACGCGGCGGACGCGCTCTCCGTGGTCGCCGAACAGATCCGCAGACTGGCGGATTCGGTCATCGGTGTGGTGCTGCTGCGCACGGAGGACGGCGGGCTGGAGGTCGTGGCCGTCTCCGACGTCCATCCGACCGTCAAGCGGAACTATGTCGTTCCGCCCGAGAACGTCGTCGCGAGGACGCTCCTGTCCGGCGAGCCGCTCTTCGTGGACGACCTCGCCACCGACCCGCGCGTGACACCGGGTCTGGCCGGGGATTTCGGCCCCGGCATGCTGCTGCCGCTGCGGGCCGACGGGAGGGTGCTCGGCGCCCTGGTGATGCCCCGCGCACGGGGCGCGCGCCGTTTCGGGGAGCGGGAGCACACCTTGGCCGACCAGTTCGCGGCCCAGTCGGCGCTGGCGCTGATGATGGCCGACGCGCAGCGTGACCGGGAGCGGCTGGCCGTCCTGGAGGACCGGGACCGGATCGCGCGGGATCTCCATGACCTGGTCATCCAGCGGCTGTTCGCCACCGGGATGACGCTGGCGAGCGCCCAGCGCGGCACGGTCGCTCCCGAGGTTCACCAGGGCATCGACAAGGCGGTCGACGAACTGGATGTGACCATTCAGGAGATCCGTACGGCCATCTTCGCGCTCCAGCAGGGACCGGCCGAGGCACCGGCCGGCGTGCGGACGCGCGTTCTGCGGGAGATCAATATGGCGGCCGTGCCGCTGGGCTTCCGGCCCACCCACCGCTTTCTCGGACAGGTCGACACCGCGGTCGGTGAACTCGCCGGGCGGAATCTGATCGCCGCGCTCCGCGAGGCGCTGTCCAACGCCTTCCGGCACGCGCGGGCCACCCGGATCGACGTGGTCGTCGACGCCGCCGCCCGGCTTCCCGACGGCAGGGCGGCGGTGCGGCTGTCGGTCGCCGACGACGGTGTGGGCATCCCGGACGGCGGACGGCGCAGCGGGCTGCGCAATCTCGCGCGACGGGCCGAGTCGCTGGGCGGATCGAGTACCTGCGAGGCGGGGATCGGGGAGGGCGGGGCGGGTACGACGGTGATCTGGGAGGCGCCCCTGTGACGAGGCGGCGACGGACGGCGCCGGGCGGCGACGGCTCCCGCGGGTGACACGGCCCGTCGCCGGCCCCGGTGCCGCGACGGGGGCGGTGCTCGCCGCTCGCGCGCCGGGTCCCCGTCCGGCCGACCAAGCCCTACTGGAGCCGCGCGAGAATCCGCTCGATGACGATCGCGACGCCGTCCTCGTTGTTCGTGGCCGTACGTCCGGAGGCGGCGGCGAGCACATCCGGATGGGCGTTGCCCATCGCGTACGAGGTCCCGGCCCAGGTCAGCATCTCCAGATCGTTGGGCATGTCTCCGAAGGCGACGACCTCGTCGGACGAGACACCGCGCTCCGCGCAGCAGAGCGCGAGCGTGCTGGCCTTGCTCACCCCCAGGGCGCTTATCTCCAGCAGCGCGGTGGGGCTCGACCGGGTGATGGTGGCCCGGTCCCCCGCCGCCGTACGGGCCACGGTGAGGAAACCGTCGGGTGTCAGTTCCGGGTGGTGGGCGAGCAGCTTGACGACCGGGCCCGCGGTCTCCTCGTACGCCTCGCGGAGGAGCTTCTCCGCGGTGGCGACGGTCGCGCCCGGGTCCTCCAGGAAGGGCGGGTACGTCGGCTCGTAGTTGATGCCGTTGGTCATCTCGACCGCGAACGCCGTCCCCGGGGCGGCGTCGCGCAGGGTCTGTACGACGTCCAGCGCCGTCTCCCGGTCCAGCGGACGGACCTTCAGCAGTTCTCCGTCGGCCCGCAGATCGACCACCGCGGCGCCGTTGGCACAGATGGCCATGCCGTGGCCGTGCACATGCTCGCTGACGACCCCCATCCAGCGGGCCGGGCGCCCGGTGACGAAGAAGACCTCGATGCCCGCGTCCTCGGCGCCCTTGAGCGCGGCGATCGTACGGTCCGAGACGGACTTGTCGTCGCGCAGCAGGGTGCCGTCGAGATCGGTGGCGATCAGCCGGGGCCGGGCGGGCAGCGGGGAGTCAGCAGGCGGGGTCACGGCGCCATTCTCCCGTACGGTCGCGCACGGGCGTGCGGAGGGGCGCACATCTGAGAAGCCGGGCGCCGAACCTCTTTCGGGGGAGGGCGTGTCGGGCGCCGCGCGACCGCGCCGCTTCGGGGCGGCGTTCAGCCGAGCCGCGCGGCGCCGTCGGTGGCGATCTTCTCGAAGACGCCCTGGTCGGCGGCGAAGTCCGTGCCGGGGATCGGGAGGAGGCAGGCGCCGGAACTGCGGGGGTTTGCGTGGTCGTAGGCTCGTCGTATGACCTTGCGCCTGAGCACCGTGATCCTTCCCGTCCACCGCTGGCACGAGGGAGGCCGCGAGCGCTGGCGGCGTGCCGAAGAGCTGGGGTTCCATGCCGCCTACACGTATGACCACCTGTCCTGGCGGACCTTTCGGGACGGCCCCTGGTTCGGCGCGCTGCCCACGCTCACCGCCGCCGCGACCGCCACGGAGCGCCTGCGCCTGGGCACCCTCGTAACCTCACCGAATTTTCGCCACCCGGTAACCCTTGCCAAGGAGTTGATCTCGCTGGACGACATCTCCGGCGGCCGGATCACGCTGGGCATCGGCGCGGGCGGCAACGGCTTCGATGCCACTGTGCTCGGGCAGGAGCCCTGGACGCCGAGGGAGCGTGCGGACCGGTTCGCCGAGTTCGTTCCGCTGCTCGACCGGCTGCTGACCCAGGACGGCACGAACGGTGTCTCGCTCGGCGGCGACTTCTACGCGGCGCACGAGGCGCGCACCATTCCCGGCTGCGTTCAGCGTCCCCGCCTGCCCTTCGCGGTGGCTGCCACCGGCCCACGCGGGCTGCGGCTTGCCGCGCGCCACGGCCAGGCGTGGGTGACCACGGGAGACCCCAAGCTGTACGAGGCGGGCACCCCTGAGCAGTCCCGACTGGCCCTGCGCGACCAGGTCGAGAAGCTGGGCAAGGCATGCGTGGACGCCGGCCGCCACGCCGACGCCATGGACAAGATCCTGCTCACCGGTTTCACCCCGGACCGCGGTCGTCCCCTGGAGTCCCTCGGCGCTTTCGTGGACTTCGTCGGCGAGCACCGGGAACTCGGCTTCACCGAGATCGTGATCCACTGGCCCATCCCGGACTCGGACTTCGCCGCGGACGAGGGCGTCTTCGAGCAAATAGCCCTGGAGGCGGTTGAGCAGCTGGGCTGATGGACCTCCTCAGGCCTGCTCGATCCTCGGATCGTACCGACGCCTCAAAGGTCACGTCGCAGAATCTGGGAGGCCGGTCGCAGCTTCACCGTTGCCCCTTGATTGCCCATCGACCTGGACCCGCGGCTGGGATCTGCTGAATCGGCGAAGAAACTTGTTCACGACTTCTTCGAAGCGGACCTGCGTCAGCCGCCCGGTGATGTCGTGACGTCCTCCCGTGCCGGGCAGGGGCCGGTGGAGGCGGTCTCCGCCGGGGCGGCCGGTGCGGGACTCTGCGGGGGGAGGAGGAACCGCCGGCGCGAGGCGGCGCACAGGCGCAGTTCGTGTGCGCTGCGATGACATCGCGTGGCCGTCCGGTAGGCGCCCGCGGCGGCGGCCCGGTCACCGGCCGCGGTGAGCGTCTCGTACGCCTCCGTCACCATGGCGGCGTCGGGACGCCCGGTGGACGTGGACGTGGTCAGCGCCACCAACCACCGGTAGTGGTGGACGAGTAGATCCCCCCGGTGCGGCGGGAGTCCGGCGATCCAGGCGGCTGCCCGCCGGTGCAGGACGACACGGGTCTTGCGCGGCAGCTGCGCGTACGCGAGATCGCGGACGAGTGCCTGGCGGAAGCCGTAACCGGTCTCCTCCGGCCGCGCGTCGTGCCAGACGCGGTGCAGGAAGCCCTTCTCCTCCAGGCTCAGTAACACCTCCGCCGTTCTGGCCGGGTCCAGCCCGGTCAGCGCCGCCACACCGCCGGCCGACAACTGCTCGCCGAGCACGGTGACTTCCCGCAGCACGGCCTTCTCGGCCGGCGGCAGGGTGTCGAGACGGGCGGTGATCACGCCGCGGACCAGCGGGGGAGGCGGCGGTGGCCCGCCCGTCGGTCGTGCCGGCGGCGCGGCCGCGTACTCCCGGGCGAACAGCGGGTTGCCCCCGACGAGGGGGACCAGCTCGCGGGCCCCGCTCTCGCGGACGGCGGGAGCTTTCGGGCAGCCGTCCGGTTCCGCCGGGCCCGTCTGCCCCGGCTGCGCCGCGGGTCCCGTCGGGTCCTCGTGCCGCGACGGGCCGTTCAGCAGGCTGTTCAGCAGTTCCTCGGCCGCGTCGTCGGACAGCGGGTCGAGGGTGATCGCGGTGGCCCCCGGCCTGTCGCGGCCCCAGCCGGGCCGGTGCTGCCGCAGCTCGGGGCGGGCCGTGGCGACGAGGAGCAGGGGCACCCTGGCCAGCCGTTCGGTGAGGTCCTCCAGATGGTCGAGCAGGTCGGCGTCGGCTCTGTGCAGGTCTTCGAGGAAGACCACGACGGGTCCCTCGGCCGCGGCTTCCTCAAGGTGGTGCTGCCAGGCCGTGAACGCCGCGCTCGCCGGGGACCGGCGCCGTTCCTGGCCGCCCTGGCCGCGCCGGCCGTCCCGGCCGGGCGAGCCGATCTCCACGTCAGGGCCACCCGGGCCCCCCGGGCCGTACGGGCCCCCCGCGCCGAACAGACACACCGAACCCGCCGGACCGCTCGGACCCACCGGGCTGCTCGGGCCCGCCGGACCGCTCAGGCTCGCCGGACCGCTCGCGCCCGCCGGGGCGTCCGGGGCCTCCTGAAGGGCGGCGAACACGGTGTCCGTTCCCAGGCCCGCGCGGGCGCCCGTCGCCGAGGTGTCCAGGCCGTCGGCGCCGAAAGACTTGGCGTACCAGGACAGCCGGGGCCCGGGGTCGGCCAGGTCCCGCACCGCGCGCCGGAACTCGGCGACCAGGCGGCTCTTGCCGAGGCCGGGCTCGCCGAACAGCGTGACCAAATGCGGCCGCCGGCGCCTGCGGACCTCGTCCAGCAGCTTCAGCAGGCTCTCCAGTTCCCGTTCCCGGCCCACCATCCGCGTGGCCGGCGGCGGGGCCGCCGCCCGCGGCCGGGCGGCGGTGATCTCCCAGCCCTGGTCCGGTCCGCCGCCGGCACGGTGGAAGAGCGTGCCGGCCGCCCGCAGGGTGACCTCGCAGGCGCGCACACCGCCCGGCCGGGTACGGGACAGCAGCCCTATGCAGGTGTCCAGGACGCCGCCGGTCAGCCCGGCGGGCGCGGCGTCGCCCGCGGTCCGGTACGTCGCCAGGACCTCGCCGGTGGCCACCGCGAGCCGGACGGTGGCGCGGCCGGAGGCCGGAGGCAGCCGGTCCCGGATGGTCAGCGCCGCGCGGACCGCGCGCTCGGGGTCGTTCTCGTACGCCCTCGGGAAGCCGAAGACCATCGGGCGGACGGTGCCGAGCGGTGCGCGCAGGAGCCCGCCGAAGCGCGCCGCCACGTCCCGGACGACCCGGTTCACGTCCGCCGTCGCCTCCTCGACCGACTCGGGATCGTCCGTCGCGCCGTTCACACAGGTCTGGATCAGCACGATGCTGGCGTACTTGCGCTCGGCCGCACCCGTGATCCCGGCGTCCCACGGCACGGGCGCCGAAGGGGCGCCCGTGGCCGGGCCGTCCGGGCCGGTGTCCGACGGTGCCGCGCCCTTCCCGGCCGGATTCCCGGCGGGCCCGGCGGGAATCCGCGCGCCGTGCGCCGTCACGGCCGCCGTCACCGCCGCCGCGTGGAGGCCGTCCGCCGCCCCGGGGATCCCGTCCGTCCGGGCGAACGCCTCCCCCGCCCCGGGCAGCGCACCGGCCGCCGGTGAGGCCAGCGCCGGGTGCTGGTTGAGGATCTGACGCTCCAGCACCTGTAGTTCGGGGCCGGGGTCGAGACCGAACTCGTCCGCCAGTCTGCTGCGGGTGCGCCGGTACGCGGCCAGCGCCTCGGACTGCCGCCCGCACCGGTACAGCGCCAGCATGAACAGCCGGCACAGCCGCTCGCTGGTCGGTCTCTCCTCGACGAGGGACGCCATCTCACCGATCAGTTCGCGGTGCAGGCCGAGGGCCAGCTCGGCCTCCAGGCACACTTCGAGGGCGGCCAGCCGCTCCTCGTAGAGCCGGGTCAGCTCCGGCCAGCGGCCGACCGCGTCGGTCAGATCGGCCAGGGCGGGCCCGCGCCACAGCGCGAGAGCCTCGCGCAGCAGCCGGGACGTGGAGTCCCACTCCCCGGCGCGGAACGCCGACCGGCCCTGCTTCACCAGTTTGCGGAAGTGCCACAGGTCGGTCTCGCGCGGATTGGCGCGCAGTAGATAGCCGGGCTGCATCGTGTCGAGCGAGACGGAGTATTCGCCCGAGAACGCCCTGCGCAGCCCGGCGACCCCGTTCTGCACCATTTTCCGGGCGGTCGGGGGTGGCTCGTCGCCCCACAGCGCCTTCACCAGATCACCGGTGGGCGTCACTTCGTTCACATGCAGCAGCAGAAATCCCAGGATCGCCCGCTGATTGACTCCGCCGAGCAGAATCCTGGTGTCGTCCTTCGTCGCTTCCAGCGTGCCTAAGATGTTGAACCGCATCCACATTCCAATCGTGAAAAGGCTCCTCGGCCTTGTGGGCCCTGTACACGCACGGGTCTTTCCGTGTTCACTGCTTGTTCCATGAGCACGGCCGTGCTCGACGGGTGAGGACGAGGCATGCGTGGCGACGCTGCGCCGCAGCCAGGACCGAGGTGACGCGCCGGTGGACTTCCGGCGGTCTCAATCGAGGTGAGGACGCGGGTACGGGCTGCCCGGTACGGGCCGGACACCGTCCGGCCGCGGGGGACTCCGGTGTCCGGGACGCCGCGGTCCCGGGCGCGGTCGGCGTGCGCTCGGGAGGCGGCGGCGACGGGGCGCACACCGGGTGCGTGAGCGGTCGGTGGTGCCCGGCTCCCCGGGGTCGTGCCCGCCGCGTTCGCGGGGAGCGGTCGGCCGGGGTGCGGCACGGGCGGGTGGGGGGCGTCGGGCATCGTCGTGGGGTATCAATGAGCGAACCTCTGGTTCCGGATGGTTGGTCTCCACCCTTTCACGAGGCTATTCCTTGTCGGGCTCGGATTCACTCGGAATAAAATTGGCCGGAATTCGACCACAAGCAAATCATCCGGTTCTTGAGAGCCCGCCCCACAGCTCGGCCGGCAGTTCTCCTCGGTGCCGAATCCTGAGCTTCCTGTAGACCCGGGTCAGATGCTGCTCCACGGTGCTGGACGTGATGTAGAGCCGGGTCGCGATCTCGCGGTTCGTGTGTCCCAGCACGGCCAGGGCCGCGACCCGGCGCTCCGAATCGGTGAGCGATCCGATTCCCTCCGGCGCGTCGGCCGTGGCCCCGGTGCCGCCCAGCTCCGCGGAGACCGACAGAAGCTCCTGGGCCAGCTGCCGCATCGAGCCCGTGTTGGTCAGATGGAGCGCCTGGCGCAGCATCAGCCGCGCGCGCCGTTTGTTCTTGGCCGTGTGGTACACCCTGCTGAGCTCGGCCAGCACCTTGGCCTGCTCGAACCGGTCGTCCGCGGCTTCGGCCAGATCGATCGCCTCGGTGAGCAGCGGCAGCCGGCGGCCGGGCGGGCTGACGGCGGCGAGGACCCGCAGCGCCGGCCCACGGGTCCTGGAGGTGCCGGGACCCGATCGCCGCAGCTGCTCCTGGGCGAGCCTGCGGGCCTGGCCCGGATTGCCCAGCTTCAGCCACGCCTCGGCGGCGTCGGTGCGCCAGGGCAGCAGGCCGATCGCGTCCAGTCCCCAGTCACGCAGCAGCTCACCGCAGGTCAGGAAGTCGGCCAGCGCGGCGTGACCGTGATCGGTGGCGAGGTGGTAGTGGCCGCGGGCGTAGAGGTAGTACGTCGCGTAGAAGCTCCGGAACATCTCCTCGGGCACCGGACGCGCCAGTTCCCTGGCGGCCTCGTCGAACTCGCCCAGCCGGGTGCGGGCCAGGATCGAGATACCGAGCGGCAGCCCCACCGCCACTCCCCACGACGTCGGCGGCAGCGCGGTCAGGGCCGCGCGGGCGTCCTCGGCGGCGGCGGCCGGAATGCCCCGGTGCAGAGCGGCCCCGCCGCGCGCGGCGGTGAGGAACGCCCGCAGGGTCGGGGGCGCGCCGATCTCCGCCCCGGGCGAGAGCCAGTCGCACCAGGACACGGTGGAGCTGAGCCGGTCCGCCAGGAGAAGGACCTGGAGCGCCAGCAGCACCGCGTCCTCCGTCCAGGGGCTGCGGCGGTGCAGCGGCAGATCACGGAGCACCTGCCCGGCGCGGTCGGCGACCTCGTGGCCCCGGTCGCGCAGCAGCGCGTCGGTCATCACGGCGACCGACCGCAGCTGCGGATCGACGTCCGGCGCGATCAGATCGTCCTGGAGGTGTCCGCCACGTCCGTGCGGCAGCGGGGGACGGTCGGCGGCCGGATGGAAGGCGCGCCGCTCGGCGGCCAGCGGCGGATAGGTGTACGCCAGCCATGCCTCCAGGTCGCGCAGCCCGCAGGCGTCGTTCCCCGAGGCGCCCGCCGTCTCGGTCCGGGAGGCCGCGTCGGTCTGCTCGGCGCGGGCGCGGAGCAGACCGACGAGGCCGGCCGCCTCCTCGTCCCGGCCGTGCCACAGCAGGTTTCTGACCAGCACCGTGCTGTCGGTGAGGCGCAGCCGGCCGGTCCGCGCGGCGGCGGCGAGCGGCGCGAAGTGGCGGGTGGCCAGGGCCGGGTCGACCTGCCATTCGGCTGCCGCGAGCCGTGCCCTGATCGCGGCGCGGGCCGACTCGTCGGCGCAGGACCGGTGTGCCAGCCGCAGGCAGTCGGCGGCCAGCTCCACGTCGTCGTCGATCAGGGCGTGCCGGGCCGCCTCGGACAGTACGTCGGTGGTCCATGGCGCGTGTGTGTGATCGGCGGCCACGAGATGGTGGGCCACCCGCGGCGCCGTCGCACCCCGGTCGTGCAGGAGGTCCGCGGCGCGCCGGTGCAGTTCGGCGCGGTCCGCGCTGCTCAGGTCGTCGAGGATCGCCGTCCGGGCCACGGGGTGCCGGAACCGTCCCCGGTCGAGCAGATCGGCCGCGTCGAGCGCGCGCAGGGCCTGGTTGGCCACCGCCGTGTCCCAGCCGGCCAGCCGGCCCAGCTCCGCCGGCGAGGAGTCGTCGCCCAGCACGGCCAGGGCCCGTACGACCTGTGTCACCACGGGGTCGGCATGGCGCAGACAGTTCAGCAGCGCCGTGCCGTAGCCGCTGGGCCGGGGGCCGTCGCCCGTCCTGAGGTGGTCCTCGATCAGGCCGTTCAGCAGCAGCGGGTTGCCGCCGCCGACGGCGCGGAAGTCCGCACCGAGCCGCAGCGCGGTCTGCCGGCCCAGCCGTTCGGCGATCAGACGCTCGGCCCCCGCGCCGGACAGCGGTGTCAGTGTGAGCCGATGGACATGCGGCAGGCCCGACAGCTCGGTGAGCGTGCGCAGTGCCGGCGGGCGCAGCGACGGCTCGTCGGTGAGGACGAGCAGGACACGCCGCGCCGACCCGGCCCACCGGAAGAGGTGCAGCAGGACGTTCAGGGACGGCCCGTCCGCGTGGCGCAGGTCGTCCGCACCGATCAGGATCGGCTGCCGGGCGGCCAGCTCGCCCAGCAGATACGCCAGCTCGCTGTGGATCCGCACCTCGTCCGCCGACTTCGGCGCGGTGGGCGGGGCGTCGCCCGCCGCCATCGCCGCCAGCCGCTCCAGCAGCCGCGCCCCGCGGGGCGCGGCCGGGCCGTCGGGCCAGCAGATGTGGCCGAAGAGCTGGTTGACCACCCCGAAGGGCACCGTCCGTTCCGCCGGGGAACAGACGGCGCCGAAAAGACGGAAGCCCGAGGCCTCCGACCGCTCGGCGAAAATCCGCTGAAGTTCGGTCTTCCCGCAGCCGTGCGGCCCCTCCATCAGGACCGCCCGGCCCCGCTGGGTGACACAGTCCGCCAACACACGGTCAATGTGCAGCAGGTGTTCATCGCGTTCGATCAGTCCAGGTCCGGACACCAGGCATCCCCCATGCTGATGTTCGTACAAATCCTCCGTCATGGGGTGCGTCCAGCCGCCCCGGCACCCATGATTGACGAACGCCGCCCATTGGCCGGGAATCGTGCGCCCACTGGCGGGCGATGGGGGATTACCGGCCATGTCGCGGGGCGGTGGTCAGCCTTTTCCGGAGTCCAGCCGGAAGAATGTTCGATACAGGTCGAGCTGATGGTCGAGCATGTGGTGGCCGTGGTGGACCGTGAGGCCGAGCGCGGCCGCGGCCCTGAGCAGGGGGGTCTCCCGCGGTTTCATGATGATGTCGGCCACCACGGTGTCCGACTTCAGGTCCTCCGGGTCGAACGGCAGCGGGTCCTCCGTCCGCAGACCGAGGGGGGTGGCGTTGACGGCCAGCGCCACATCGTCCAGGAGGGGCGAGGCGCCGCCGGTCGCCCGGCCCGGCCACAGCTCCTCCAGGCGGCCCAGCAGATGATCCAGCCGGGCGGTGTCGGGGTCGTGGACGGCCAGACGCTCGGCGCCGGCGTCGAGCAGGGCGGTCGCGATCGCGGCCCCGGCGCCGCCCGCGCCCACCAGGGCGCACCGCCTGCCGGTCATGTCGTGCCCCTGGCTCTCCAGACCCCTCACGAAGCCGACGCCGTCGAAGTTGTCCGCGAACCAGCGGCCGTCGGGCTCGCGCCGCAGGGCGTTCGCGCTTCCGGAGACCGTGACGGCCCGGCTCAGCTCGTCGGCGTACCGGCGGATCTCGATCTTGTGGGGCACGGTGATGAGCAGCCCGTCGAGGTTTCCGGTGTGCCGCAGCCCCCGGACGACCTCGCCGAGGTGCTCGGGGCGGACGTGTACGGGGAACAGGACGGCGTCCAGGCCCAGGCTCTCGAAGAGCGGGTTGAGCAGTTCGGGGGCGCGTACCTGGTCGACGGGGTCGCCGAGGACGGCGAACAGCCGTGTCGTGCCGCTGATGCCGGGCATGTCAGTCGCCCTCCCGGACTCCGGTCTCAGGGAGTTCGCTCTCCCGGGGCATGGCGTCGAGCGTGGCCCTGACGATCTCCTCGGGGACGTCCCGTACCAGCTCCGCGCCGTCCGGCCCGTCGAGCACGAAGGCCAGCCCGTCCGCTCCCGCGCCGTTGAACCGCTTCTTGTCCAGCCGCATGAGGGCGGTGAGCCGGTCCGTGCCGACGCCCGCGGGCAGCCGGGCCGGGAGTCCGTACCCGGTGACGACCTCCAGATGCTCTTCGGCCCGCTTCTCGCCGATCCGGCCGAGCGCGCCGGCGAGCCGTCCCGCGAACACCGTGCCGATCGCGACCCCTTCGCCGTGCCGCAGCCGGAAGTCGGTGGCCCGTTCGAGCGCGTGGCCGAGGGTGTGCCCGTAGTTGAGGATGTGCCGCAGGTTCGTGTCACGTTCGTCGGCGGCGACGACCGACGCCTTGAGCGCGACGCTCGCGGCGATCTGCTCGGTGACCGGGAGGCCGAGCAGGTCGGGGGCGCCGATGAAGTGGCAGCGCGCGATCTCGCCGTAGCCGTTGATCCGCTCCCGCTCCGGCAGGGTCCGCAGATAGTCGGTGTCGCAGAGCACGGCCCGGGGCTGCCAGTAGGCGCCGACCAGGTTCTTGCCCTGGGGCAGGTTCACCGCGGTCTTCCCGCCGACGCTGGCGTCGACCTGGGCCAGCAGCGAGGTGGGCAGATGGACGACGGGGATACCGCGGTGGTAGAGCGCCGCGGCCAGGCCGACCGCGTCGGTGGTGGTGCCGCCGCCGCAGGAGACCACCACGTCGGTGCGGGTCAGCCCCAACTCGGCGAACCGGCGGCACATCTCCTCCACCCACGCCAGCGACTTGTCCTTCTCGCCGTCGCGGGCCCGGATCACCAGATGGGGGACGCCGGGGTCGGGGGTCCACTCCGTCGGCCGGGCCGTGACCACGGCCACCCGGCGCGCGCCGAGACCGGCGACGATCTCGGGGAGCAGGTGCCGGACCCCGGGGCCGATATGGACGGGGTAGCCCCGCTCGCCCAGGGCGACGTCTATCGTCCGTGGCGGTTCGGTCGTCCGGGCGGGTTCATTCCGGTCGGGTTCACTGCGGGCGGTTTCGGTGGTCACGCGGATCCCTCTCGTCTGGCCAGTAACAGGGCGCCGTGCAGGGAGGACAGCCCGCCCAGGGCGGCTGCCGCCATACGCGGCGCGGGAGTGCCCGGCCGGCTCAGCCGCCGGGTGTGTGCGGCGACGGTGTCGACGAAGCCCGGCAGCCCGGTGGCGAAGCCGCCGCCGATCAGCACCAGCTCCGGGCGGACCAGCTCGCACAGGCTGATCACCGCCGCGCCCAGCGCGGCGCAGCTCGCCTCCACCGAGGACACCGCCCATGGCTCGCCGGCCGCGAGGCCGCTCCGCAGCTCGTCGAACGCGACCGGCTCGCCCTTGAGTTCGCCCGCCCTGCGCAGGGTCGCGGGGCCGGAGGCCATGGCCTGTACGCAGCCGGTCCGGCCGCAGTCGCACCGGGCCCCGGACGCGTCGACGATCATGTGGCCGAGTTCGGCGGACCCGCGCGCGGGACCGGGGACTGAGCGCCCGTCCAGCACCATCCCGCCGCCGATCCCGGTCCCGACGCCGAGATACACGACATCGCGGCAGCCCGCCCGGTCGGCCTCGGCGATCGCGGCGAGGTCGCCGTCGTCGGCCCAGCCCACCGCGGCCTCGGGGAACAGATCGCCCAGCACGCGGCGCAGCTGAAGCCCCTCCCACACCGGACGCCCCGGCCAGACCACGACGCGGCCCGAGCCGTCCAGCGTGGCCGGCACCGCCACGCCGACCGAGGTGAACGGTGCCTCCCACCGCTCGCGGAGCGCGGCGACATGCGTGGTCAGGGCCGCCAGGTCCGCGGTGACATTCGCGGTGACGTCGGCGGCGACGTCCGCGGTGACATTCGCGGGGGACGGCCAGCGGAAGGACGTCTCCTGGCTGCTCCGCCCCTCGCCCTCGGCCCGCAGAGCGACCTTGGTGCCGCCGATGTCGATTCCCAGATAGCTGATGACGACTCCAGAGATGGGTGACGCCAGAGGCGGAGATTCCAGAGGCGGAGATTCCGGTGGTGGGGATTCCGGAGGTGGGGATTCCGGAGGGCGTCGACGCCGGCTCCGGAGATCGGTCGACGCCCGCTCCGGAAATCAGACGGGGACCTTCTCCATCAGGGCCCGTGCCGCGAGCCGGTAGCCGAACGCTCCGAGACCGACGATCACGCCGTGCGCCAGCGGCGCGAGCACCGACTCGTGACGGAATGTCTCCCGCGCCCACACATTCGACAGATGGACCTCGATCCAGGGCCGCGGATAGGCGGCGAGCGCGTCCCGCAGGCTCCAGCCCGCCATCATCAGCGCGCCGGGGTTGACGATCGCGCCCACCGTGTCCCAGGACTCGTGGATCCGCTGGATCAGCTCGCCCTCGGACTCGCGCTGGACCGAAACGACCTTCCAGCCGCGCTCCGCGACCTCCCCGGCCACGGCCTTCTCGATGTCCGCGAGGGTGTCGGTGCCGTAGATCCCGGGTTCGCGCCGCCCGAGTATTCCAAGGTTCGGCCCGTTCAGCAAAAGCAGTTCGGACACCATTCCTCGCATTCGGATTAGTCGCCGACCGGTGTTGCCGCCTCAATGCGGACACCGGATCCGTTCGCCTCAAAGGTCTAGCAAAGAACGACGTCCGGGGTAAGCGGAAGAGGCACTACGGACCGGTGATAAGGGCGATGTAGGGGGGACGGTAGGGGGATGACACTAAAGCCCGCCGCTGGTTAGCGTGCCCCATGTTGGTCTTCTGCTGGTTTCATCCGCCGTTAAAACCTCAGAGAATTCAGGGAATCCAGAATTATGGCTAATCAGCACCCGGCCCCCCAGCTCCCCGCGTGGCCGCAGTACGGCGACGAGGAACGGACGGCCCTGCTGCGCGCGCTGGAGCAGGGCCAGTGGTGGCGCATGGGCGGCAGCGAGGTCGACTCGTTCGAGCGGGAGTTCGCCGCCTACCACGGTTCCGAGCACGCCCTGGCCGTCACCAACGGCACCCACGCGCTGGAGCTCGCCCTCCAGGTGATGGGCGTCGGCCCCGGTGACGAGGTGATCGTGCCGGCGTTCACCTTCATCTCCTCGTCCCAGGCCGCGCAGCGGCTCGGCGCGGTCGCCGTCCCCGTCGACGTGGACCTCGACACGTACTGCCTCGACGCCGCGGCCGCCGGGGCGGCGATCACCCCGCGGACCAAGGCCATCATGCCGGTGCACATGGCGGGCCACTTCTGCGACATGGGCGCCCTGGGCAAGCTCTCCGCCGACAGCGGCGCCGAGATCATCCAGGACGCGGCGCACGCGCACGGCAGCCAGTGGGAGGGCAGGAAGGCCGGCGAACTGGGCTCCATCGCCGCCTTCAGCTTCCAGAACGGCAAGCTGATGACCGCGGGCGAGGGCGGTCTGGTGCTCTTCCCCGACGAGAAGTCCCGCGACGAGGCGTTCCTGCGGCACAGCTGCGGCCGGCCGCCGACGGACAAGAAGTACTTCCACAAGACCTCGGGCTCCAACTTCCGGATGAACGAGTTCTCCGCGAGCGTGCTGCGCGCCCAGCTCGAACGCCTCGACGCCCAGATCGAGACACGTGAGAGCCGGTCGGTGGTCCTGAAGGAACTGCTCGCCGGGATTCCGGGCGTGGTGCCCCAGGGCCGCGACGAGCGCGCCGACCGCATCCCGCACTACATGGCCATGTTCCGGGTCCCCGGCTTCACCGAGGAGAGGCGCGACGCGCTGGTCCAGGAGCTGGTGGCCAGGGGGCTGCCCGCCTTTGTCGTCTTCCGCGCGATCTACCGCACCGACGGCTTCTGGGAGACCGGGGCGCCCGACGAGACGGTGGAGGCCATCGCCGAGCGCTGCCCCAACACGGAGAAGATCGCCACCGAGGGCATCTGGCTGCACCACCGCACCCTGCTCGGCACCGAGCAGCAGATGCACCAGGTCGCGGAGATCATCGCCGATGCCCTGGAGACGGCATGAGCGAGGCCCCGCGGCTGCGCGTCGCTCTCGTGGGGTTCGGCTGGGCGGGGCGGTCGATCTGGCTGCCCCGGCTGGCCGAGCACTCCGCCTACCAGGTCGTCGCCGTGGTGGAACCGGACGCGAAGACCCGGGCCCTCGCCGCCGGTCAGGGCATCACCGTCGCGCTGGCCGATCTTGACGCGCTGGACCCGGCCGAGGTGGACCTCGCCGTCGTGGCGGTCCCCAACCATCTGCACAGCCCGATCGCCTGCCGGCTGCTCGACCGCGGCATCCCGGTCTTCCTGGAGAAGCCCGTGTGTCTGAGCGTCGAGGAGGCGGACCTGCTGGCCGCGGCCGAACGGCGCGGCGGCGCGGTGCTGCTCGCCGGCAGCGCCGCCCGCTACCGCGCCGATGTGCGGGCGCTGCACGACCTGGCCGAGGAGACCGGCCCGCTGCGGCATGTGGACCTCTCCTGGGTCCGCGCCCGCGGCGTGCCCGGCGCCGGCGGCTGGTTCACCGACCGCCGGCTGGCGGGCGGCGGCGCGCTGGTCGATCTCGGCTGGCATCTGCTCGACTCGGTCGGCCCGCTGCTGGGCCCCGCCGTCTTCGAGCAGATCGTCGGCACGGTCTCCACCGACTTCGTCAACGACAGCTCCGTACAGGCCGCCTGGCACGCGGCGAAGGAGGACGGCGGCGCCGGTGACGTGGAGGACACCGCCCGCGGTTTCCTGGTCACCGCCGACGGCGTCTCGGTCGCGCTGCGCGCCAGCTGGGCGTCCCACGAGGCCCGTGACACCACCCGGATCACCGTCGAGGGCGGCGCCGGAACGGCCACGCTGACCTGCACCTTCGGATTCAGCACCAACCGGCGGGCCGGCTCGGTGCTCAGCCGGACCCGTAACGGTGTCACGGAGGAGGTGCCGGTGCCCGAGGAGCCCATCGGCGCCGAGTACGTCCGCCAGCTCGACGAACTCCCCGCCCTGCTGGCCGATCCGGCGAGCCGGGGCAGGGCGATCGGACCCGCCCGCCAGATGATCGGGGCGATCGAGCGGTTCTACGACTCCGCCTGGATCCCCCGGCGTCCTGCCCGCACACAGGAGGTCACCCGTGCCCGTGCCTGACGCGTTCGACACGGTGGTGTTCGACCTCGACGGAGTGATCGTGGACAGCTTCGCCGTCATGCGCGAGGCGTTCCGGATCGCCCACGCCGAGGTGGTGGGCGACGAGCCCGCGCCGTTCGAGGAGTACAGCCGGCACCTCGGCCGGTACTTCCCGGACATCATGAAGATCATGGGGCTGCCGCTGGAGATGGAGGGGCCCTTCGTCCGGGAGAGCCACCGGCTGGCCCATCAGGTCACCGTCTTCGACGGCATCAAGAACCTGCTGACCGAGCTGAACGCGCGGGAGATCCGCCTCGCCATCGCGACCGGCAAGAGCGGTGTGCGCGCACGGTCCCTGCTCGAAATCCTGGGCATCATCGGCCATTTCGACCATGTGATCGGCTCGGACGAGGTGGCGCGCCCCAAGCCGGCCCCCGACATCGTGCTGCACGCGCTCGACCTGCTCGGCGCGCGGGCGGACCGGGCCATGATGGTCGGCGACGCCGTCACCGACCTGGCCAGCGCCTGCGGAGCGGGGGTGACGGCGGTCGCGGCGCTCTGGGGTGAGGGCGACGCGGACACGCTGCTCGCCGCCCGGCCCGATGTGGTGCTGCACAAGCCGGAAGAACTCCTGGACCTCTGCCCACCGGTGCGGCGGTCGTCCTCGGGGGCCGCCGCGGTACCGGACCCGCCCGCCCCGGTGCCCGAGAACCGATCCAGAAGAGCGTGATTCCCCACCTGTGGCGCACAGACCGGCGGTTCCGCCTGTCCTTCTCGCCGTGGCCGACGCTCGCCCGCTTCGATCTTCTCTACGACGGGAGTCGCTGACGGCCTGACAGCCTGACGGTCTTCCGGCCCGACAGCCTGACGGTCTTCCGGTTTTCCGCCTTCCGGGCCGGGGGACGCCCCCCATGGGCGAGCGCCCATGGGGGGCGTCCGCATGGGCGGAGACCCCCGCACCCCGCCCGTGGGCCGGGTGACTCCGCCGGCCTCACCCGTACCGGCGCCGCCCCCCGGCCTCGATGTAAGGGGGACATAGGGGAGTCGTTAGGGGACGGGCGGCGGACGGGCGCGATGAGACTTGGGGCCTGGTCAAGTGGTCCGCCGCCCCAAGGGATGTGATGCCATGTTGCGTACGGAGCTCATCCGGCCGCTGCCCGAGCTTCTGCGGGCGCATGCCTCCCGCTTCGAGGACAAGATCGCGTTCCGCGACGCCCGGCGAAGCGTGAGCTACGCCGAACTGGAGCTGCGCACCGGGCGGCTCGCCGGGCATCTGGCGGATCTCCGGCTCCAGCCCGGCGACCGCGCGGCGATCCTGCTCGGCAACCGGGTGGAGATGGTCGAGAGCTATCTCGCGGTCCTGCGGGCGGGCGCGATCGGCGTGCCGCTCAATCCCAGGGTCACCGAGACCGAGCTGGCGTATCTGCTCCAGGACAGCGGCGCCCGGATGGTGATCACCGACGAGGCCCATGTCGACCAGCTGCGCGCCGCCGCCGCGGCCGGTGGCGGCGGGGAGCCGCGGATCGTCGTCGTCGGCGACGGACCCGCACCCGCGGGCACGGTGCCGTACGAGACGCTGGCCCTGACGGAGCCGGCCACCCCGGCGCGGGACGACCTGCCGCTCGACTCCCCCGCGTGGATGCTCTATACCTCGGGCACGACCGGCAGGCCCAAGGGCGTGCTGTCCAGCCAGCGCAACTGCCTCTGGTCGGTGGCCGCCTGCTATGTGCCGATCCCCGGTCTGACCGCCGAGGACCGGGTGCTGTGGCCGCTGCCGCTCTTCCACAGCCTCTCGCACATCGCCTGCGTGCTCAGCGTGACCGCGGTGGGCGCCACCGCGCGCCTGCTCGACGGCTTCTCGCCCGACGAGGTCCTGCACGCCCTGCGCGCGGACGCCACCACCTTCCTGGCCGGTGTGCCCACGATGTACCACCACCTCGTACGGGCCGCGGGCCGGGAGCGGCTCGAACTGCCGGACCTGCGGATGTGCCTGGTGGGCGGCGCCATCACCACGGCGGCGCTGCGCCGGTCCTTCGAGGAGGCCTTCGGCGCCCCGCTGCTGGACGCCTACGGCTCCACCGAGACCTGCGGTTCGATCACCATCAACTGGCCGACCGGCTCCCGGGTCGAGGGATCCTGCGGTCTCCCGGTGCCGGGACTCGGCGTACGGCTGGTCGACCCGGAGCGCGGCGTCGACGTGGGCCCCGGTGAGGAGGGCGAGGTGTGGGTGCGCGGGCCGAGCGTCATGGCCGGCTACCACAACAAGCCGGAGGTCACCGCCGAGGTCTTCCACGACGGCTGGTACCGCACCGGCGACCTGGCCCGGCGCGACGACGCCGGCTATTTCTCCATCACCGGGCGGATCAAGGAACTGATCATCCGGGGCGGCGAGAACATCCACCCGGGCGAGATCGAGGAGGTGCTGCGCTCGGGCACCGGGGTGGCGGACGCCGCCGTGGTCGGCAAGCCGCACGATGTGCTGGGCGAGGTCCCGGTGGCCTTCCTGGTCCCGGGCCCGGAGGGACTCGACCCGGAGGAGCTGCTGGCGGCCTGCCGGGAGCGGCTGTCGTACTTCAAGGTGCCCGAGGAGCTCTACGAGATCGACCGCATCCCGCGGACCGCCTCGGGGAAGATCACCCGGCATGTCCTGCTGGACCGCCCCGCCCGGCTGCGGGCCGCGGGCGGCGCCCACCACGAGTCGCTCTTCCAGCTCGACTGGCTGCCGCTGTCCTCCGTACCCGTACAACTGCCCGCCCGGCGCTGGGCGGTGGCCGGGCCGGACACCTTCGGCATCGCGGGACCGCTGCGCGCCCAGGGCCAGACCGTCGACCTCCACTCCGGCCTCGCCGGGCTCCGCGAGGCCGTCGCCCTGGGCGCGCCCGTCCCCGATGTCACCGTGCTGTCGGACGCCGGTGCCGGGATCCGCGTACCCGGTCCGCTCGCGGACGAGGCGGACCGTACCCTGCGGGAGCTCGGCGACGGGGTGCGCGCCTGGCTGGCCGACGAGCGGTTCGCGGCCGGCACGCTGGTCGTGACGACCCGGGGCGCGGTCGCCCCCGGCCGCGACGACGACGTGACCGACCTGGCCGGCACCCCGGTGTGGGGCATGGTCCGCGCCGTCCAGGCCACGGGGACCGGCCGGACCGCGCTGGTCGACCTGGACCCCGACGACCCGTCGGTGGCGGGACTGGCGGGCGCGGTGTTCTCCGCCGAGCCCCAGCTCCTGTTGCGCTCGGGCGTCGCGCTGCGGCCCCAGGCGGTACGGGTCCCGGCGACCGCGGACGCGGGCGCGCCGCCCCTGCTCGGCCCGCGGCCCACCGTGCTGCTCACCGGCGCCGACAGCACCGTCGCCGCGGTGCTGGCGCGTCATCTGGCCGCCGCGCACGGCGCGCGCCGTTTCCTGCTCGTCAGCGACCGCGGCGCCGCGGACCCGGCCGCCGCCGCGCTGCGGGACGAACTGGCAGGCCAGGGCGCCGAGGCCACCCTGGCGGCCTGCGACCTCGCCGACCGGGAAGCGCTCGCCGCGCTGCTGAGCGCTCCCGGGAACCGGCCCACGGCCGTGGTGTACGCGCCCGGCGCCACCGGACGCCCGCTGACCTCCGTCGTGCACGGCGCGCTGAATCTGCACGAGCTGACCAGCGGCACCGAACTGACCGCCTTCGTGCTGCTCGCCTCGCTCGCCGGCGTGCTCGGCGAGCGGGACCGGGGCGAGGAGGCCGCCGCCGACGCCTTCCTGGAGGCGTTCGCGCAGCACCGCGCCGCCCGCGGGCTGCCGGCGCTCACCCTGGCCCTCGGCCCCGCGGAGCACGACGACCGGCCGCTGCCCACGGGCCTGGGCCGGCTGACCGCCCGGGAGACCGTGGCGATGTTCGACGCCGCGCATCTCGCCGACCGGTCCTCCCTCATGGTGATGCGGCTGGACTCCACGGTGGCGGGCGGCGCCGGTCTGCCCACCGCGCTGCGCGACCTGATCGACGTACCCGTCCAGGCCGGCGCCCCCGACGACGCGGCGACGGCCGCGCTGCGGGAGCGGCTCGTACCGCTGCCCGCCCAGGAGCGGCACCGGGTCCTGGTGGACCTGGTGCGCGCCGAGGTCGCGGAGCTGTACGACGCGCCGGGCGGCGCGGCGGGCATCCCCGCCGACAAGGCCTTCCGCGATCTCGGTCTCGACTCGCTCACCGCCGTGCGGCTGCGCAACCGGCTCACCGCGCGCACCGGTCTCGACCTGCCGCTCACGCTCGCCTTCGACCACCCCACCCCGGCCGAGACGGCGCGCCGTCTCGGCACCCTCCTCATGGGCGGCGAGAAGTCCCCGGGCGGCGCCCCCCGGCCGCTCCCGGCGCGCTCCGACGAGCCGGTCGCGATCGTCGCCATGGGCTGCCGGCTGCCCGGCGGAGTGACCTCGCCGCAGGACCTGTGGCGGCTGGTGAGCGAGGGGACCGACGCGATCGGCGCCTTCCCCGGCGACCGGGGCTGGGACCTCGCGGAGCTCTTCGATCCCGACCCGGGCAAGGCCGGCAAGTCCTATGTCGACCACGGCGGCTTCCTCTACGACGCGGCGGACTTCGACGCGGGCTTCTTCGGGATATCGCCGCGCGAGGCGATGGCGATGGACCCCCAGCAGCGGCTGCTGCTGGAGGTGTCCTGGGAGGTCCTGGAACGCGCGGGCATCGACCCCACGTCGCTGCGCGGCGCGGGCGTCGGGGTCTTCTCCGGCCTGATGTACCACGACTACCTGACCGGCGTCGGCGAGGTCCCGGAGGACTTGCAGGGCTATCTGGGCACCGGCAACTCCGGCAGCGTGGCCTCCGGCCGGGTGTCGTACACGCTGGGCCTGGAGGGCCCGGCGGTGACGGTGGACACGGCCTGCTCGTCGTCGCTGGTGGCGGTGCATCTGGCGGCGCGGGCCCTGGGCAGCGGCGAGTGCGATCTGGCGCTGGCCGGCGGTGTGGCGGTGATGGCGCGGCCCACCTCGTACGTGGAGTTCTCCCGGCAGCGGGCGCTGGCGCCGGACGGGCGGTGCAAGCCGTTCGCCGAGGCCGCCGACGGCACCGCCTGGTCCGAGGGCGCGGCGGTGCTGCTGCTGGAGCGCCTGTCCGACGCCCGGCGCAACGGGCACGAGGTGCTGGCGGTGGTGCGCGGGTCCGCGGTGAACCAGGACGGCGCGTCGAACGGCCTGACGGCGCCCAGCGGTCCGGCGCAGGAGCGGGTGATCCAGCGGGCGCTGGCGAGCGCCCGGCTGACGGCCGCCGACGTGGACGTGGTGGAGGCGCACGGCACCGGCACCATGCTGGGGGATCCGATCGAGGCGCGGGCGCTGCTGGCGACCTACGGCCAGGACCGCCCGGCGGACCAGCCGCTCTGGCTCGGTTCGCTGAAGTCCAACATCGGGCACGCCCAGGCCGCGGCCGGCGCCGCCGGCATCATCAAGATGGTCGAGGCGATGCGGCACGGCGTGCTGCCGAGGACGCTGCACGTGGACGCGCCGACGTCCAAGGTCGACTGGGGCTCGGGAGCCGTCGAACTGCTCACCGAGGGGCGCCGGTGGCCGGAGGTGGACCGGCCGCGCCGGGCGGCCGTCTCCTCCTTCGGGGTGAGCGGGACGAACGCGCATCTCATCCTGGAGCAGGCACCGGCCGTGCCCGAGGCCGACGGGACCGAGGACACGCGCCGGGGCGCGCCCTCGGTCGTGCCCTGGCTCCTGTCGGGCCGCACGCCCGAGGCACTGCGCGCGCAGGCCGCGCGGCTGGCCGCCTTCACCGAGGCCCGGCCGGAGCTGGAGCCGTCCGCGGTGGCCCGCTCGCTGGCCGCCTCCCGGGCCGCCCTGGAGCGGCGGGCCGTGGTGATCGCCCCTGACCGGACGGCCGCCCTGACCGGACTGGCCGGGCTGGCCGGCGCGGGCGAGGGGCCCGGCGTGGTGGCCGGGACCGCCGATGTGGAGGGCAGGCGGGTCTTCGTCTTCCCGGGACAGGGGTCGCAGTGGGCCGGTATGGGCCGGGAGCTGCTGGAGACCTCGCCGGTGTTCGCCGAGCGTCTCGGCGAGGTCGCGGCCGCGCTGGCGCCTTACGTGGACTGGTCGTTGACGGACGTGATCCGGCAGGCGGAGGGCGCGCCGTCGCTGGAGCGGGTGGATGTGGTGCAGCCCGCCTCGTTCGCGATGATGGTGTCCCTGGCGCGGGTGTGGGAGTCGCTGGGGGTGGTGCCGGACGCGGTGCTGGGCCATTCCCAGGGCGAGATCGCCGCCGCCCAGGTGGCCGGGGCGCTGACGCTCCAGGACGCGGCGGCCGTGGTGGCGCTGCGCTCCCAGGCCATCGCCCGCGGTCTGGCCGGCCGGGGCGGCATGCTCTCCGTGGCCCTGTCGCGCGAGGCGGTGGCCGAGCGGCTGGGCGACGGGGTGGAGCTGGCCGCGGTCAACGGCCCGGCGTCCGTGGTCGTCGCGGGTGATCCGGCGGCGCTGGACGCCCTGATGGCGGCGTACGAGGCGGAGGGCGTACGGGCGCGGCGCGTGCCGGTCGACTACGCCTCCCACACCTCGCACGTCGAGGGCATCGAGAGCGAACTGGCCGGGCTGCTGGCCGGCATCGCGCCGCGCAGGGCCGCCATCCCGTTCTGGTCGACCGTGGAGGGCCGCCGGCTGGACGGCCCGGAGCTGGACGGCGGCTACTGGTACCGCAATCTGCGGCACACGGTCGGGTTCGCCGACACGGCGGCAGCGCTGGCCCAGGACGGCTTCCGGGCCTTCGTCGAGGTCAGCTCCCACCCGGTGCTGGCGCACAGCGTCAGCGAGATCCTGGACGAGCACGCCCCGGTCGGCGCCGTGGTCACCGGCACCCTGCGCCGGGACGACGGCGGCCTCGGCCGGGTGCTGACGTCCGCGGCGGAACTGCATGTCCGCGGCGTGCCCGTCGACTTCGCCGCCGCCTTCGCGGGGGCGGGCACCGTACGGCCCGGGGACCTGCCCACGTACGCCTTCCAGCACCAGCGCTACTGGCTCGAACCCGAGCGGACCTCCGGGGACGTCGCCGAGGCCGGCCTGGACGACGCCGGGCACCCGCTGCTGACCGCGGGACTGGTGCTCGCGGGCGGCGAGAGCGCGGTGTTCACCGGACGGCTCACCGAGCGCGCCCTGCCGTGGCTGGCGGACCACCGGGTCGGCGGGGTGTCCCTGCTGCCCGGCACCGCCCTGCTGGACGCGCTCCTGCACGTCGGCGAGCGGCTGGGCGTCCCGGTCGTCGAGGAACTGACCATCTCCGCGCCGGTCGTCGTCCCCGACGGCGGCGGTACGGACCTCCAGGTGCATGTCGCCGAAGCCGTTCCTGACGCGGTATCGGGTGCTGGTGCTGGTGCTGGTGCTGGTGCAGGAGCAGGTGCTGGTGCCGGAGCCGGTCCGGACGCGGAAGCCGGTCCGGACGCGGCCGGCCGCCGTACCGTACGGCTGCTCACCCGGGCCGGCGCGGACCGGGAGTGGTCCGAGACCGCCACCGCGGTGCTCGCCCCGGCGGAGCCCCCGGGCGACGCCAGGGCGGATCTGGTGTCCTGGCCGCCCGCCGGGGCCGACCCGGTCGATCTGGACGGCTTCTACGACCGGCTCACCGTGGACTACGGCCCCTCCTTCCACGCGGTGGAGGCCGCCTGGACGCGCGACGGGCGCCTCTACGCGCAGCTCCGGCTCCCGGCGGCGGTCGGGGACGCCGATGCCGATGCCTACGGCCTCCACCCGGCCCTGCTCGACGCCGCGCTGCACCCGCTGGGCGCCGCGGGCTTCTTCGCCGACCCCGGCCGGCCCCGGCTCGCGTTCTCCTGGTCCGGCGTCCGCCTGCACGCCGTCGGCGCCCGCTCGCTGCGGGTGGTCCTCGCCAAGGAGGGGGAGGAGTCCGTACGCATCCACGCCTCCGACGACACCGGCGCGCCCGTCGTCGATATCGAGACGCTGACGGTGCGCCCGGTGGACCCGGGCCGGCTCGGCACCGCCGGCGCGGCGCTGCACGAGGTGGAGTGGGTGCCCGTCCCGACGGGCGGGGAGGCCGCTTCCGCGACCGCCTCCCTGACCGCACCTCCGACCGCCTCCCTGACCGTTTCCGCGACCGTCTCCGTGGCCGCACCCGCGACCGCCTCCGCAGACGAGGAGACCACCGCCCCCGCGACCACGGCCGCGACCGCTCTCGCGGAGGACGCCTGGGCCTTCCACGGTGAACTGGCCGCCGACGCCCCGCCGCCACCGCTCGTCGTGCTGCGGGTGGGCGACGGCGACCCGGCGGCGGCCGTGCCCGAGCGGGTGCGTGCCGTCGGGCGCGAGGTGCTGGGCGTCCTCAAGGACTGGCTGGCCGACCCGCGCACCGTGTCGTCCCGGCTGGTGGTCGTCGCCCGCCGCGGCGACCTCGTCCACGAGCCGGTCCGCGGCCTCGTACGGACCGCGCTGTCCGAGAACCCCGAGCGGTTCGTACTGCTGGACACCGACGACCTCGCGGCGCTGCCCGCCGTCCTCGCCGCCCTGCCGGACGAGCCGCAGATCGCGGTGCGCGAGGGCCAGCGGTATGTCGCCCGCCTCAGGCGGACCGGCCCGCGGACTCCGGACCGGCCGGCCCGGCTCACCGGTGGCACGGTCCTGGTCACCGGCGCGTCCGGCGGGCTCGGCCGCCTGGTGGCCCGTCACCTCGTACGGGAGCACGGCGTCGCGGAGCTGGTGCTGCTCGCCCGCTCCGGGGTGGCGCCGGAACTGGTCGGGGAACTGACGGCGGCGGGAGCCCGGGTACGTACGGAGGCGGCCGATGTCGCCGACCGGGAAGCGCTGGCCCGCGTCGTGGACTCCGTCTCCGACCGGCTCACCGCCGTCGTCCATGTGGCCGGAGTCGTCGCCGACGGGGTGATCGGCGCCCTCGACGACGACAAGTGGACCACCGTGCTGCGCCCCAAGGTGGACGGGGCCTGGCATCTGCACGAGCTGACCCAGGGCCTCGACCTGGCCGCCTTCGTGCTCTATTCGTCCGTGTCCGGCGTCCTCGGGGGCTCCGGCCAGGGCAACTACGCGGCGGGCAACGCCTTCCTCGACGCCCTCGCGACCCACCGCCGGGAGCTCGGCCTGCCCGCCGTCTCGCTGGCCTGGGGCCTGTGGGCGGAGTCCGCGGGCATGGGCGGCCGGCTCGGCGACACCGACCTCGCCAGGATGGCCCGCGCGGGCACCCTCCCGCTCACCGCCGAGCAGGGTCTCGCGCTCTTCGACGCGGCCCTGGACAGCGACCGGGCCGCGCTCGTACCGATCCGGCTCGATCTGACCGGCCGGCGGCGCGACGAAGTGCCCGCGCTGCTGCGGGATCTGGCGCCCGCCGCGCGCCCTCGCCGCACCCCGCGCCGCGCCGCCACGGCGCCCGCCGCCGAGGGCGGGGGTTCCGCGCTCGCCCAGCGGCTGGCCGCGCTGCGCGGCACCGAACGCGAGGAGGTGCTGCTGGGCGTCGTACGCGCGCAGGCCGCCACCGTGCTCGGCCACGCCTCGGCCGACGGCATCGAGGAACGGCGCCCCTTCAAGGACCTGGGCGTCGACTCGCTGACCGCCGTCGAACTGCGCAACCGGCTCAGCACCGCGACCGGGCTGCGGCTGCCCGCCACCCTGGTCTTCAACTACCCGACACCGACGGAACTCGCCCGGTATCTGACGGCCGAACTCGTCGGCGAGACCCCCGAGGAGACGCCCGAGGAGAGGCCCGGGAAGACCTCCGAGGAGACGCCCGGGAAGACCCGGCCGGCGCCGGGCGCGGCGCCGGGCGTGGCCTCGGCAGCGGCGGCGGGCCCGGAGGACGATCCCATCGTGGTCGTGGCCACCGGCTGCCGCTTCCCCGGCGGCCTCGACACGGCCGAGGACCTGTGGGAGTTCGTCCTGGGCGGCGGCGACGCCATCACCGCCCTGCCCACCGACCGCGGCTGGGACCTGGACGGCACGTACGACCCGGACCCGGACGTGCCCGGCAAGACCTATGTGCGCGGCGGCGGCTTCCTGCCCGGTGTCGCGGACTTCGATGCCGGCTTCTTCCGGATCGGACCGGGCGAGGCGCTCGCCATGGACCCGCAGCAGCGGCTGCTGCTGGAGGTCGCCTGGGAGACGCTGGAGCGGGCCGGGCTCGACCCGGCCGCGCTGCGCGGCACCCCCACGGGCGTCTATGTCGGCACCCACGGCCAGGACTACGGCACGGGTGCCACCGACGGCCGGGCCGACGAGGGCTATCTGATCACCGGCAGGGCGGGCAGCGTGCTGTCCGGGCGGCTGTCGTACACGCTCGGCCTCGAAGGGCCGGCCCTGACCGTCGACACGGCGTGCTCGTCGTCGCTGGTCGCCGTGCACCTGGCCGCGCAGGCGCTCCGTAACGGCGAGTGCTCGCTGGCGCTGGCCGGTGGTGCCTCGGTGATGTCCACGCTGGAAGGTCTCGTCGGCTTCTCGCGCCAGCGCGGACTCGCCGCCGACGGCCGCAGCAAGGCGTTCGCCGACGGTGCCGACGGGTTCGGCATGGCCGAGGGCGTGGGGCTGCTGCTGCTCGAACGGCTCTCGGACGCCCGCAGGGCGGGGCACGAGGTGCTGGCCGTGATCCGGGGCTCGGCGATCAACCAGGACGGCGCGTCGAACGGTCTGACGGCGCCGAACGGGCCGTCGCAGGAACGGGTGATCCGGCAGGCGCTGGCCCAGGCGCGGCTCACCGCGGCCGATGTGGACGCGGTGGAGGCGCACGGCACCGGCACCAAGCTGGGCGACCCCATCGAGGCCGACGCGCTGCTGGCGACCTACGGGCGCGGCCGGCCCGCCGACCGGCCGCTGTGGTTCGGGTCGGTCAAGTCCAACGTGGGGCACACCCAGGCCGCGGCCGGCGCCGCGGGCCTGATCAAGATGATCGAGGCGATGCGGCACGGCGTGCTGCCCAGGACACTGCACGCGGACACGCCGTCCTCGCACATCGACTGGGACGCGGGCGCGATCGAGCTGCTGACCGAGGCGCGCGCCTGGCCCGAGGCGGACCGGCCGCGCCGGGCGGGGGTGTCGGCGTTCGGCATCAGCGGCACCAACGCCCATGTGATCGTGGAGCAGGCACCGCCGCCCGCACCCGAGGAGCACGACGGCGGCGAGAGCGCCGTTGACGGCAAGGACGGCTCCGCCCTCGCTCCGGTGCCGGTGCCGGTGCCTGTGTCTGTGCCGGTGCCTGTGCCGCTGTCGGCCAGGTCGGCCGAGGGTCTGCGCGGCCAGGCCGCCAAGCTCGCCCGCCATCTGGACAAGCACCCCACGACGTCCCTGACCGACGTGGCGTTCTCCCAGGCCGTCGCGCGGGCCGGTCTGGAGCGGCGGGCCGTGGTGCTGGCCGCGGACCGCGGCGAGCTGCTGGCCGGTCTCGCGGCGCTGGCCGACGGCAGCCCCGCCAGGCATGTCGTACGGGACACCGCGGGCGGCGGCGGCCTGGCCTTCCTGTTCACCGGCCAGGGCAGCCAGCGGACCGGGATGGGCCGTGAGCTGTACGCCGACTTCCCGGTGTTCGCAGACGCCTTCGACGAGGTGTGCGCGGCGCTCGACCCGCATCTGCGGCATCCGCTGCGCGAGGTCGTCTCCGGCGCGCCGGACCCGGGGCTGCTGGACGCGACGGCGTACACCCAGCCCGCCCTCTTCGCGTTCGAGACCGCGCTGTACCGGCTCCTCCAGTCGTGGGGGATGCGCCCGGACTTCGTCGCCGGGCACTCCCTCGGGGAGCTGGTGGCGGCGCATGTCGCCGGTGTGCTGCCGCTCCGGGACGCCGCCGCGCTGGTCACCGCCCGCGGCAGGCTGATCCAGGCGCTGCCCCCGGGCGGTGCCATGGTCGCCGTCCAGGCGGCCGAGGCGGATGTGCTGGGGCTGCTCGCGGGACGGGAGGGACGGGCGGGCATCGCCGCCGTCAACAGCCCCGCCTCGGTGGTGGTCTCCGGCGACGAGGACGCCGTGCTGGCGGTCGCCGGGCAGTGCGCCGAGCGCGGCTGGAAGACCCGCAGGCTGCGCGTCGGCCACGCCTTCCACTCACCCCGGATGGACGCGATGCTCGCCGAGTTCCGCGAGGTGGCGGCGGGCCTCACGTATCACCGGCCGGAGATCGCGGTGGTGTCCAATGTCACCGGAGAGGTCCTGAAGCCCGATCAGCTCACCTCGCCCGACTACTGGGTCGAGCACGTCCGCCGGCCGGTGCGCTTCCTCGACGCCGTCCGCACCCTCTTCGAACAGGGCGTCAGAACGTATGTGGAGGTCGGCCCGGACGCCGCGCTGACGCCCATGGTCGCGGAGTCGCTGGGGGAGACGGGCACCACGGCGACCTGCCTGGTGACACAGCGCCGCGACCGGCCGGAGACCCGGACCGTGCTGACGGCCCTGGCCGCCGCGCACGCCCGGGGGACCGCCGTCGACTGGCCGGCCGTGTTCGCCGGCACCGGGGCGCGGCGCGTGGACCTGCCGACGTACGCCTTCCAGCGCCGGCGCTACTGGCTGGCGTCGACGGGTCCCGTCATCCGTGAAGGCGCCGCCGCGCCGGCCGGCGGCACGGTCGGCGGCACCGCGTCGGCTCCCGGAGCAGCGAACGGGACGGCCAACGGGGCAGTGGATGGGACGGCGAACGGGACCTCGTTCCGCGACCGCTTCCGGGACCTTCCAGGGGACGAGCGACTCACGGCGCTGCTCGACCTGGTCCAGGGCGAGGCCGGGGAGACCCTCGGCTATCTGGACAACCGGCTCGATCCGGACGCGGCCTTCTTCGAGGAGGGATTCACCTCGCTGAACGCCGTCGAACTGCGCAACCGGCTGGCCGGGACCACCGGGCTGCGGCTGCCGGCCGGTCTGCTCTTCGACCAGCCCACGCCGCGGATGCTCGCCGAGCATCTGCACGACCTGTTGACCCACGACCTGTTGACCACCGGGTCGATCACCGAGTTGACCACCGAGTCGACCACCGAGCGGGAGGGCTGAGCGGATCATGTTCAGCGTGGCGGCCTATCTGTCGGCCATCGGATACCCCGGGCCACCGGAACCCGGGCCCGGGACCCTGCGGGACCTGCGGGACCTGCACAAGCGGCACCTCATGGCGCTGCCCTACGACAACTCCCGGCTCGCGGACGAGGTCGCGGGCGGCCTCGACGGCCGGAGCGTCGATCTCGACGCCGCCTTCGACCGCGCGGTCCTCGCGGGACGGGGAGGGCACTGCGGCGAGCTCGCCGGGCTCTTCCACCGGCTGCTCGGAGAGCTGGGGTTCGACGCCGGTTTCCTGACGGCGGGTCTGCGCGGTCCCGGTGGCACGTTCGGAGTGGACGTGGGGCATGTCCTCGTCGGCGTCCGGCTCGACGGCGACCTGTGGCTGGCCGACGTCGGGTTCGCCGGACCGGGCTATCTGGCACCGCTGCGGGTGACCGAGGACGTGCAGCACCAGTACGGCTGCGCCTACCGGATCGTGCGGAGCGACGGCTACCACGTGGTCGAGCGCAAGGCACTCACGGGGGACTGGCAGGCGCTCTACCGGTTCGAGCCGCGGCTGCGCGCCCTCGACGCATGGGACCCCAGGCCCCCGGAGGCGGAAGCCGACGGCCTCGGTCCCGGCACGGTCGTACGGTCGCGCGCCTTCGACAACGGACAGTCGGTGCTCCTGGGACGGCGACTGACCAGGGTGCACAACGGAGAAGAGGAGATCAGGGTCTTGATAAAACCCGCTGACCACCAGGCCGCCGTGGACGAGATCATGGGCGGCGGCGCCTCATGAGCGCCCAGACCACCCCGACGCCGACCGGCGCGGCCACCGTCGCGACCGGCGTGACCATCCCGACGCCGACCGACGTGGTCACCGTCGCGACCGACGTGGCCATCGTCGGATACGGCCCGATCGGCCAGACGCTGGCCATCCTGCTGGCCCAGCGGGGCTGGGACGTCACCGTGGTCGAGCGCTACCCCAAGCCCTTCCCGCTGCCGCGCGCGGTGACCTTCGACGGTGAGTCGGCGCGCATCCTCGCGTCGGCCGGCCTCGACCCGTCCCTGGGCGAGTACGGAAAGCCCACCGGGGACTACGGCTGGCAGAACGGCGACGGGCTCGAACTGCTGCTCTTCACCGGCATCGGCGACATCGGACCGCAGGGCTGGCCCATCACCACGTCGTACTACCAGCCGGGCCTGGAGTCGGCGCTCATCGCCCGCGGCGCCGAGCTGCCCGGCCTGCGTGTCCTGCGCGGCTACGAGGCGAAGGAGATCACCGACGACGGCACGGGCGTGGACGTCGTCGCCGAGAGCGCCACGGGCGGACGACTGGCCCTGCGGGCCCGCTGTCTGGTGGGGTGCGACGGCGCCAACAGCGTCGTACGGGCCGGGATGGGCGCGGCCTTCACCGAGCTCGGGTTCAGCCACGACTGGCTGACCTGTGACGTCACGCTCGACGCGCCACGGGACTTCGATCCGGACAACCTCCAGACCTGCGACCCGGCCCGCCCCCGGACGTCGGTGTCCGCGGGGCCCGGCCACCGGCGCTGGGAGTTCATGCGCGTCCCCGGCGAGACCGTCGAGGAACTCGACTCGGTGGAGTCCGCCTGGCGCCTGCTCGCGCTGGACGGCGTCACCCCCGGGAACGCCACGCTGGACCGGTACGCCGTCTACACCTTCAAGGCGGGCCACGCCGACCGGTGGCGGGCGGGGCGGGTGATGCTGGCGGGCGACGCCGCGCACCTGATGCCGCCCTTCGCCGGCCAGGGCATGTCCTCCGGCTTCCGCGACGCCGCCAATCTGTCCTGGAAGCTGCATCTGGTGCTGGACGGCCGGGCCCGCGAGGGGATCCTGGACACGTACACCACCGAGCGCCGGGAGCACGTCCAGTACGCCATCACCAAGTCGGTGGAGCTGGGCCGGATCATCTGCGAACCCGACCCGGCCGTGGCGCGCGAGCGCGACAAGAAGATGCTGGCCGCCAAGGAAGAGGTGGGCGGCTCGGACGGTCTGGTGCTGGAGATCAGACCGCTGACCGACGGCCTGCTGCACCGCCCGGGAGACGGCGCCACGGGACACCTCTTCCCGCAGGGCAGGGTCACCCGGCTCCTCCCGCAGGGCAGGGTCACCCGGCCGGGCGCCCCGGGCGAGGGCACCACGGCCGAAGGCGCCCCGGGCGAGGGGGTCACGGGCCGCTACGACGAGGTCGTCGGCCATGGCTTCAGCCTGATCACGCTCGTCCCTCCGGGTGAACTCCTCGACGGCGACCGCCTGGCCTTCCTCGGCACCCTGGACGCCTCCGTCGTCCACGTCCTGCCGTCCGGCTCCGGCCCCGACTCGGTCCCCGGCTCGGTCGTGGTCGACACCGACGATGTCTACGTGCCCCATCTGGCCGGTCTGCCGGCCACGGCCGTACTCGTCCGTCCGGACTTCTACGTGTTCGGCGCGGCACGGGACCGGGACTCCGCCGCCGCGCTCATCGACGATCTCCGTACCCAGCTGTCCCGGCCGGAAAGGGGCTGAACATGGCGATGAACGAGGAACTCGACCGCATCAGGGGGCTCGCCCTCGGGTTCATGGGGGCGCGGGTCATGCAGTCGGCGGTCGAACTCGGTGTCTTCGCCGCGCTGACGGAGGGCGGCCCGGCGTCGGCCGACGGGCTGCGCGCGAAGCTCGGCCTCCATGAGCGCGGCGCCACCGACTTCTTCGACTGTCTGGTCGCGCTCGACCTGCTGACGTACGAGGACGGGTGCTACGCCAACACGCCGACCACCACGACCCACCTCGGCGACCCCGAGTCGGACAGCTATATCGGCGGCATGCTGGAGTACGCGGGCAGCCACTGGTACTGGTCGTGGGGGAAGCTGACGGACGCGCTGCGCACGGGCCGCTCCCAGTCGTACGGGGGCGAGTCCCCGTACGACGCGATCCACTCGGACCCCGAACTCGTGGAGCGTTTCCAGCGGGCCATGGCGGGTGCCACGCCCGGTGCCGTGCTGATCGACGAGTTCCCCTGGCGGGAGGTGTCGACCGTCGCCGACGTCGGGTGCTCGGACGGTGCCATGCTCATCCGTCTGCTGCGCGCGCAGCCGCACCTCTCCGGGATCGGCTTCGACCTGCCCACGTCCGGGCCGGCCTTCGAGAAGGCGGTGGCCCGCGGCGGCCTTGACGACCGGCTCTCGTTCGCGGGCGGTGACTTCCGTACGTCCGGCTTCCCGGCCGCCGACGCCGTCGTCTTCGGGCACATCCTGATCGACTGGGATGTCGAGGTGCGCCGCATGCTGCTGGCCAAGGCGTACGAGGCGCTGCCGGAGGGCGGGTCGGTGCTGGTCTACGACACGCTGGTCGGCGAGGACCGGCGGGACAGCGCGGGCGCCCTGATCGTCAGCCTCCACATGCTGGTGGACCAGCGCGGCGGAAAGGGTTACACGACGGAGGAGTGCTTCGGCTGGCTCAAGGACGCCGGTTTCCGCGACTGCCGGGTGCAGCCGCTGTCCGGGACGACCGACCACCTCATCACGGCGGTCAAGTGACCACGGACACGGCGGCCGGATGACACGGTGGCCGGATGACCCGACGGCACGGCGGCTGGATGACGCGACGCGCACGGACCGCGGGACCGCGGCCTTGCGCGGGCGCCGCTCAGCCTTGCAGCTCCTCGGCCCCGGAGCTCCTCGACCCCGGAGCTCCTCAGCCCTGGAACTCCTTGGGGCAGTTGGATCCCTCATCCGGCAGATGGGCGTTCGCCCATTGCGTCAGCTCGCTCATCGCGGGCCGCAGGGCGAGACCGGCCTCCGCCAGGCGGTAGCTGACGCGCAGCGGCGGGCCGGGGTCCACCTCGCGGATCACCAGATCCAGCGCGGCCAGCTCGGCCAGCCGGTCCGACAGCATTCGCTCGCTGATGCCGGGAACCGCGCGGCGCAGCTCGACGAAGTGTCCCGGGCCGTTCATCAGCGCGGCGAGGATCAGCCCGGACCAGCGCTTGCCCAGCATCTGGAAGACTCGGGTGATCCCCGCTTCGGGCTCGGTGCACCCAGAGCCCTGCGCCGGGCCTTCCACCGTCACGTCCCGAAGCTCTGTCATGGAGCCATGGTACCCGTTCGGGATACGGAGCTGCAGTAAGGTAAGTGACTGTGCTATCAAGGGTTCTCCGGTAAAAGAGAACCTGCTTACTAAACCTCGGATCGGATCGGGTATCACTATGGCGACACTGCTGCACATCGACTCCTCCCTGCACGGCGACGACTCGCACTCCCGCAAGGTCACCGCCGCGTTCCGCAAGGCGTGGGAGGACCAGCACCCGGAGGGCAAGGTCATCTACCGCGACCTCGCCGCGAACCCGGTGCCCCACCTCGACGCCCTCACGTACTACGCGTCGTTCGTCGACCCCGCCGAGCGCACCCCCGAGCAGAGCGCGGCCTTCGTCCTGCGCGAGGAGCTGCTGGCGGAGAGCGAGGCCGCCGACGCGATCGTGATCGGCGCGCCGCTGTACAACTACAGCGTTACCTCCGGCCTGAAGGCGTGGCTCGACCACATCATCACCATCGGCCGCAACATTCTGACCGAGCAGCCGGCCCTCGCCGGCAAGCCCGTGGTCGTCGTCTCCAGCCGCGGTGGCTCCTACGCCCCGGGCACCCCGGAGCACGGCAACGACTACGCGCAGCCGTACCTGGAGCTGGTCCTGCGCGACAAGCTCGGCCTGGACGTCGACTTCATCATTCCCGAGCTGACGCTCGCCCCGGCCTACGACTCGATGAAGGACCTCGTCCCGCTCTTCGAGGAGTCCCGCACGAAGGCCTTTGCCGACGCCGAGGCCAAGGCCAAGGCGCTGGCCACCCGTCTCGCCGCCTGACGCGGCGCTGACCGGCTGAGAGGTCCGGGGCCACCCGGCCCCGGACCTCGGCGCTTCCCGGTGGCCCGCTACGGCCTCGGCGCTCTCCGGCGGCCCGCCGCCCCGCCCGTACTGTCCGGCGTGCCGTCGGCGTCCCGTCCGGCGTGCTGTCCGCCTCAGTGGCGGTGCCACTCCAGCCGGGCGCGCATGGTACGGCCGTCCACCGTCCAGGTCCGGCCGAGCACGAGGTCGTCGCCGCTGAGCGTCACGTCCCGCACCTGTTCGGTGCCGGACCAGCTGGGGTCGGCGGCGATCTCCACGGTATGGACGACCTGGTCTCCGGCCAGATGCCAGGTGCCGGTGTAACCGATGTACGCGACGGCGGGGTACGGCTTGCCGTCGGTGCGCATGATGTGCACCGACACCCGGCCGTCCGCGCCGTAGAGGATCGACCCGAGCGGAGCGGGACCCACCGGGCTCTCCAGGGTGGTCCCCCGCTCGTCGATCTCCACGAAGGACTCCAGCCGCCACCGTCCGATGAGGTCGGCCGCCGTGATCCGTGGTGTGTTCATAGTCTGTTCTCCCGCCCACTCAGCAGATGGCGGGTGACGGTCGCGAGGTGCATGACGGCACTCCCCCAGGGTGTCGATCCGCGGTGACGGCCCCGCGTACGGAGTGGTCGCGCTCCGGTCGCCGCCATCGGCGAGAGCCTAGACAGAGACGTCCGGGACTTCAATCGGCCTCTGCCCGCGAGGGCCGGGCCGGGAGCGGCCGGGCCGGGCGCCCCACGGTCGGCCGGTATCGGTCGGCCGGCCGTGGGTCAGTGGGCCGGTGGGCCGGTCAGTGGGTCAGTCGGTCAGCCGGGGAAGCGCAGATAGCGCGGTGGTACGGCGTCGGTGAGCCAGACGCCATTGGCGCTGACATGGAAGACCAGTCCGTCGCGGTGCATCGCCCCCGCGCCCACCGACAGGACCACGGGCCGGCCGCGGCGGGCGCCGACCCGGGTCGCGGTCTCGCGGTCGGGCGACAGATGCACATGGTGGCGGAACATGGGGCGCAGCCCCTCGGCCCGGATCGCGTCCAGATGGCGGGCGACCGTACCGTGGTAGAGATACGCGGGCGGCTCCGCGGGGGGCAGTTCCAGGTCGACCGTGACGGTGTGGCCCTGATTGGCGCGGATGCGGTCGCCGTCGACCGTGAAGCGCCGCTTGTCATTGACGGCCACGACATGGTCGAGTTCGGCGCGGGTGATACGGAAGCCGTGCTCGCCGGCCGCGCGGATCAGCTCGTCGACCGCCACCCAGCCGTTCGCGTCCAGGGCGATACCGATCCGCTCGGGCTGATGGCGCAGATGCTTGGAGAGATACTTCGACACCTTCACTGTGCGTCGTTCGTCGGGTACTCCGTTCATACGGACAGCGTGGCCATGGCGTCCGCGCACCGCCACTCATTTCCAAGTAATCGCGGTTCACAGGTTTGATCCACAGCCAACTCGGGTTATCCACAGGGGATTTGCCGATCCTGTGGACAATGAGCCGACTGCTTAACCTATTTGATCAATATGGCTGCTTTGCACCTCGGTTGAGGCGAGGGCGTCCAAGGTCCTTGTATGGAGCTCCCGTTCGGTGGCCGCCGTGATGAAGGCCGCGACGTTCTCATGGCCGACCAGCCTCCGTACGGCCCGAATCGTGTCGGCGGGAAGTACCACAGAGGTCAATGAGTGGGCGGCGATGTGCTCGACCTGGCCGCGAAGCTCCCGCAACCGCCCGGAGATCGCGGGCAGCGGCACTCCCGCCGCGTGCAACTCCGCTGCCACGGAGAGCTCCTGGGGACTGGGCACCAGGAACATGTCGTCCCGGCCAGGAACGCGCTCCAGCACCCCCAGTTCCACCGCCTCGGCGATCGCCTTGTCGTCCTGTGTCCCACCGAACCGCTCGTCCAGGTCAGCCCGGGAGATCCTGGCCGCCCCCTCGTCGGTCCACGGTCCGCGCGCCTCGGCCGCGAGACCCAGCACCCCGCCCAGACCGCGTCCCGTGTCCCATGCCTCCAGCAGTTCCTTGATGGAGGCCAGGCCGTACCCCCGGTCCAGCAGATCCGCGATCTGCCGCAGCCGGGCGAGATGGGTGCCGTTGTACACATTGGCCCGCCCGCGCCGCTCCGGTCTCGGCAGCAGCCCGCGGTCCTGGTAGGCCCGGATCGTACGGACGGTGGTGCCACTCGCGTGCGCCAGCCCCTCGATCCGGTACTCGGCGCGCGCGGACGGCCCGGACCCGCTCATCGCCTCCGCCCCGGCGCCGCCCGGCCCGCCGCGCCCGCCGCCGCACGGGCCGCGGGGGAGCTCGCGAGGTACTCGACGGCCCTGCGCAGCGAACCCTCCCGCGAGGGGTGGTAGGACCGGCGGAGATAGCGGGGTATCGCCGCGCCCAGGTCACCCCAGGGGGGCAGCAGCCCCTTGCCGATCGCCCTGTTGTGCTCACGTGGCGAATAGCGCGGCCGTCCGGCGAGCAGGGGGTCGTGCCGGATCAGATAGGCGGCGCCCCAGATCCACAGCCACAGCAGTACGGGCGCGGTGACGCACATGGTGCCGACACGGCGGGCGTAGCGAGCGGGAGCCGGGCCGCCGCAGTGCTCGTACATGTCGAAGGCCACGGCGCGGTGCTCGACCTCCTCCGCGCCGTGCCAGCGCAGCAGATCGAGCATGACCTCGTCGGCCCCCGCCCGGTCCAGCCCCTCCGCGCGCAGCACCCAGTCACCGAGCACCGCGGTGAACTGCTCTATCGCGGCGACGAACGCCAGCCGGTAGAGCAGCCACTTCCCGGCGGGGAAGGGGATCCCCCACGGCGGCCTCTCGCCGAGGAGCTTCTCGAAGAGGAAGTCGACGCGCCGTGTGAACGCCTCGGTGCTCAGCTTCTGCTCGGCCAGATGGTCCAGTACGGAGGAGTGCTGCACGCTGTGCGTGGCCTCCTGCCCCATGAACCCCTTGACGTCCTTGAGCAATTCGGGGTCGGTGACCAGCGGCAGGCCCTCCTTGAAGACCTTCACGAACCACCGCTCGCCCGCCGGCAGCAGCAGATGGAGCACATTGATGACATGGGTGGCCGTGGGCTCGTCCGGTATCCAGTGGAGGGGAGTCCCGTGCCAGTCGAACGACACCCGGCGCGGAACGATGGCGTAGCGCTTCCCGGCGCTCACAGCGGGGGCTCCACGCGGGCGATCGCGCGCAGCGCCCCGGGCGCGAGGCGGGACAGCAGGCGGGCGCCCCGGGCCTCGGGGGTGACCGGCACGACGGCCTGGTTCCGTACGACGGCCCGCAGCACGGCGTCGGCGACCTTCTCCGGCGGATAGTTGCGCAGGCCGTACAGCCGCGCGGTCTTCCTTCTGCGCCGATCCTGCTCCTCCGCGGAGACCCCGGTGAAGCGCGCGGTGGAGGTGATGCCCGTGTTGACGAAACCGGGACAGATCGCGGAGACCCCGATGCCCTGTCCGGCCAGTTCGGCCCGCAGACACTCGCTGAGCATCAGCACCGCCGCCTTGGACGTGCTGTACGCGGGCAGCGCCTTCGAGGGCTGATAGGCCGCCGCCGACGCGGTGTTGACGATATGGCCGCCCTGGCCGCGCTCGGCCATCTGTCCGCCGAAGACGCGGCAGCCGTGGATGACGCCCCACAGATTGACGTCCAGGACCTTCTTCCAGTCCTCGGCGGTGGTGTCGAGGAAGGCACCCGACAGTCCGATCCCCGCGTTGTTGACCAGGACGTCGACGATGCCGTACTCCGCGGCGACCTTCTCCGCGAGCTTCTCCATGGCCTGCCCGTCACCGACGTCGGTCTGCTCGGCCCAGGCCTCCGGGGCTCCGATCAGCCGGGCCAGCTCCGCCGTTCTGGCCGCCCCCTCCCTGTCGAGGTCGACCGCCACGATCCGCGCGCCCGCCTCGGCGAACGCGAAGGCGGTCGCCCGCCCGATACCGCCGGCCGCACCCGTGACCAGGACGAGCTGTCCACCGAAACGCTGTGCGTACGCTCCGCCCGGCGCCGCTCCCGTACCGGCACCCGTACGCGCTCCCGTACCGGCACCCGTACGCGCTCCCGTACCGGCACCCGTACGCGTGCCCGTACCGCCCCCGCCGTCCGTACTCCCGGGCCGGGGCCCGCCGTTCTCGTGGACCAGGACGAAGTCGACGATCCAGGAGGCCAATTGGTCCGGTCTGGTGCGGGGCACCCAGTGCCTGGCGGGCAGCGTGCGCCGTACCAGCCCCGGGGCCCACCGCTCCAGATCGTTGTAGAGCCCTTCCGACAGGAAGGCGTCGCCGGTCGGAGTGATGAGCTGGACGGGCGCGTGCGCGTAGGCGTCGGTACGCGGCCCGCTCAACCGGGCGCGGACATTGTCCCGGTAGAGCCACGCACCGTGCGCGGCGTCCCGCGGCAGGGAGGACGTCGGATAGGACGTACCGGAGAGCTTCTCGGCCCGCCGCAGGATCGCGGGCCACCGCCTGCCGAGAGGCCCCCGCCAGGCCAGCTCGGGCAGCACGGGCGTATGCAGCGCGTAGACGTACCAGGACCTGGCTCCCTGGCCGAGCAGTTGAGCCACCCCACGTGGCGTGGGCCGCTTCGCCCGCCGCTTGATCCAGTGCCCCATGTGGTCCAGCGAAGGGCCCGACACCGAGGTGAACGAGGCGATCCGCCCCTCGGTCCGCGCCACGGTCACGAACTCCCAGGCCTGTACGGAACCCCAGTCGTGGCCGACCAGATGGACCGGCCGGTCCGGGCTCACCGCGTCGGCCACCGCAAGGAAGTCGTCCGTCAGCTTCTCCAGCGTGAAGCCGCCGCGCAGGGGCGCGGGTGCCGTCGATCCGCCGTGCCCGCGTACGTCGTACAGCACCACATGGAAGTTCTCGGCGAGCCGTCCCGCGACCTCGGACCAGACCTCCTTGCTGTCGGGATAGCCATGCACGAGCAGTACGGTCGGCCGGGCCGCGTCGCCCAGCTCGGCGACGCACAGCTCCACCCCGCCCGTCCGCACCCGGCGCTCCCGCGCCCCGTTCAGCCCCGTACTCATCCGGCCTCCGCCCAGCGCCGCACATGCGGCAGATCGTCATCCAGCCAGAACGCGCTCTGCTCCGGATCCCGCGAGTCGGTGACCACCAGGATCTCCTCGAACTTCGCGCCCGTACCCCGGAATCCGAGGTGGGGTTCGACCGCCCACAGACCCGGCGTGGGCGGGTGGTCGGAGAATCCGTACGGACTCCACAGCGGCGACCAGCCCTCCCGGTGACCACGCAGCGCGTCACCCGCCAGCCCCTTGAGCGACTGGGTGCCGAATCCGAGAACGTGCGGTGACCAGCGGCGCTCCTTCACCCGGTCGACCTTGTGGGCGATGACACCGAAGGGGTACGCCCGGTGCCGGTTGGCATAGCCCTGCCGCGTCATCAGCCGGTCCACGTCCTCGTAGATCTCGCGCAGCGTCCGCCGCTCGCGCACCTCCCGCAGGATCAGCTCGCGGTGCGTGCGCAGATCGGCGAGCAGCCGGTCGTGCAGGGGATTGGGACCGAGACAGCCCGAGTAGCCGACATCCGCCGTGAAGCCCCGGTGGATGGGCGCGAGATCCAGGATGTACGGCATCCCCTCCTCCAGCCGGCGCCCGGTGGGAAAGAACTGGAGCGGTATCCGGAAGCCGGCGAACGCCGTACGGTCCCCGAACCAGGCGAAGGGCAGATGGAACCAGTCGCGCACCCCACGGGCGCGCAGCCACGCACGCTGCATCCGTGCCGCCCCGCGCTCCGTCACCCCCGGCCCGAGCCGTGCGGAGACGGCCTCCGCGCACTCGTACGCCAGACGCTGGACATCCCTGAATCCCCGCAGCTCCGCGGTCCGTCGATCCGTCACTGCATCGCCTCCCACCAGGCTGTGTGCGGTACGTGTTCGCGACGTGACACAGATGAATGTCACAGTGATGAATGTGACAATGGCCGACGGCGGCGTCAAGCGCCGGGTCGTACCTGTGGACAACCGATGTGGATCCAGGTGTGGATCAGGTGTGGATCCAGGTGTGGACCGACGCGAACAGGCTGTGGACGGGCCGCCGACCGGCTGTGGATCAGCGGCGGACCGACCGCGGATCGGCGCGGACGACCGCCCGGCGGACCCCCTGCCCTTACGTCCCCCTTACGGGTCCCTACATCTGGAGACGGACACCGATACAGCCGCCAGGTCTGACGCCCCCTGTTGCCTTCGCCACTACGGTCGGACCGTGACTGTGATCGCGACAGAAGGCCTGAGTAAGCGGTTCCCCCGGGTAACCGCGCTTGACCGGCTCTCCTTGGACATCGGACCCGGTGTGACCGGTCTGGTGGGCGCCAACGGGGCCGGCAAGTCCACCATGATCAAGATCCTGCTGGGTCTTTCCCCCGCCACGGAAGGCCGGGCCACGGTGCTCGGGCTCGATGTCGCCACCAGCGGCAGCGCCATCCGCGAGCGCGTCGGATACATGCCCGAGCACGACTGCCTGCCGCCGGACGTCTCGGCCACCGAGTTCGTCGTCCATATGGCGCGCATGTCCGGACTCCCGCCGACCGCGGCCCGTGAGCGCACCGCGGACACCCTGCGCCATGTCGGCCTCTACGAGGAGCGGTACCGCCCCATCGGCGGCTACTCGACCGGTATGAAGCAGCGCGTCAAACTCGCCCAGGCGCTGGTCCACGACCCCCAGCTCGTCCTCCTGGACGAGCCGACCAACGGCCTCGACCCGGTTGGCCGCGACGAGATGCTCGGTCTGATCCGCCGTGTCCACACGGACTTCGGTATCTCCGTCCTGGTCACATCGCACCTCCTGGGCGAGCTCGAACGCACCTGTGACCATGTCGTCGTCATCGACGGCGGAACGCTGCTCCGCTCCAGTTCCACCAGTGACTTCACGCAGATCACCACGACCCTCGCGGTCGAGGTCACGGACACGGACGCGCACCCCGACGGCACGTCGGCGCTGCGCGAGGCCCTCACCACGGCCGGGCTGACCCTCCACGCGGGCACGGAGGAGGGGCTTCCCGGCGCGGGTCACATCCTGCTGATCGAGGCCAAGGGCGAGGAGACGTACGACGTCGTCCGCGACACGGTCGCCGGACTCGGTCTGGGGCTCGTACGGATGGAACAGCGGCGCCATCACATAGCGGAGGTCTTCCGCCCCCAGCAGGCCGCACAGCCGGCCGGGCACGAGACGGAGCACACATCGCCGAAGGGAGGCGCCCACGATGAGCACTGAGACCGAGAACGGTACGGCGGCCGGGTCCGGGTCCGGCTCCGCGGCCGGAGCCGGGACGACCCGGATCCACAACATCGGATACCGCAACTACGACGGGCCGCGCCTCGGCCGCGCCTACGCCCGCCGCTCCCTCTACTCACAGTCCCTGCGCGGCGCGTACGGACTCGGCCGCTCGGCCAAGTCCAAGGTCCTGCCGATGATCCTCTTCGCGGTGATGTGCCTGCCCGCGGCGATCATCGTCGCGGTCGCCATCGCGACCAATCTCAAGACCCTGCCCCTCGACTACACCCGCTACGCGATCTTCACCCAGGCCGTCATCGGTCTCTATCTGGCCTCCCAGGCCCCGCAGTCCGTCTCCCGCGATCTGCGCTTCAAGACCGTGCCGCTCTACTTCTCCCGTCCGATCGAGCGCGTCGACTACGTGCTCGCGAAGTACGGGGCGATGGCCTCCGCCCTCTTCGTGCTGACGGGGGCGCCGCTCGTCATCCTCTACGCCGGTTCGCTGCTGGCCAAGATGGACTTCGCGGACCAGAGCAAGGGATTCGGCCAGGGGCTGGTATCGGTGGCGCTGCTCTCCCTGCTCTTCGGCGGACTCGGGCTGGTGCTGGCCGCTCTCACACCGCGCCGCGGCTTCGGCGTCGCCGCCGTGATAGCCACCCTGACCATCTCGTACGGCGCGGTCTCCACCCTCCAGGCGATCGCGTGGAGTTCGGACGCGACCGGCGCCGTCAAGTGGCTCGGCCTCTTCTCGCCGGTCACGCTCATCGACGGCGTACAGACCGCCTTCCTGGGCGCCACCTCCGCCTTCCCCGGCGAGGCGGGCCCCTCGGCCGGCGTGGGCGTGGTCTATCTGCTGGTCGTCCTCGCGCTCGTGCTCGGCTCGTACGCCGTTCTCATGCGCCGTTACCGGAAGGTCGGGCTGTGACCACCATCGATATCGAGCACACCTCACGCTGGTTCGGCAATGTGGTGGCCGTCAACGACGTCACCATGACGATCGGCCCCGGGGTCACCGGACTGCTGGGCCCCAACGGCGCCGGCAAGTCCACTCTCATCAATATGATGGCGGGCTTCCTCGCGCCGTCCACGGGCACCGTCACCCTCGACGGGCAGCCGATCTGGCGCAACGAGTCCGTCTACCGGGAGATCGGCATCGTGCCGGAGCGGGAGGCGATGTACGACTTCCTCACCGGCCTCGACTTCGTCGTGGCCAACGCGGAACTGCACGGGCTGGGTGCGAAAGAGGCGCGTACGGCGCTCGCCACGGTCGAGATGGAGTACGCGCAGGACCGCCGGATCGCGACCTACAGCAAGGGCATGCGGCAGCGGGTGAAGATGGCGTCCGCGCTGGTCCACGACCCGTCCGTACTCCTTCTGGACGAGCCGTTCAACGGAATGGACCCGCGTCAGCGGATGCAGCTCATGGATCTGCTGCGGCGTATGGGCGCCACGGGTCGCACCGTTCTCTTCTCCTCCCATATCTTGGAGGAGGTCGAGCAGCTCGCCTCGCACATCGAGGTGATCGTGGCCGGGCGCCATGCCGCCTCCGGGGACTTCCGCAAGATCCGCCGTCTCATGACCGACCGGCCGCACCGCTACCTCGTACGGTCCAGTGACGACCGCGCGCTCGCCGCCGCACTGATCGCCGACCCGTCGACGGCCGGTATCGAGGTGGACCTCGCCGAAGGCGCGCTGCGTATCCAGGCGGTCGACTTCGGCCGGTTCACCGAACTGCTGCCGAGAGTCGCCCGCGAGCACTCCATCAGGCTGCTCACGGTCTCGCCCTCGGACGAGTCCCTCGAATCGGTCTTCTCCTATCTCGTAGCGGCCTGAGCGGCCTGAAAGGAGCTGTGACGTCATGTACAACCCCACAGTCGCCCGGCTCACCTACCGGGCCCTGCTCGGCAGGCGCCGGGCCGCGATCCTCTTCGTACTGCCCGCGCTGCTGATCCTGATCGCGGTGGCGGTCCGGGTGCTCAACGGCGCGGACGACCAGGTCGCGGTGGATGTGCTGGGCGGTTTCGCGCTCGCCACGATGGTGCCGCTGATCGGTGTCATCGCGGGGACGGGCTCGATCGGACCCGAGATCGACGACGGATCGATCGTCTATCTGCTCTCCAAGCCGGTGAAGCGGTCGTCGATCATCTTCACCAAGCTGATCGTGGCGATAGCCGTGACCATGGCCTTCTCCGCGGTCCCCACCTTCATCGCCGGATACGTGCTCAACGGCAACGGCCAGCAGATCGCGGTCGCGTACACGGTCGCGGCGCTCGTCGCCTCGATCGCGTACAGCGCGCTCTTCCTGCTGCTGGGTACGGTCAGCCGCCACGCGGTGGTCATCGGACTCGTCTACGCCCTGGTCTGGGAGACGCTCTTCGGCAGCCTGGTGGCGGGCGCGCGGACGCTCAGCGTTCAGCAGTGGGCGCTCGCGCTCGCCCAGCGGATCGCAGGCGAGGGCACGATCACCTCGGACGTCGGCCTGCCGCTGGCGGTGGGCCTGTTGGCGGGGGTCTCGGTGGTGGCGACCTGGTACGCGGGCCAGAAGCTCCGGACACTGAAGCTCGCGGGCGAGGAGTAGACGGGAGTCGCACCGGCGGCGGCAGCCCCTGCCCGGCGGGCCCTTGCCCTGCGGGCAGGGGC
>NZ_JBSGVS010000032.1:0-98589 GCF_053608565.1 Streptomyces sp. NPDC055025
GGGCCGGGAAGTTCCGGCCCCGCGTGCCCCGGGCGCCTCGGTTACATGTACATGGAGCCTCACGCGTCAGCCGCAGGGCGGCCGTACGTCAGGCGTATGCCGGAAAAGCGCGGTCGGGCAACGGATCGGGCAGTGGATCAAGCAACGGATCGGGCGGCGCGTCAGGAGGTACGGCGCCGGCCGGCCAGGACACCGAAGGCCACCCCGGCGACACCGACGCCGATGCCGACGATGCCCAGCACCCGTGCGGTGGTGTCACTGCTGTCGGCGGAGGCCGTCCCGGTCGTCGCGTCGGCCGTCACGTCATGGGGCGCGTCCGCGGTCTTCGTGTCGTCGTGATCCGAGGCCGCCCCGGTGCCGGCCTGGTCCGCCGCCGCGCCGTGCTCATCGCCCGTGGCCGCGGTGAGCTTCAGTACGGGCGCGGGGCTCTCGGGCTCCGCCGCGCCTTCCTTGGGCTCCTCGATCCAGCGGACGACCTCCTTGTTGTCGTACGTCTGGAGGGCCTTGAACACCAGTTGGTCGGCGTCCTCGGGAAGCTGGCCGACGGAGAGGGGGAACTGCTGGAACTGTCCGGGGCCGATCTTGCCGCCGTCGGCGGTCCAGGTGACCTTGGAGACCGCCTCGGTGATCGTGTTGCCGTGCAGCTCCAGCGGCTTGGCGAGCTTGCTCTTGGTGACGTCGATCTTCCAGCCGGGCACCGGCTGCGGCATCACGGACGCCAGCGGATGGTCGGCGGGGAAGTTCACTTCGAGCTTGGTGGTGGAGGCGTCGTCGCGCTCGTTGGGGACCTTGAAGTTGATCGTGGCGTAGCCGCCCTTGGCGGCCGGGCCCTGCGGCTGGACGCTGACATGAGCGGAGGCGGGACCCGCCAGCAGCAGAAGAGCCGTCACGGCGACGCCACCGGCGACGGAGAGACGGGTGACGGAGAGACGAGCGGGGTTCTTGGCCGCGGACCCTGAGGAGAAGGCGGAGAACGTTGAGAACACGGAACACTCCACGGTGTGGGGAGAAGGTGATCGGGCGGATGCGCCGAGGCGCGGACGCGCGACGGCGGCGCGACCTCACATCCGTCCGCCACGGCCGTCATCCGGACACGCATCTGTGTCTACGGCCGTGTCCGTACGGACGCGGCGGCGTGAGCACTTGAGTACGTGAGCGCGTGAGGCCTGTGGACGTGAGGGAGGGAGAGATACGTCGCGTCAGGCTGCGAGAGCGAGGGCCGTGGGAGGGCCGCGCCTGATCACCGTGTGCTGGAGTGCCGCCCCGGCGGTCACCGGAGGAGCGGCGTACGAGGTACGGGGAGCGCGTGCCTCTGGAGCGTGCGCGCCGGACAGTCCGGCGCGCAGGGTCCGTACGAGCGCCAGGGCCGCACGCAGGGCGCGCAGCGAGGCACTCTCCGTCACCTCACTGATCCCGTGCGCCGAGAGCCGGGTGAGCCGGACCAGCGCGAGATCCCCGCGGCGCAGCACCCAGCCGGTCGCGAGGGCGGCCAGCAGATGCCCGAGCAGCATCGGCAGGGAGGGAAGCAACCCGTCGGCGGAGTGCCCGGCGGCCGAACCGGAGGCCGGGGAAGAGCCCGCCGCCCCGATCGCGGCCAACAGATGCTGATGGGCCCCCGCCATCGCCCCGGAACCCGTGACCGTGGCCGCGCCCGCCGCCGTACCCGCGCCCGCCGCCGTGCCCATGCCCGAACCCGCCGGGTTGAGCCCCGCGTTGGCCACGATCCGCTGTGCGTCGACAGCGCTCAGCGAGGCCGGGCCCGCTCCGCAGACCAGTTTCGCGGCCAGTCTGATCAACGCGTCGTCGGTCCCCGCCGGCACCGTGAGATGCCGCTGCCCGAGGCCGAACACGCTGTGCAGAGCGAGCTGTCCGACCGTCAGGGCCAGCACGATGGAGGGTGTCGAACGCGCGCGTCCGGCCAGTGGTGCCGCGACGGCGAAGACGGCCAGGAAGCCGAGGAGCAGGGTCCACCAGGGGACGGGGGCACAGGAGGCCAGTACATGTCCGGTCGCCGACAGCACGACACAGACCGCGGTGAACACCGCGGCCCTCAGCAGCCGCGGAGCGGCTCCGGCGCGTACGAGACGGGCAGACATGGCCGGGCCATCATCGCACCGCGCCTCCGGGTGCCATAGGGCAGGTCCGGAAGGTCGTCCTCTGTCCCATACACCGCCATGCGCCACGTTCGCGTCCGCCGAATGGGGGCTATCACGTCAACCGCGTGCTTACGACCCCCCAAGGGGGGCAATACGTATCGGTATGTCGAGCCGCAGCCAGAAAGGCTGGAGCATGAGCATCTGGTGGTCTCTCCACTTGCGGCGCGAAGCCGCGAGCGTTCCGCTCGCCCGTCACCTTCTGCTCGGTGCCATGGAGACCGCAGGGGTCGACCCCGACATCTCCTTCGATCTCTCGGTCGCCCTCAGCGAAGCCTGTTCGAACGCCGTCGAGCACGGCGGTACGGGTGAGGACAGCGGGGACGACGAGGACGGACGCTTCACCGGGGCGCCCGGGGCGTACCGGGTGACCGCGTATCTGGACGGCGAGCGATGCCGTATCGAAGTGGCCGATTCCGGCCCCGGTTTCCCTGCCCGACGGGTGGTGCGCCGCCCCGCGCCCCCGCCCGCCCCCACCGCTGAGAGCGGCAGGGGCCTGGGCCTGATCGAACAACTCGCTGATCATGTGCATTTCCGCAATAAACCGGGGCACGGCGCGGTGGTCAGCTTCGACAAGATCCTCAAATGGCGGGAGGACGCGCTGCTCAGAGCCATGTGAGCCCGAGCAGCCCGCCCTCCGTGCCCGGCCATCGAGTCCGTCGGGCCCGCTCCAGCCGTCAGGTCCGTCAGGTCCGTCAGGTCCGTCAGATCTCAGCCGTCAGGCCTGCTTGAGGCCCGCCATCCAGGCCTCCACCTCGTCGGCCCGGCGCGGCAGCCCCGCCGACAGATTGCGGTTCCCGTCCTCCGTGACGAGGATGTCGTCCTCGATCCGGACACCGATACCGCGGTACTCCTCGGGCACGGTCAGATCATCGGCCTGGAAGTAGAGCCCCGGCTCGACGGTGAGGCACATCCCCGGCTCCAGCGTTCCGTCCACGTACACCTCCCTGCGCGCGGCGGCGCAGTCGTGCACGTCCAGACCGAGCATGTGCCCCGTGCCGTGCAGCGTCCAGCGGCGCTGGAGGCCCAGCTCCAGGACCTTCTCGACCGGCCCTTCGAGCAGCCCCCACGCCACGAGCTTCTCGGCGAGGACACGCTGCGAGGCGTCGTGGAAGTCGCGGTACTTCGCACCGGGCTTCACCGCCGCGATACCGGCCTCCTGGGACTCGTACACCGCGTCGTAGATCTTCCGCTGGAGCTCGCTGTAGCGGCCGTTGACCGGCAGCGTGCGCGTGACATCGGCCGTGTAGAGGGTGTGGGTCTCCACACCGGCGTCGAGCAGCAGCAGATCGCCGGAGCGTACGTCGCCGTCGTTGCGCACCCAGTGCAGGGTGGTGGCGTGCGGTCCCGCCGCGCAGATCGAGCCGTAACCGATGTCGTTCCCCTCGACGCGGGCGCGCAGGAAGAACGTTCCCTCGATATAGCGCTCGCTGGTCGCCTCCGCCTTGTCGAGGATCTTCACGACATCCTCGAAGCCACGCACGGTGGAGTCGACGGCCTTCTGGAGCTCGCCGATCTCGAAGTCGTCCTTCACGGCGCGCGCCTCGGAGAGATAGACCCGCAGCTCCTCGTCGCGCTCCGCCGTCACCTTGTCGGTCAGCGCGGCCTCGACGGAGGCGTCGTGCCCACGGACGTTACGGACCGGGCCCGTCGCCTCCTTGAGGGCGGCGGCCACTTTGCGTACGTCCTTGGCGGGGATCCCCAGCAACTGCTCGGCCTCGGCGAGGGAGTGCCGGCGGCCGACCCACAGCTCGCCCTGGCCGTCGAGCCAGAACTCGCCGTTCTCCCGGTTGGAGCGCGGCAGCAGATAGACCGTCGCGTCGTGCCCGTCGTCCTTCGGCTCCAGTACGAGAACGCCGTCGTGGGTCTGGTCGCCGGTGAGGTACGTGTACTCGGTGGAGGCGCGGAAGGCGTACTCGGTGTCGTTGGACCGGGTTCTGAGATTGCCGGCGGGGATCACCAGGCGCTCGCCGGGGAAGCGCGCGGAGAGCGCGGCGCGGCGCGCGGCGGTGTGGGACGCCTGTGCGATCGGCTCCAGGCCGTGCAACTCGGTGTCGGCCCAGCCGGACTTCATGATTTCTGCGAGCTCGTCGGACACGCCCGGGGTCAAACCGTTCTTCCTCGTCTTGATCGGTTCTTCTTCGGCCTCCGGGGTTTCCGGAGTCTCCGGTTCCGGGGTTGCCGGGGTCTCCTGGGTGAGCTCGTCAGCCACGTCTTCTCCTCATAAGGCTATGAATCCAGACCATCTTTTCCATCGTATGTGCGGGGGGAAGACCGCCCGGTGTCCCTGTGAGGAATCCATCAGCACCGGATCAGACCCCACCAGACCCGATGAGACCGGATGAGACGGGGTGGGACAGAGGGAGACGGGGGGAGACCCGGACGAGACGGAGGGAGACCCGGACAAGATCAGTCGAACCGCGCGGCGAGCAGGACCACGTCCTCCGCACTGCCGGGACTCCCCGCGCCGCCGGCGTTCCCGGTGTCCGGCCCGCCCGGCAGCACGGTCCGCAGTACATGGTCGGCGACCGCTCCCGGATCGTTCCTGGCGGACGGGGGGACGCTCGCCGCCGCCCCGTGCAGCCGCGCGTAGGCCCGGTCCATGGGATCGCCGGTGCGCCGCAGCAGCCCGTCCGTGTAGAGCAGCACCGTTTCACCGGGCGCGGGCCACACCTCCACGCTGGGCGCCTCCCAGCAGGCGAGCATGCCGAGCGGGGCGGACAGGGACGTCTCGACGAACTCGGTACGCCGGTCCCCGACGATCAGCGGCGGCGCGTGCCCGGCCCCCGCCAGCAGGATCTTGCCCTGGGCCGGTTCGGCGTACGCGAAGAGGGCGGTGGCCGTACGCGCGGGCTCGGTCAGCCGCAGCAGCAGCTCCAGATCGGAGAGCACGGCGACGGGGTCCTCGCCCTCCATGACGGCGTACGCGCGCGTCGAGGCGCGCAGCCGTCCCATCGCGGCCACCGCGCCGGGCCCGGAGCCGCTGACCGAGCCGACGGACAGGCTCACGGCGCCCTCGGGCAGCGGGAGAGCGTCGTACCAGTCGCCGCCGCCGTACGGGCCCGTGCGGTGGCGCGCGGCGAGCTGGATGCCGGGGATCCGGGGGAGCCGGCTGGGGAGCAGCTCCTCGGCGATGCTGGCTGCGCGCGTACGGGCCCGCTCCAGCTCCAGCAGCCGCGCGAGATGCGCGCTCGCGTACCGCGTGTAGAGACCGACGAGATGGCGCTGCCGTTCCACCGGTTCGGCGGGTTCGTCGTACAGCCAGACGACGGCCCCGAGCCGCCCGGACACGGCGCCGGCTCCCGTACCGGCGACCAGCGGTACGGCGTAGCTCGCGCCGTAGCCGAGCCGTACCGCGACCTCGCGCTGGCGCGGGTCCGCCTCCGTGTCACGGAACAGATCGGGAACGGCCACCGGCTCGGTCCGTGCGGCGGGGCCGTCCAGGAGCCTGCCGTACGAGGAGGCCCGGCGCGGCACGGTCTCCAGATGGCCGAGATCCGCGCGGGTGAGTCCGAGCCCGAGGGTGGTACCGGGGCCCAGACCGTCGGCCGGTTCGAGTACGACCAGTCCTCGGCGTGCGCCGACGAGGGCGGCTCCGGCGCGCAGCAGTTCCTTGAGCGCGCTGTCGAGTGAGCTGGTTCCGGCCAGACGTTCGGTGAGTTCGTGCAGGGTGGTCAGATCGGAGACCCAGCCGGCCAGCCGGTCCCGGATCAGCGCGCCGGGCGCGGAGGGAAGGTCATCCAGGGGCGGGCCAGTGTGCGCGGGGGCCGGAACCGTGGAATCGATTCCAGCCACTTTCGGCATGTTCGGGGCGCTCATGACAGTCGGCTTTCCGACGGGTGCGTTTCACTCAATAGCATCGCAAACCCCTAGGTCATTCCGCGCGGCTACCCATGTATCCACATGTACACGTACAACTTAGGCAATGTCCAGCATTGTCCCGGTGGAACGACCGGTGTCCTGAGACGTTCAAGTTGGCAAAAAAATGACCCCCCTGACCAGGTTTTGCGATCGACTGAGTGCGCTCAACAGGGGGTCCTTCAGGGACGAGTTCGAGTTCGGCCCGAGTGGAGCGTCATTCCGAACGTGGTGGGTACGTAAACGGTGACGGACAGGGGCAGTTGGGACCGCCCCGGAACCTGTCGGCGGGACCGGGCGTCTTAACCGCCGTAGGTCACACCTCATCCCCCGGAGTGGCGAGAAAAGTACAGCGGGACAGAGCGGGACAGTAAGCGCCATGCGCACGCCACCCCTCGCCACATGCTCGACGAAGACGGTCCGTGCCCGGCCCAGGAATGGCGTGATGCGCCGGCGGGCGGGGAGGGACCGTCCGTGCCTCAGGTACGGGGCGGCCATGCGTCGAAAGTGCGCGCGGTGACTACGCACAGTGATACGCACGGTGAAGTGATGCACACACATGGTGTCAGTGTCATGTGGACCTCGGCGTTCAACGGAAAGGAACGAGCGCTCATGCGCGAGATCCTCGGAAGGCGACGCAGGCTCCGGCGCAAGGGTGGGCCTGCCCAACTCGACGCGGCGCTCATCTGCGCCACCGCGTGGAGATGGCCCGTACTCCCCGGCGCCGGTCTCACGGCGGTCGGCGGACGCGGGACACGCGGACTCGGCTGCGCCTGCCCCGACCCCGATTGCGTCGTACCCGGCGCACACCCCTTCGATCCCGGTCTGCTCGCGGCGACCACCGACGAGCGCATGGTGCGCTGGTGGTGGCGGAACCGGCCCACGGCCCCGATCGTGCTGGCCACCGGCGGCAGCGCGCCCTGCGCGGTGAGCCTGCCGGCCGTCGCGGGCGCGCGGGCGCTCGTGGAGCTGGACCGGATGGACATCCGGCTCGGCCCGGTGGTCGCGACCCCCACGCGCTGGTCGCTGCTGGTGGCTCCGTACACCCTCGAACAGCTCGGTGAGCTGCTCTACGCCAAGGCGTGGGTGCCCAGTTCGCTGCGGTTCCACGGCGAGGGCGGCTATCTGGCGCTGCCTCCGTCGGAGGCGGCGGGCGGACAGGTCCGCTGGGAACGGGCGCCTCTGGCGGGCTCGGCGGCGCCCTGGCTGCCCGATGTGAAGGCGGTCGTGGACGCGCTCGTCGAGGCGAGCACGAGCGCGCCGGACGGCGGCAGCAGGCTCGCGTACTGACGGCGGTCGACGCGTCCCGTCCCGGGGCGCGTCGCGCCGGGTGCATCAGGGCCCGGCCCGTACGGCGCCGAGCTTCCCGGGTCCCCGGGGCAGGGCCGCCGCGCCCGAAGCGGTACGGCGCCGGCGTCGGCGCCCGCTGTCACCCGTACGGGTGCGAGCCGGACCTACGGGCGCGAGCCGGACCCCGTTGTACGCTCCCCTGGACGTTCCCTGCGGGGCCGGGCGCACGCCAAGGCGGGAGCCGGTCTTCCGACCGTGTCCGCAACCACTGTGTCCGGAACCGAGGGGTCTGCCGCGGCCGACTGTGCGACGGGCTCCGTGACGGACGGGACGCCTGTGACGGGCGATACGGCTGGCGGTATGACGGGCGATACCGCCGACGGGACCGCGCCGGGATGTACGGCCGAGCGATATGGGCCTGAAGTCGCCTCTCCCGAAGGGATCGAGGCGCGGACATGTGTACCGACCGAGGGACGCGACACAGGGGCCCGCACCGCATACCGCAATGCGACGGGCGTGAACTGCGCGCCCCGCTCAGCCCGATGGGCCCGTGCGGACGCACCGTACGGACACACCGCGTGGCCGGGGCCGCGGATGAGCCCGCGACCTGCCGGACGCCCCGTGAGCGGTCCCGGGGAACTCGTGCGGAATACACGGTGATCGTGGAGTTCGCGGCCTCACCGAAGCCGTCCGGCGGGGGCGATGGCGGGGAGTCCGGACCTCTGCTGCCGAGGTCGGGGAGCAACTCGTGGGCCACGGTGGACCGTTGACATACCGGTCGGCCCCGAGAACGCGGACGCCCGGTCGCTGGCGACGGGGGATGCACCAGCGACCGGGCTTCTAGAACGGTAACAAGAGATCGGCAGTTAGCAAATTCGATCCGGTGTATTCGGACAATGAATTACCTGCCGGTACGGGACGGTGTGACGGATGGTGTGACTGGTGTCACCGCTCCGCCGGGAGCCCTTCACCGCCGAAGGCACTGTCAGTGGACCGGCGGTGATCCGGTGGTGGTCCGGCGCTTCGACGGTCCCGCGATCGGGCGGTGACTCGCCGGTCAGCTCAGTGTCACCTGGCGGTTGGTGAGCCCGCCGCGCGCCCGTCGCTCGTCGCCCGTCAGCGGTGTGTCGACGGCCAGCGCCGCCGACAGCCGCTCGGCGAACTCCGCCGCCGGCTTCTCGCACTCCTCCGCGCCCATCGCGCTCGGCAGGTCCCACACCGGCACCGTCAGCCCGTGCGCCCGGAAGGAGCCGACCAGGCGGGTTCCCTCACCGAGGCTCGACGTGCCCGCGACATGCAGCCGGGCGAGCCCGTCCAGCAACCGCTCCTCGGGATACGGCATGACCCAGCGGAGGTGGTTCTTCTCGGGCGTCTCGCACCAGTACGCGGCGTCCGTGCCCGAGAGCCGCACGGTCGGGATCGCGGCGGCGTTGGCGCGCTCCAGGGAGGCGTTCACCTCGGCCGAGGCGTTCTCGGCGTCCGGCACCCAGAACTCGAACCCGGCGTGCACGACAGGCGTGAAGGCGGCCTCGGGGTCGAGCAGATCCTGAAGCCGCGGCCCGTCGGCGGGCACCCGCTGCGCCGCCACGGGATTGCCGGGCTCCGCCGTCAGCGCACGCCGGAGCGTATCGGCGAGATCGCGGCTCAGATCGCCGGACGAGGTGTCGTTCTGGAGCGCGAGCAGCACGGAGCCGTCGTCGCGGCGCAGCGCCGGCCAGGCCATCGGCAGTACGGTCGCGAGCGTCACGGACGGTACGCCCTCGGGCAGTCCGTCCTTGAGGGTCAGTCCGGCGGTCGCGGCGGGCACCAGCTCGCGCAGCGCGATCCAGTCGCACTCACCGGCCAGGCCCTCGAAGGGACGCTGGACCAGCTCGGTCACGGCATGCGCGGCGGCCCGGCCGTGGCAGGCCTTGTAGCGGCGGCCCGAGCCGCACGGGCAGGGCTCGCGGGCCCCCACCACCGGAATGGGTCCGTCCTTGAGCTGCGCCGTGGCGGCCTTCGTCTGGGGGCGCTTCTTGGCCATGGTGTGGCTTTCTCCCGTAGCGGCGGTGCGATGTCGGCGCGAGCCTAGCCGTACGGACCGACAGCACGGCGAGCGCGACGCGACGCGCGGAGGGTCGGTCCGGCGCCCTTCCCGTACCCGCGCTCCCGCTCAGGGGTGGCTCACACCGTCAGCTCAGGCGGCTCACACCGTCAACTCCCCGGGCCGGATCACATCCGGCCGCCCGGATCACTCGTCAGCTCGCAGCGTCGTAGGATCCGCGAAGGCGAGCCCGTCCAGGCCGTCCAGACCCTCAAGGGCGTCGAGCCCGTCCAACTCGCCGAACTCGTCCAGTCTGCCGCGCCCCGCGCCCGCACTCCCGCCCGCGCCGCCACCGGCGCCCGCACTCGCGCTCCCGCTTGCGCCGGCGCTCGCGCTGACGCCTGTGTCCGGGCCTGTGACGCGCGTAGCGTAATCGTTGCGCAGACGCACGGCCGCGACGATCACCCACACGGTGACTTCTCCGGACTCGCTGTCCCGTACGCCCCACTCCTGGGCGAGCGCCGAGATGATGTTGAGTCCGCGTCCGCCGCGGGCCGTGACCGAGGGTGTCGCGGGAATGGGCCGCGTCGGGCCACCGCCGTCCGTCACCTCGACGATCAGCCGTCCCGCCTTGTCGACGCGCCACTCCGCACGGATGTCGCCGTCGCCGATCTGCTCGTGCCCCAGCGGTCTGCCGTGCCGGCACGCGTTGCTGACCAGTTCGGAAAGGATCAGTACGGCATCGTCGACCACCGCCGCGGACACCCCGCTGCGGCTCAACTGCTCCCGCATCCGGTGTCGCGCTTCCCCCACGCCCGCAGGGCCATGGGGAACGGCCATGCACGACGACGTGGGCACTTCTTGTGCCACCACAAACGCCACCCCCGAGACCTCCTTCGCCCCACGCCACGGTGTGGATGCCCCATTGGCCTGGACCGGAAACCGGCCAAGCGAGGGCCGTTGACGCACTCGTAACGCTCGAATACGCATCGAACGCGCCGGTGCACTCCCCGTGCACCACCCGTCACTGTTCGGCACGGCCGAGTCGGATGGATTTGTCAGTCGATGTGCACGGCGCGTGGACGGCGTGCCTGGGCGGTGTGTACCGCGTGTCAGGAAAGTCGGCCGAGCTGGGACAGAACCTGTTTGGGGCGATTGGTGATGATCGCTTCGACGCCGAGACGCACACAGAGATCGACGTCTTCCGGCTCATTCACCGTCCAGACATGGACACGGTGGCCCGCCTTGTGCAGCCGCTCGATGTAGCCGGGGTGGTTGCGGACGATCCGCATCCCGGGACCCGCGATCCGGGAGCCGGCGGGCAGCCGCCCGTCACGCAGCCGGGGCGAGAGGAACTGCATCAGATAGACGGTCGGCAGCGCGGGCGCGGCATCCGCGATCCGGTGCAGCGAGCGGGCGGAGAAGCTCATGATCCGTACGGCCGAGTCGTCCGGTGCCGGATCGTGCAGACCGAAGCGCCTGAGCAGGTGCAACAGCCGCTCCTCCACCTGTCCGGCCCAGCGGGTGGGATGTTTGGTCTCGATGGCCAGCTCGACGGGCCGGCCGGTGTCCGCGATCAGTCCGAGCAGCCGCTCCAGCGTCAGTACGGAGGTGAACTCGCGGTCCCGCCAGTCCGGGCTCTCCTCGCTGTCCTTCCAGGAGCCGAAGTCGAGCGCCGCGAGATCGGCCAGCTCCAGGGCGGAGACGGCACCGCGTCCGTTGGAGGTGCGGTTCACCCGGCGGTCGTGGACACAGACGAGATGCCCGTCGGCGGTGAGCCGTACATCGCACTCCAGTGCGTCGGCGCCGTCCTCGATGGCCTTGGTGTACGCGGCCAGGGTGTGCTCCGGCGCGTCCTCCGAGGCTCCACGGTGGGCGACGACCTGGATGCTGTGCTGTCGTGCTTGGGTCACCGCGTCATGGTGTCATCGTGGCGGGGTAGGTAGGTGGACGGATGCGGTTCTCCGGTCGGTCGGATCAAGGTGCGATCGTTTTGTCCGAAATAAAGGATGGCGGACAGACACACAGGTCCTGCTTACAGTGGTCTGACGTGCCGTGGGAAAAGCTGACCGCAGATACTTGCGCAATCACGGAAACCTGCACGGCGGAACTGACTCGCACGGCGGAACCCTGCGGAACTCTTGCCGAAGACTGATGTGGAACCGAGGAGAAAGAGCTGTGAGCACTGAGAACGAGGGCACTGCGGCCCCCGGCGGCCCGTCCGTACCTCCCGTGCCGGATGCCGCTCCCCAGGGCACACCCGCGTCCGGTCCGAGAGAGGCGTGGCAGGAGCCGGCGGCGCGGACGGCCCCGCGGACAGGCTCGCAGGGGGGCGCGTACGGGGACGGACAGCACGCGGGCGCACAGCCTGGCGCGACCCGGCCCGGCGAGCCCGGTGCGGGACAGCCTGGCGCGGACGCACAGGCGCCCGTGGACACGCAGGCGCCCGTAGACACACGGCCGCCCGCGGTCGCTCAGGCGGGCCATCCGGAGGGGACGCCGGGCGGCGCCCCCGCGGACGGCCCGAAGGGCGCTCCCGAGCCGGGGCACGCGGCGGACGCCGGCTGGCCCCCGCCCCCGCCCGTGATCCCCTCGTACGCCGCCTATGGAGGCGGCGACGGTTCCTCCTACGGAGGCGGTGGCGATGGTTCCGGAGGCGGTGGCGACGGCCCGCAGTGGGGCGCCCCCATGCCCGGCCAGGAGCCCCGGCCGGCGCGCAGGCGCCAGGGCGGTCTGATCACCGCCGTGCTCGCCGCCGCGCTGATCGCGGGCGGTATCGGCGGCGGGGTCGGCTACTGGGGCGCGGAGCGCAACGACGAGAACGGCGCCGGTTCGACGACGGTCGCCGCGGCGGACGCTCCCAACGACATCAAGCGCGAGCCGGGCACGGTCGCGGCGGTGGCCAAGAAGTCGCTGCCGAGTGTGGTCACCATCGAGGCGCAGGGCGGAAACGGCGAGGGCGGCACGGGCACCGGCTTCGTCTACGACAAGGAAGGCCACATCCTCACCAACAACCATGTGGTGGCCTCCGCGGCGAACGGCGGTGACCTGACCGCGACGTTCTCGAACGGCGACAAGTACGACGCCGAGGTCGTCGGCCGGGCCGAGGGGTACGACGTGGCGGTGGTGAAGCTGAAGAAGGCGCCCCCCGGTCTGACCCCGCTCCCGCTCGCCAATTCGGACCAGGTCGCGGTCGGCGACTCGACGATCGCCATCGGCGCCCCGTTCGGCCTCTCCAACACCGTGACCACGGGCATCATCAGCGCCAAGAACCGCCCCGTCGCGTCGGGTGACGGTTCCGGCGCCAGCAACTCGTACATGAGCGCCCTCCAGACCGACGCCTCCATCAACCCGGGCAACTCCGGCGGCCCCCTGCTGGACTCCCGCGGCGCGGTCATCGGCATCAACTCGGCCATCCAGTCGGCGGGCAGCGGCGGCCTGGGCCAGTCCCAGGCGGGCTCCATCGGCCTCGGCTTCGCCATCCCGATCAACCAGGCGAAGAATGTCGCCGAACAGCTCATCGAGACGGGCCAGCCGGTCTACCCGCTGATCGGTGCCACGGTCACGATGACCGAGGGCGGCGAGGGCGCCACCATCTCCCCGCAGGGCGAGGGCGGCACCCCGGCCATCACCCCCAACGGTCCGGCCGCCAAGGCCGGTCTCAAGGCGGGCGACGTCATCACCAAGTTCAACGACACCCCGATCGACAGCGGCCCCACCCTGATCGGCCAGATCTGGACCCACAAGCCCGGCGACAAGGTCACGCTCACCTATATCCGCGACGGCAAGGAGTCCACGGCCCAGGTCACCCTGGGCGAGCGCAAGGGCGAGAGCTGACCGACCGGCCCCCGGGGCGTCACGGGTCGAGCGAGTCGAGCGAGTTGAGCGGGTCCAGCGCGGACTCCCCGGCTCATATGAAGCAGAGGAGAGGCGGGGTACCGGAGCGAATCCGGTACCCCGCCTCCCTGTTCGTGCCCTGCGACTCGTGCGCCGCGACTCGTGCCCTGCGCCGGAAGGGTCAGCGGCGGTCAGCGGCCGACCATGAACTCCTTCCAGGAGCCGTACTCGCCCATGCGCCCGTAGACGTCCACGGCGAACACGGTGACCATGCACGGCCCGTTGTACGGAGGAATCCATGTGATGGTGGACGTCTTCGTCATCCGGCCGAGGCCGCTGTCTCCGCAGGCGCCGGAGATGTCCCACGAGTAGCCGCTCAGCAGCCGTCCCTCGTCACCCGCCCCGGGCTTGATCCCGATGGTGATGGGGGAACGAGTGGACCCCGTCGAGATCACCGTCAGCTGTGGCGCGAGCGGCCCGTTCGTGGTGGCCGGGGTGAGGCGGTCGACAACGGTCTGGGCGGAGGGCACCGACTCGGCGCCCCCCTGGCCGACGGCGGCAACGTAGTAGTACGCGTTCCCCTGCGGGGCGGAGCGGTCCTCGTACGACGTGGCGGACGCCCCGGCACTGCCCACGAGGGCCCAGGCACCGGTGGGGGAGGTGCGACGGTAGACGTGGAACCCGGTGGCCGCCGTGTCCGGACCGTCCGCCGGGGTCCAGGTGAGCTGAGTGAAGGCGTCGGCGGGCTCGCCCTTGAGCGCGGAGGGGGCGGGCGCCGCGGACGCCGCGGGGCGGGTGACCGTCACGGGCTCGGAGGCGGGGGAGATGTTCCCGGCGGAGTCGACGGCGTGAAGGGTGTACGTGGAGGGCGTTCCCGCGTCCGCGACGGGGTCCGTGTAGGACGTACCGAAGACGGGCTGGGGTCCGTCCAGGTCCTGCCCTCCCGCGGGCGCGGCCCACACCTCGTAGTGGTCGACGTCCTTCGAAGAGGGCTGCCAGGTGAGCGCGTTGCCCGCGGTCGTCCCCAGCGCGGACAGACCGGCGACCCGCGCCGGTGCCGTGCGGTCGACGGTGGTGACGCCCTTGTCGGCCGTGCCCGCCGACTCGTTGCCGGCCTTGTCGTAGGCCCGTACCTCGTAGTAGTACACGTCACCGGTCTTCGGAACGGTGGAGTCGGTGTACGACGTGGAGGTGGTCGTCGCCAGGGGCTTGCCGAACGAGGCGCCCTTGAGACGGCGGTGGACGCGGTAGCCCGCGAGATCCATCTCCTTGTTCTTCGCCCAGGTCAGCTTGGCCTTGCCGGTCGCGGCGTCGTACGAGACCGCCGGCCCCGTCGGCACGAGGGGTTTGACCTTGTCGACGGCCGCCGTTGTCCGGGGCTGGTAGGCGAACTTGACGGCGGCGCCTCCGGTCCAGTTGACGAAGTCGACGCGGAGGGAGTGCTTGCCGGAGGGGATGGTGATGTTGACGGTCTTCTTCTGGGTGGTGGAGACGTTCTTCCAGAGATCGACCTTGCGGGTCCCGTCGAGGTAGACGCGGATGCCGTCCTGGGCGGCGACGGGCAGGGAGAAGGGGCCGCCGGACCCGAAGTCGCGGGTGACGGACCAGCGGACACCGAAGTTGTCCTTCGGCAGCCCGGAAGCGGGCGCGCCGGTGCCCCAGTTCTGGTCGATCGCGCTGTCGCAGTCCGTCTTCCTGGGCGTGCCGGAGAAGCTGGTGTTCGCGAAGAACTGCCGCTTGAAGACCGGGGAGGCGCAGGTCGTGGCCGCGGAAGCCTGAGCGGCCACGGCGAGTAGACCGCCGGTCGTGGCGAGCACCACCGTGGTGGCCAGCGTGGGCGCGAGGCGCCGAGCAGGTCTCATTTCGTTCCCTCGGTCCTTGTGTCGTCGACGCCGTACGAGCGGGCGCCGGAGATCAAGACATCTGACACCGGGGGTTGGTTGTGCGGATGCTGGGAAGAGACCGTGAAGGGTGTTTCAGTGCGGGCGTTTCAGTGTGCCGACCGTGGAGTTCGGCTTCGAAGCGCGGGGCAGGGCAGCCCCCCGCGGGCCGATCCCGGCGGGCCGTCCCTGGCGCCCGGCAGGCGTTGTCAGACCCGCGCTGTACGGTCCGTTCCATGGCTGAGAGACCGACGACGAACTGGCGCGGGGGCGTGGCCGAGGAGGCCGCGGAGCTTGCCGCCGGCACCTTGGATCCCGACCGCGCGGGCATGGCCGCGTTGTTCCCCGATGAGCTCTTGTCCGCGACCGATGCCGTCCTCGACACGTTCGAGGCCGAGTTGCCCACGCTCGCCGAAGCGGACGACGCGGGGGTCTTCGCCGTGGTGGAGCGCGTCGTCCTGGCCCTGAACGCGGTGAACGAGTCGCACGACGGCTGCGCCTTCGAGACCGATGAGCGCGAGCGGTTGTGCGCCTACATCGATAAGGCCCTGACCGAGCAGGGCGTTGATGTCGTCGCCCTGACCGCCAGGCGTGGACTCGGTCGGTACGAACTCACGGACCAGTGGCGGGACTGGTGAGCAAGGCGCCGTCACGGCCCGTCCGGATGATCCGATCCCGAACGGGACCTACGATCCGACGGGTGGACGCCGGACGCTGCCTCGGGTGACCGGCCCGACGTCACGTGTCTCGGCCCGCTTCCCGAGCCGTACGCTCCAGTCGGCTCCGATAGTTCTCCCACCACGCCGAATCGCCCGGTGCCATGCCGTCGTTGCCCTTGTTCATCCCCACGGCACCGTCGATGAGTTCGCGGACGATATCGGCGTGCCCCGCGTGCCGGTGCGTGTCAGCGATCACACGCACCACGGCATGATGCAACGTCACCCCGTCCCTGCCGCTCGGCCACCACGGCACTCTGCCGACCGTGTCTAGCGCCAGCGCGTCGAGCGTCGCGTCCGCGTGCGCCCAAGCCCGGCGGTAGAGCTCCACGATGTGCCTTTGTGACTCGTCGGCGGTGGCCCACATGTCCGCGTTGGGCTCACTATCAGGTTCGAGCCAGGGGAGCAGCTCGCCGGACGGCCGTCCGAAGGTGTCGCCGAGGTACCCCAGCTCCACGCCGGCCGCGTGTTTCACCAGGCCCAAGAGGTTGGTGCCCGTAGGCGTCAGCGGACGGCGGACGTCGTACTCCGAGAGCCCTTCGAGCTTCCACAGCAGGGCATCGCGGGCGGACTGCAGATAAAAGCGGAGGTCAGCCTTGGGATCCGATGCGGTCATGTGGCAAGTCTGCCGCTCGCGCGATCTCTGTCCAACGGCTTTGTCCATTGCTCCTCCGGCTGCCCTTGGCGCGACGTGACGGCGACACCGACGCACGAGCTCCGCGGGCCGTGACCACCCTCTGCCCAGCGCGCCACAGCGAGATCCGGCACCCGGTACGCTGTAGGCGCTCCGCCCCTGGTGGACGGGGCGCAGGTGGGTTGCCCGAGCGGCCTAAGGGAACGGTCTTGAAATCCGCATTCGCCCTTACCGCCGACTCCTGAACCCAGACCCCAGGGTCTTCGCAGCTAACAAAGCTGCACGTGGGATGGGATGCGGAACACTCTGGCGGCCCCTCCCACCCATATGACCGTCCCACCCTGTCCCACCCGATCCCGCCGTGGATCAGGACGTGTGGCCACCCTGTGGCCAACCTGTCGGCCGCCCAGCTCGGGCCGGTAGGAGCACACGCACGCGACGCGGGACTTCCCTACCTGGATTCAAATCCCCAAACCGCAGGGTGAGTTACAACTTTCTCCACTGGTTCAAGGCGGCTCGCTTTGCTTTTCGCGCGCGGCCCGGCCCCCGGCCGGGCCTGCGCTCCTGTCTCCGTCCCGCTCCAGCCCTGCCGGCGCCTGTGCCGCGCGCACAGCAATCCGCCGCCTGCTGCCAGAGAAGAGGTACGTACTGCCAGGGCGGTCGGCTCCGCGCTAGGTGATCCCTCAACCGTTGTCAGTGGCTGGCAGTAACCTGACCAAGCAGAGCCGGAAGGGTGACCCATAATTGCCAGGAGAGCACTTGACCGAGAGTACCCGTGGGGTGATTTACATTCTCGCAAATTCCCTCATCCCTGGAGTATTGAAGATCGGCCGCACACACAGAGAGTCCGCAGAGCGCGCTAGAGAGATCTCCCGGGCAACCGGAGTTCCGACCGAGTATGAAGTGATCTACGATCAGGTGGTAAGCGACGCTAGCGCCGCAGAAAAAGAACTGCACTCACTACTTCGCATTCACCGCGTGAACGCGCAACGCGAGTTCTTCAGAATCCCAACCCGCGAGGCAATTCGATACGTACAGAATGTCTGTGCTCGCTATCCAGTGAACGAAGTAGTTGAGGCGGTAGAAATAGATACCCTACCCGCCATGGAAAATCGAATGCGCCGATGGTTGCGGCGCGACCTAGTGGCGGTGAAGTTCGTGCAATATCCCGACCTATGCCTCATTAAATGGGTCATCCAACCGGACTTTAAAAAACTTGCAGCATACGAGAATATTTTCGATCTGGCGGTAATCGGCGACGAGCGAGGTAGATGCATGGAAGATCGAGTACGACACCACGATATTTATCAATGCGAGGGTGGATCTTTTTGCCCAGTCCACTATTCCGCTAAAGAGAACTTCGAGTTTTTTCTTGAGCTAGACCCATATTCGATGATCATGACAGGATTGGACATCCTGACTCCTGAAGCATCCGACTATGTGGCTCATCTTTGGGAAGATCGCAAGCTGGGGCCACCAAATCGCTTAGGATGGAATATCGTCGGCGTTAAATACGACATGATGGGACCTGAAGAAGAGTGGCGAAAAGTTCTGGCTAAGAATGGAATCGCCGATAGGGGAACCGAAGGTGGCGCCGAAATTATCGACGGCTGAACCAGCGTCCTACAGCAGTCACTGCCCAATGCCTCGCCGCCACGGTTCCGCCGTCGTGACTAGCTTTGGTCGACGACACAAGCCAGTGGCGTGGCCGAGGCCAGTGGGGTGCAGCGAGGCACACGCACACGCGCACGTGCTCGGTCGGCGCACCCACTGTCGTGGCTGACTGTCGTCGGCTGAGCTTCGTGCCACTGCTGTGCCAGATACAGGCGTCAGCCACGATCAACAGGAGTGTCTCACAGTTAAGTTTCCGGCAGCCCGATCAGGTGTCGAAGCCCCAGCTCAGCAACATGATGCTCCAGCCTCTCTTCTAATGCGGGTGTCACAGGTTTGAATCCTGCCGGGGACCAGCGCGCCGAGGCCAGCGGACTGTGCGCCCTTCGCGGACTTCATGACGTACATGTCCAAGGGCTCATGCCGCCGAAGGCCGCCTGCTATTCCAACAGCAGGCGGACCAAATGGTCTAGCTCTTCGGCATCTGGGGAAACCGCAATGACAGAGCGAACGACCTGGCGCAGCTTGACGAACTAACTTCCGAGCACACGGGCCGAGGAAACTCACACTTGCCCAAGGGGCCCAAAGTGCGCATTACTGTTGCGTCATAGAGCCAGCTTAGGTTCCTCTCCTTCTCCCAACACAGGGCGAGCGCACTTTGCCGCTGGCTCAATGTTCGGAGTCGGGCACCATGAAGCTGCGCAGCTGATCAATCAGTACAGTTACTTGCAGGAGGAGGTCTGAGAACGCGCTCGACAACCCTTTCTTCTCAAGATTGAAGTGCGTGGCAGCGCGCTGGTAGTCCTTACCGCCCCTGACATGGGCTGGCCCGCTGCGAAGGCCATTGAGGTTCCGCAGAAACGTGATGAGTTCTTCCCGTTCCGGGAACTCGACCTCATCGAGGTACTTCTGAAATTTGGTGATGCCTTTATCGTTAGGCTCAACGGTGATGTGCTTGGCGAGCTCACGTTCATTCAAACGTTCCACGAGAACCTTCGATAGCGACATGACCTGGTCGTCGAATTCCTTCTGGTTCTCGCTCGCCGGGACATGCAGCGTTGCCCAGTTGTGTTCGTCTTCAGGCCTGAGCGACTTAAACAGATCCCATCCGAACTGGTCATTCCAGCTGTCACGAAATCGCTCGTACGAGGCTTTAAACGCGAGCGCAGGCTCATCGGCGGCAGCCCACTCCCCCAGGATGCCGCGTCGGAACGCAACGTCACTTACATTTCCATCGGGCGCGACGTTAAAGCTCTTCCAGTAGAGTTGTTCCTTCTGGGAGAGCCTGCCGAGGTCGCCCAGATAGACAACAAGATAGTCCCGATGGTTGTTGTCGAGCCGGAGCCCCCAGTACCCACCGCAGTAAAGGTGACTGTCTTCGACCCGGTACTTCGCAGGGTCGTTGTAATACTTGGCCATGACGGCCTTACTGAAAAAGACGGGCGTCAGAAAGTTGGGCGCTCCAGGGTTCTTGCCGAAGAAGTTTGCAAGCTTCTCCTCGTCGCAGGTGAAGGAGACGTTTTCCCCATCCTCGTCGACGCCAATGATGAACTGCTCGTACTCTCGGCTGTCGCGATCACGAATCCATGAGGGGAGGGGATTCCCTGAGCCCTCGATTACCTTCTTCCCCATGATGCGTGCCATAGTCCGACGGGCAGGGTCGGAGATACCGGGAAGCATGTCCACCCAGCGAATGTATCGGTAGTTAGCTTCCTGCTCGTCCACGTTCTGCTTCTCAAGACCCAGCTCGTCCAGCGTTTTCGACGACCAACGGTCAAACTCAAAGAAGAGCAGCATCACCATGCCGCGAGCTGCAAGGTACTCCTTGATGTACTTCGCCCGCACTTGGATTTTCTTCGGCGCCACACGGACGACTTCAACATCGTCGCCGTTGTCGTCCAGAGCGATAAATACGCCCTTCTTCCGGTCCTCGTAGAGGTTGTGGAAGTGCCGGAACTCCTCGGCCAGCTCAAGGTACGACGGCTTGAGGCCATGGAATTCACGGCTAACGATGAACGGCTCAATCCCGTCGTCATCGCCGAAACGGTGGTATTCGCGCCTACCGTCGCCGTAGATGGAGAACCCCGGCATCCCGTGGCCAATGAGCAGATCCCACGACGTGTTGGAAAGGCACCTGTCCAAGGTCTCGGGCCGGGCAAGCGCACAGTAGTAACTTGCCTCCTCGTGCTCGCCCTTCGTGAACTCATAGACAGTGATCCACGGTTCGGTACCGAGCTTGTTGGCGACGTAGTCCAGACGGTCAGGGAATTCAAGAGGGGATCGCTCATTCATGGGCGCACTTTATCCTAACGCTACGTAGAGGGAAGCGGGTTTTCCGTAGCGGGATCCACTGACGCGATCGACGGCACTTGCCCCCTCGGAATCAGCCCTGCCACTCGTGCAGAAGTCCGCCAGTCATGAGGAGCGCCGAGTATGCGTCGGCCTTGACGGTTTCAGCAGTCTCCGGGTGCGCCCCCAGGTCGCACATGAACTTGAGAGAACGCCGCACCTGCTCGGCACGCGGCGGGTAGCCGACCCTGGTCTTGTTGGCTTCCCTGCGGAGCGTCTTGAACGCCGCTTCCACATCGGCCTCCTCGTCCTCCTCGTCGGCGGTCTTCCCGACGAGCGCCGCGAGCGACTGGCGGAGCGCTTCTACGGTCAGCCGCCACTCCTGCTTGAGGTACTGCTTCTCTGCGTCTCGGTAGAAGTCGAGAGCCATCTTGAACTCGTCCGACCGGTTGGCGCCCGGTGCGTCCAGCTCGATCAGGAGCAGGCGTCGGTACTGCATTTGTTCAAGGACGGCCGCCCAGTCGCTTTGGGTGAGCTCGCATTCGATGCCGCCAACATCGATGCGTTCGAGGTTGCCGTCGTTCATGGTCGTGCCGGTGAGCTGCAAGCGGAACTTTATGCCGCCCGTGCGGTGCTCCTCGATCACCTGCAGATGCCGGTGGTCGACATCAGCCACCAGGACGAAGGTTGTGGTGGCTGCCAAGCTGTGCAGTGTGACCGGTGAGTCTTCGACCGCAAGCCGTCTCACGTAGCCGCTCGTTGATCCGAGTCCCTCCGCATACAGCCTGCCCTCGAACCACAGCGGCTTCTGGGCCGCCACCTCATCTCGGCATGAGGCTTCTACGTGGAAACGAAGCTGCATCACGCCGAGCCCGCTTGTGGGGGAACGGTGGTAACACGTATGTGCTGAAGCTCGAACAGCTCGACCAAGCGCCTGAGTCGAGTTGAGTGCCAGCACAGTGAGCCGTCAGCCACAGGCCCAGCCGAGTGTCTAACTGCGTGACAACGCCGACGGACAACGGCAGACGAGCACGGACGCCGACGGACTGGCAGCGCAGGTGACGAGCACACCAGCCGAAGGCCGAGCCCTCGCCCAAGTTGCTTCGGGAAGAAGCAGTCGCTCCGTTAGGGTGCGTCGCATGACCAACTTCGCCCCGGTCTGTCCCGAGTACAGCCGACCCATGAAGTCTGGCGGCTTCGTGCTCTCTGGCGGGAGGACGATGGCCGGCAGACCTGCCGGACGTTGTGGAGGTGTAGCGCTCGGCATGTCTGGTGGAACTGGGCGATCGGCCGAATAGGCCTTTGGAGGCATGACCGGTGCCGGAGCTCTTCTGCTCACATACAACGTTGACATCAACGCCCCCGGACGGCGGCGACATTCAGCACCCACGTGTGGCACCGGTGCCCGAGGCGGGCCCCAGCCAGGCCGAGAGGAGGCCGAACTCTTAAAGCGGTGCTCCGAGCGGCTGTCATAATCATTCGATGGCAGGCGCGCACCTACCGACAGGTTGGCCCCTGGAGGAGATCCGCAAGGTCTCCGGCGACCAGGAGGCAACGCCTCTCGACACCGATCGCGTCGTGATGAGCTGGCCGGCACGAGGCGAGCGCCTCCACCCCGAGATCGTCTTGGGATTCCGCGGACTCTGTCTGGTGAAAGCCGTCAATGACGATGACTGGTACATGGGCAGCCTGAACAACGACGGCAGCGTCATGTACTCGGTTGAACGGACGCGCCCGCCGCGGGCTGCCCTGAAGAGACGTCCGTCCGGTGCTGTGCCGTGTGTGGCGAGGTGGTGGCGAAGCAACGCGACGAGCGCCGGTGGGATCGGGATCGCGCGGGTGGCGCGGCGGGCGCGGCGCTTCAGGCCGCGTTCCTCGTACGACTTGCCGTCGTTCGTCCAGCCGGAGCCGACTTCCGGACGGCTGCCCGCGAGGATGAGTTCACCCCAACCCTTCTCCGGTAGTCGGCAGTCCTTCTTTCGGAGGTCTGCCGCTTCGGACGGACGCATGGTGGCGTAGTAGAGGCAGCCGAAGAACGCGTGGAGATGTTCACCGCGCGGTCCTTGTGTACGTACGGCCTCCAAGAGGTCGCGGGCCAGCGTTGGGCCCGGGACGTACCGGAAGTCGACCTCGTCGTCCGTCTGGGGCGGGGACCAGTCGATTCGGCTGAGAGGGTTCGTCGTGAGCAGATCGCGTTCCACCGCGTAGCGTAGAGCGTTGCTCAGGACGGTCTGCTTGCGGTTGACGGTGTTGTCCGCGGCCCGTTTGCCGTCCAGCTTGACGGACAGCGCTGCGAGCGCGGGCCGCAGATTGTCGGACTGGGCCAGATCCTTGACCTTGATGGAGTGCTTGGCCACCCAGGCCAGTGCTTCCGCGATGTCCTCGGGCGGGTCGGTCACATCCTTGCGAGGCGCCCACTCGTCATCGGCGTCGCGGGTCATTTGAAAGGCCCAGTTCCTGAGCGCCTGCCGTAGGAGCGTCCGGTCCGGCGCTCCTTTCTTTGTAGTCGTGGTGAGTGTGGGTGTCACGTTCGTCAGGGCTTCGGCGATGCCCACCCGGTGCTTGGCTGATGCATTGGGCCACTTCATGAGGGCGTACACACACGCGTGCTCGTACCAGGTGGGGGAGTTGAGCGCGCGGAGCTCAGTGGTCGGGAGACCCGTCTCCGTGTCGAACTGCTCGCCGTTGCGCTGAGCCGACATGAGTTCAGAGCGTCGGCCGTCGGCGAGGGTCTTGGTGGCGAACGGCTGCTGATGAACCTCGTCCCCGACCTTCCAACGGAGCTGATATGGAGCGCTCTTGCTCGGGCGGCTTCGGACGCCCCAGATACGCACGTCGTAGGTCAGCATGCGGGCATCTCCTCGTGGTCTTTGAGCCACTTGTCGAAGTCGGAGCGACGAAAGCGGAGTTGGCCGTTGGGGAGCTTGATGGACTTCGGGGCCTGGCCGCGGGCGCGCATGCGGTAGAAGGCGGCGCGGGACAGGTCGAGTTCGTCCAGGAGGTCGCAGAGCTTGAGGTGAGGTTCACGGCGCACGGTGATCGGTCCCCTCGGTCGGTGCGTGGCGGTGCGGTACTTCGGGCGCGGGGGAGGGCGTCAGCGGCGTCAGCGGAATTCGCTGAGCTGCGGATTTGCGCTGCTGACGGGTGTCAGCGGGCGTCAGCGATGTCAGCAGTGGGGTGGGTACGGGCTGACTGTGCTGACGTGTGCTGGCGTTGTGGCTGCTGTCGTTTGTGCAGGTCACCGGGTTGTGCTGACACTGCTGACGGTCTGGAGGGAGGGGTGGACGTGGTAGGTCGCTGATGACGGCTGGCCCGCTCGGCCGGTCCTGGCGGGGGTGTCGGCGCGGAGGTAGCCGTGGGATTCGAGTAGCGCGAGCGCCGGTTCGACCTGGGTGACTGTGCGGAAGCGGCGGGAGGCGGCGACCGCGTCGCGGCGTTTGACCGACGTGCGCCAGGTGCCGTCCGTCCTGGGGCGGCGCAGCCATTCGAGGATGGTCTGTGCCGCGTCGGTGGCGGGATCGGACGCGATCAGGTCGAAGACCGCCAAGGCGTGCTGGGTGTAGTAGTCCGTGATCTCCGCTGCCCGGTCGATGGTGCTCTCTTCGACGGGCTGTCCCCATCGGTCATCCGCTGCTCGGTCGGCGAGGTGGAGCAGCAGCGCGACGCGGGCCGTGTGACCGACGAGTTTGCCCGCCCAGTCCAGGAGATGAGAGAGCGGCTGCTCGGGGCGCAGGGCCACTTCGAGTTTGTCCTGTAGGGCCTCTACGGCTCGGTCGGCCTGTGCGGTGAGGGGGACGGTGACGGGCTCGGGGAGGGCGTAGAGCGTGTTCAGGAGGCCGGACAGGCGGGAGTGGTAGAGCCGGGCTACGGCCTCCGGTACGGGGGCGGTGCGGGTCCTGCGGTAGCCGAGGTTTGATGCGGGCAGCGCGTACAGGAAGCGGGCGAGCAGGCCGCGGTCACGCGCGCCGGGGGCTCCGGCCAGGTCCTGAAGCACGGCTGGCTGGGGTGTGATGCCGATGGTGAGCGCGGGCTTGTCCACGCTGGGCTGCTCGCGGGTGATCCGGTCCGTCTGAAGGCGTTCGCCCTTGTGAGCCTGGAGAAAGACGCCGAGGTTCGGCTTCGCGCTGTAGCGGCCCGCGATGATGTCGAACAGGTCGCCTTCGGGGGACAGCGCGGCCAGGCAGCGATGGATGGCGAGTTGCTGGGCGAGCGGTTCGGGGGTGATGTCGCCGGAGACGGTGAGGCGCGGGCGCGGCGGTACGTGGATCTCTTCGGCGAGCAGCTTGGCGGCGGATGCCTCAGCGACCAGCGCGGTGCGATCAATGCCGTCTCCGGGCTTGCGGGCCCTGGCCATGAGCCCTTCGGCCTCGGCCAGTGCGGCTTCCTTCGTCGTCTCGGCCTCAATGATCCGGGCGCGGGACTCCTCCTGGAGCTGGCGCTCGACGTCGTACACCGGCTCGGTCATGGCGGCGAAGACGTCGGACTTCCGGGAGGCCGGCGGCATCGCGCAGACGAGGTAGAGGTTCGACTGCTCGCGCCAGCCGGGCCGGATCTCGACGTGCACCCGGCCGCCCGCCGCTGTCGAGAGGGCGGCGAGAGCCATGGTGGCGGCGAGATCCGGGGGAGTCTGCGTGAACTCGGCTACGGCGGCGACGTGTTCCGCAATCCACGGTGTCAGGGCCGGGACCGGAAAGATCGGTAGCGCGGCGTGTGTGCCGAGGGGGATCGGGGCTGGCCATCGTTCCGTGGTGTGGATCGTGGCCAGTTCAGCGGTTGCCTCGGCGGCGATCCGCTCGGTCCCTTGCGTGCCACTACGGCCGTGTGCGATCAGCCGGGTGCCGGTCTCGATGAGACGGCGTTGCCGGGCGACGTCTACGACGATTTCGGCGTAGTACGAACCGTTCGCTGCGGTGGGTGTTGCCTGAACCAGGGTGTGCAGATAGCTGGCTCCACCGACCCGTTGGAGATCGCCCTGATCGCGTAGGCGGGCAGCCACAGTGATCGGGTCGACCGGCAGCCCGGCGCCGTGCATGGCGGTGATCGCCGCGTGGATGGTGGCGTGTGCCGGGCGGTAGTAGTCATCGATCGCGACCACTGCCGTGACTGCTGTGATCGCGTCGCGCGACAGAAGCATGGCGCCCAAGGCGGCTTGTTCGGCGTCCTGGTCGTTCGGTGGAACCGTCTCCGTGTCGTACGAAGGATCGGGGGGCGGAGGGGAGGGAAACGCGCTGCTCACCGTGTGGCCTTTCGCGAACTCGCGACGGTCACGGGGAGGTGCGGGAACATCCGTGCGGTCGCCGGAGCGACTACGCGGACACCGCGGATGTGGTGCATCCTGATGGCACCTCCTGATCCGTGGATGGGATGGGAGATACCGGGGCAGCGGGCTTCCTTGACCCGTCGACCGCTGCCCCGGGCAGAGCTACAAGTGGCGGGAACTGCTGCCCGTGCCGCGCTCAGGAGCGGCGGGTACGAGCGCCAGGGTGGCGACGAGCCGGACCGGGGACGCCGTATCCCTCGGGTTCATCGTCTCGGCCCAGTCCCAGAACGGGTACGTCCTGAAGGGGACGAAGCCGAGATGCGCGAGGGCAGTCGCGCGGGTGGCGATGCTGGGGATGCCGTTGTCGGCGGGGATCAGGACCTCCGGCCAGTGCCCCGGCTCGCTGGAGAGGACGACGTACACCGCCCAATGCGCGCCATCCCCAGTGCGGCTCATCTGCGCGGTGAGCAGCTCGGCTTCGTGAGTCACCGGTCCCCCTCGGCGGCGCGGTTGGACTGGGAGGTCGCGGTGAGAAGTACGAAATGCAGGGCGCTCTCGGCCGTCTCGCCATACGCGTACGCACAGTCGGCGAGACCTGCGGCGCGCTCGGAGGCGCGGGTGATCTCCGCCGCCGCGCAGTCCGCCAAATCTTCATAGAACGCGAAGTCGGCAACGACGGCCTGAGCATGCTCCCGTTCGATCACCTGCTGTCGCAGTTCGGCCAGCCGCTTGCTTCCGGTCCACCGGCTGAGCGCCTCCCGCATGTCGGGCAGCGAGGCCACAGGCAGTACGTAACGGCCGTCGCGCCGGTCGAGTTCGACGTATGGCGGGCGTCCGCCGCTGAGTACGGAGCGGACGGCGGTGGCGGTGCCGTGGGCGTACGCCTGGGCGGCGTTCTCGTACAGCTTCTTTGTGCTGCTCCGCAGGTCGCCGTACAACTCTCCGAGCCGCCACAGGGCGTCATGCTGTGGACGAACGACATCCCGGCCCGGGATGCGGACCGCGCCGTTGATCGGGAGCAGTCGGGTGGGATCGGTGTGCCACGCGGAGGCTTGGGCGGCCTGGTTGGCGGTCCGGTACTCGCGGGCGGCGGCGCCGAGCGCGTGCACGCTCGCGGTCAAGCTGTCGAACCACGCGAGGGTGGGGCTGGGGTTGAACACGGGTCCTCCATAGGGACGGTGGCGGATGGGGACGGCGTGTCAGCCGAGGAACTGCTGCGTCTGCGTGGTGCCACCGGCGGCACCAGCACCACCGGCGGCGGACAGAAGGAGCGCACGGAGGTCGTTGCCCACGACGGCGACGAGACGCTGCTCGATCGCCTGCCACGAGGCGGAATCGATCGCCATCAGGGAGGCGACGGCGGCGGGGCCGCGGCCCTCGCCGATGGCCTTGAGCGCGTCGCGGAGTTCACCGGCGGCCATCAGCGAGATGCGGGGAGGGGCGGTGACGAGCTGCTCAGACATGGAGTGATGCCTTTCAGTGGTTTGTTCCGGATGCGGGTCAGTTGCCCTCAGTTGCCGAGGTCGTGAAGCGCGCTGCCGAGCGCGGACATGATCTGGTCGATCGCGTCCGCGGCTCCGGTGCGGGAGAGGTAGAAACCGAAGAGCACAGCGACGGCGGCGGCACCGACGCCGAGCGCCCTGAAGCACAGGAGCAGGGTCAGGAAGAGCCCGAACAGCGCGAGAGCGGAGATGGTCAGGAACATGGGCATGGCCTCCTTGATCGCGTCTGGTAATCGCGCCGGGTCAGCGGGTGGCGTCGTGGTGGAGGCGCGAAGCGCCGTTGTAGACGCGACGGCCGATGCGTAGACGCCTGCCGTAGCCAGCGCAACGGCGGCACTGGTGACCGCGCTTGAGCCTTCCGGCGCGGGTCTGATGGATCTTGTGACCCCAGCCCTTGCACTTACGGCAGGCTCCGTACGGGCTTGTGGTGCACAGCAGCGCGTAACAGAGCGCGAGGAATATCAGGATGGGCGTGATGGAGAGCAGGGAGGGCATGGCTACCCCTTCCAGAGCGGGATTCAGGGGGTGCGCGGGACCGGCTGCTAGGAGTTAGATGCCTGGTCGGAGTGGGTTTCGAGCGCTAGCGGGAGTGCTAGACCTAGCAGGGCTGCCTGCTAGGTCCAGCGGCGGTGAACGGGCGTCGGACGCGCGCCGTACGGCTATGCCGCGTCGGCCTGTCCGTCACGTTCCGCGATGGCCTTGATGACATCGGCGCGCTTGATGCCGCGCCGGTTGGCGCCCTTGCCGTCTTCGGTGGTTCCCCAGATCTGCGTAGTCCGGATGCCGTACGGCTTGAGCGCGACCGTCAGTTGCTCCGGGGTCCAGTCCCCGTAGACCTCCGGGCGGAGTTCGGCGAGACGCGGGACGACAGCTTCGTTCCAGAGCTTCGGTTTGTCGGCGGGAACGGCGGCGCGGAGATCGGCCAGCAGGTCGTACGAGGCGTGCGCGCCGGCCTCGGGCTCCTCGCCGAGCGCGTGTCCGGCGAGGGTGCCGGCGCGTTCGCGCAGAGCCCGTGCCCGGAGCGCGATCCGGTCGGCTTCGACCGCGTTGATGAACGCGGAGCGGACAATACGGGCGTCCGCGCCCTCCCCCAGGAAGTAGCAGATGCCCTTGTCGCCCCAGGCGAACATGCTGGCCCGGACCCCGCGCTTGTAAGCACCGGTCCCGAGCACCATGTCGTTCTCCGTCTGGCCCATGACCTTGAGGCACCAACGGGCCGAGGCGTTCGCACTGATCGAGGTCGGGATGCTGTCCTTGTCCGGCCGCTGGGTGGCCAGCAACAGCACGATCCCGGTCGCCGGGCCCCGCTTGACCAGGTCCGTACAGATCTCTTTGAACTCCGTGCCGTACGTGGGGTGTTCGAACCAGACCTGGCACTCGTCCACCCCGACCACGATCGGGTGGAGTCCGAGGGAGCGCTTCGAGGCCAACTCGGTGGTCACCTTCGACTCGGGACACATGTCGCGGGGAAGGGAACGGATGACTTTCGCCCGTCTGCGCAGCTCCCGCTGGAGTTCGCGAAGGTCCGCGATGGCGTATTCGATGTCCGCGTCTTCCTCGCCGGCCCGGTGCCGGTAGGCGACGCGGTCACCGACCGAGTCCAGGTCGCCGGTGCCCTTCAGGTCGTACGTGTGGAGTTCGGCTCGCGGGTCCAGAGCGGCGATGAGCAGCAGGAGGCGGAGCAGGAACGTCTTGCCCATCCTCGGGATGGCGCCGATGACACCCGCGATGAACATGAGCGTGACCCCGACCCACCGTCCGCGTTGGTCGGTGCCCCAGACCACCGGCTTGAAGAGATCGGTGGCCCCGGCCTTCGCCAGCGGCCATGGCGCCTGCTTGGTCAGGGACATGTCCTGATCCCCGACCCACAGGCGGAGTCGGCCGGTGTGCTCGTCCGGTACGGCCTCGGGCCACACGCAGCCCAGTGGGCGGCGGAGCCCGGAGGCCAGCTTGTCGCGCCGGTCGGCCACGTCCGTCACGGTGACGCCGTACGGAAGGTCGCCCTCGGCGAGCCAGCCCGGCCCGTCCCGGGTGATGGGGGCGGTGAAGGTGAAACCCGGGCCGCCCTTGGACTGGGCCTGGTTGATCGCGTGGATACCGAGAGAGCCCAGCGCCCGCAACACGATGTCGCTGGTCAGCTTGGTGGCCTTCGGGATCTCCACAGCCCTGTGGATAACGGGATCATCTGCTGGTTGTCCGAGTCGGCCCAGGGCCAGGGTTACGACTGCGCCGCTCAACGCCAGCAACCAGGCCGGTGCCAGGACGTACAGGGCCAAGGCGGTGGCCGTTCCCACGACAGTGGCGGCGAAGGTGACGACCGCGCGCCACCGCACCCGACGATCGCGCTGGCGGGAGAGCCTCAGATAGTCGTCGATGTCGTCGTTCGAGGCGGCCGACTGACGGAAGGGCTCGCCCTCAGCATCCGTCACCCACCGGAGCGAGCCGCCGACGAACCGGGCCACGCCGTGCGGCGACTGGCGAACGAGACGCAGGGTGTACCAGGGCGTGCGCACCGCGTGGTACGCCGAGACGTGCCACGCGTACGCCGCGACGCCGCGCCCGGCGGTCTTGAACTCGGTGCGGGACTGGGCCCAGGCCGGGATGACCGGGCGGCGCTTCGCGTCCCGTACCCGATCCATCAGGCGGGGGCCCACGGGTTCGCCGGGGCGGTCGACCATGACGGTCTGGCGAGGGTCGCCCGATTCGGCGGCGGCGCGGTCGGCCGACTCGGTCGGACCCGATCCCAACTCCTTCTCCAAGCGTGCGAAGAGCGCGCGCTCCTGGGCGTCGGGCTCCTCGGGCTCGTGCTTCACTGACGCTTCCTTCCGGACTGGGAGGGGAGGCTGAGGCCCGGCCCTACCCGCCAAAGCAGCGGCCGGACCTCAGTTCGGTGAGAGGTGACGGGTTCAGATCAGCCGTCGACCGGCATCGGCTCCGCTTCCTGGGGCCGGCGCTCGGACCGCAGCACGTCGCGCAGCTGGCGCGAACGGCTCTGGCTACAACCGATGGCCTTGCGGATGGGCTCCGCGTCGAGGCGCTCGTACGGCCAGTCGGCGGTGTGCTCGCGGGCCCTGGCGATCGCTTCTTCCCACGTCATACGCGGGCGGTACTTCTCGGCCTGTCGCCTCCGCCGGGGACGCGGTGTGGGCTCCGAGCCCGGCTTGTCGTCAGGGTCGGGCTCGTCTCCCGCGTCTCGCTCGTCTCGCTCGTCAGCCGAGAGCGAGCCCTCCGGTGTGAGTTCGCCCAGTTTGAGCAGCACCAGGTCTCGGCGCGGAGCCTTTCGCCGCCACGCCCGACCGTGGCTCTCGCGCAGCTCGGCATGGACCAGGAGCCGTTGCTTCTCCAGCGCCAGGGCTTCGCGATAGTCGGTGGTCTCCCAGAGCACCATCCGGCGCCATAACATCAGCGTGGTGAGGGGCGCGAACAGCCAGCGTGAGCGGCGGATGCGCTCCATCCGAGCTCCGGTCGCCACACCGACATTTACGGCGTAAACATGCGCGGCGATCTCGCTTAGCACGACCCACAGCAGAGGCATCGCGCCGTGCGCGACCTTCGCCGAGACCGAGGCGCTGGCCGCGATGTTCAGCCAGCAGGTCACCAGAGTGAGCGCCCAGGGCACGAATCGTACCCATGCCAACCGCATACCGAGCCGGATGAGTAGCAGGTTCGCCGCGGTGAAGACCGGGATGGCCAGGTCGATCCCGACCGGCAGCATCCAGGCGTCCGCGAACCCCCAGCGGGTGGCGGCGGACGAGACGGAGCCGAACGAGGCGACGAGCCCGAGCCCGCCGACACCCCCGCCGAGCGGAATCACCATGCCCAGCAGCGCTCTCTCCGCTGTGCTCAGCGGGGGAGGCTCCGCGACTTGTACGTTCCACTGGCTCACGCGGCGTCCCTCAGGCGATCCTTCGGCTTCGGCAGAGCACCCGCCGTGGGCCTGATCACGATGCTGCTGAGCTGAGCCGCGTACGCCGCGTTGAGCATCGCGATCTCGTCGTCCGCACTCTCTTCGAGCAGGTCGGCGAAGACGTCGCGGGCCGCCGCCTGGCGTACCGCACGCTGCTCGGGCGACTCGTCGCGCCCGCCGAGGAACAAGGCGCGGAAGTCTTCGTCCTCGCCCGCGGCTTCGTGGCCGCCGATGAACGTACGCATGGGATCTCTCCTGAGCACGGGACTGGATGGGATCGGGAGAGGCCGGCGCGGCGGGCATCGTTTGACCCGTCGACCGCCGTCGTCGGCCGGTGACCGCTTATCCGGAGTCATCCGGGAACTGAGTGGTCATGACCTCCGACGCCCGTGCCCTGCGGGGGCTTGGGCGCCGAAGATCAAAAGCACTCGTTCGTCGAGGCACGCTGTGCAGTTTTCAAGCAACGCCAGGGCGAGACCTAAAGAGGTCTTCTCCTCAACTCCTCTTTAGGAGTTTCCTCGACTGTGGCGTACCTCTCCACCAGTCGTCAAGACCTCTTTAGGAGTCGTAAGCTGGTGTCGTTACGAGAGAGAACGGTGAGCACTCATGGCCAAGGCATACGAGCGGATCGCGGACGAACTCCGTCAGTCCATTCGCGCAGGTGAGCTGAAGCCCGGCGACCGCCTGCCCTCCGAGACGAAGCTCGCGGAGGATCACCGGCGGAGCGTCCCGACGATCCGTGACGCGCTCCGGCTCCTCCAGGACGAGGGGCTGATCGAGAAGCAGCACGGCCGCGGCAACTTCGTACGCAAGCCCCGTACGCGCGTGCTGCGCACGAACCTCCGGCACCAGTGGGAGAAGGACCGTGCCCGCGAAACGGAGGCGGAGCGGCAGCAGACGGGAGCCACCGAGCACGACACAGGCCTCGGCGTAAACGATCTCGTCTTCTACGCGGCGTACCGCGAGATCAAGGCGTCCGAGGAGATCGCGAAGGCGCTCGGCGTGCCGGAGGGGACCCCCCTCCTGGAGCGCACCTACCGGACGCGGTACGCCGCCGAGAACGCCCCGTTCAACCTGGTGACCTCGTACCTCGTCCGTTCCCTGGTCGAGTCGAACCCGGACCTCCTGGACGAGACGAAGGAGCCCTGGCCGGGCGGCACACAGAACCAGCTCTACACCGTCGGCATCGAGGTCGGCCGTGTCGAGGAACTCGTCTCCGCCCGACCACCGACTCCCGAAGAGGCGGAGGAGCTGGAACTCCCGCCCGGGACCTCGGTCCTGGTGCTCCGGAAGACGACGTTCGACGTCAATGACCGGGTGGTGGACGTCTCGGATGTCACGCTGCCTGGCGACCGCACGGAAATGCTCTTCACCACTCCCCTGGAAAGGTGGTGAGTGCCGTGCGCCGGCGCATCATCATCGTCACCGCCGTACACGGCCCGTCCGCTCACTTCCTGCCGGACGCCTACAAGTCCCTTGTCGCACAGGACCTTCCCGCGGGCTGGGACTGGCACTGGCTGATCCAGGAGGACGGCCGGAGCGACGAGGTCGCGCCCCATGTCCCCGATGATCCGCGGGTGACGTTCCGGCAGGGGCGTCCCGGCGGTCCGGGTACGGCGCGTACGTTGGCTCTCGCGCACGCGGACGGCGAGTACATCAAGGTCCTGGACGCCGACGACCAGCTGCCGGCGGGCGCTCTGGCCCGGGACTTGGCCGCACTCGAAGGCGATCCCACCCTCGGCTGGGCGACATCGCGCGTACTGGATCTGCTGCCCGACGGCTCTACGGTCGGCTTCGAGGGCGACCCGGACAACGGGCCCATCGAGCGCGGCGCCGTCCTTGAGTACTGGTCGGCGAACAACTACCGGGCGCCGGTCCACCCTGCCACTCTCTTCGCCCGTCGTGATCTGCTGCTCGCGCTCGGCGGCTGGATGGCACTGCCGGCCTCGGAGGACACCGGACTGCTGCTCGCGCTGGACTCGGTCAGCCGGGGCTGGTTCTCCTCCGAGGTGGGCCTGCTCTACCGCAAATGGCCAGGCCAGGCCACCGGCCAGGCGGCGCACACCGACCCGGAGGAGCGCGATGCCCGCATGGCGGTGGTGGAGTCCAGGGCGCGGGCGCTGGCGTACCTGCGGTGGCAGTACCCGATCTCCAGCTGAACCGCGATGCTCTGGCCGGGTTGCGCGGGGGCGCGGCCACTGGCGGGCGGGCGCTGATAGCTCTGAGGCTCTTCCGTATCGAGCTAAACGGGTGAGAATGCCCGCCCCTGTTGAGACTTCGGATGCGAGGGAACCGCTTCCGTTGCGTTCGACAGAGGCGGGAGTTCTGGCTTATTGAGGCGCGCGTTTCAGACCCGCCCCGAAGATCTTGCTCCGCGCCTCCGTTCGCTTGAGGTATGCGACGTGTTCCGCTTTCAGGTCCGCGATCGTGTACTCAAGGAATTCCATGATCAGCTGGCTGGCGAGTACCCAGTTGAGCCGCCGACTCTCGAAGGCCACCCCGCCCGCGTCATACGCCACCGGAAACGACCCGCCCGGTTGATACAACGCCCCGTGCACTCCCGCCACCACAAACGACCGCACCCGCAACGCCACATGTCGTTCGCGTAAGTGGGGACACGCCCCGACCGAGGTGACCGCGCACGGCACGCACAGGGGCGGGTGCGTGGTGACATAGCCGGGCTTGTGCAGCTCCGGGTAGTCCGCGTCCTCGCCGACCAGCCAGAGTGTGCCTTCTGGCGTACGGTCCGACGGCCCGCCGCAGACCTGGCACAGCAGCTTCCGCATAGCTTGGCGCTGCCGCAGGAAATGCACATTCCCGAACTCCGGCTGCCCTTTCCCCGGACTGATCCCCACCCGCTTCCACAACACACCCATGTCATCTCGCTCGTATGGTCCTTCGTCGGCGTACGCGATGCCCCCATCCCTCACGAGCACCACGCCCGGCGGACGGTGCTCGGAGGACCAGCAGGCGATGTACGGCACGACCGGAGGCCTTCCCCGCGGCGCAGTCACGAGCAATCCCTCGTAACGGACCGTACGAGCGGCACCGACAACGACGCCCAGACCACCTTCCCCGGCCCACACCGCTCGGCTACGCCCCACGCGTCCGCCAACGCCTCCACCAGCAGCAGCCCCCGCCCGTCCGACGCCTCCGCGTCCGGCGTACGCGGCTGCGGACGCTCCGGCGAACCATCGTGCACCTCGATGCGCAGAGCGCCCGAACTGCGGAAGTACCGCGTCTCGATGGTCTGTTCCGGCGTCACCCTCGCGTGCCGCCCGGCGTTGCTCAGCAGCTCGGACAGGATCAGAGTGGCCGAGTCCTCCAGGACCGACAGGCCCCAATCGGCCAGTGCTTTCCGCAGCTCCAACCGCGCGTACGCGACGCATCGCGGATCCGTGCTCCATCGCAGCACAACGCGGTTGCCCGTTGGGTTCGGCGTGGGTTTCCCGTACATGTCACACGGCCTCCATCTGCGCTTTTCGCTCTCTGTAACGAACCTGCGGTTGCCTGTTACCAGGGTGAGCACTCGCGCGTAGTCTCAACAGGGGGAACCGCTTTACTTCTTGATCCGTAAAACTCCGGAAAGTGAGGCCATGGCCAAGGAAGTTGATGCCTCGTCAACCATGGGTCACCTGTTCGGCGCCCGCGTCCTCCGCCTCCGTACCGGACTGGGCATGACTCAGAAGCGGTTGGGGGAAATTGTCCGAGTGGAGCACTCGCGCATCTCGCAGATTGAACGTGCGACAGGTGCGAAACCCACCCTGCCTGTTGCTATCGCGCTGGATGAAGCGCTTGGGGCGGATGGGCTGCTGGTGGACCTATGGCCCCACGTCTACCGGGAGAGCTTTCCTGACTGGAGCCGTGCCTATATGGACGCAGAGGCAAAAGCCACTGAGATCTGGGCATACATGGGTCACACCGTTCATGGGCTGTTGCAAACCCCGGATTACGCACGGGCAATGCTGAGCATGGGGCGCTCACTCAAAACGAAAGAGCAACTTGACGAACGAGTGGATGCAAGGTTGGCGCGACAGGATCGCCTCAGCTCGCTAGTTCCACCGAGTCTGTGGGTCGTGCTTGATGAATCCGTGCTCATGCGCCCTGTAGGCGGGACGGCGATCATGCGTGGACAACTCCAACATCTGATCGCGCGAGCCATGGAGCCACACATCACCATTCAGGTACTCCCATTTGCGGCCGGCGCACATCCGGCTATGGGCGGATCACTCAACATCGCCACTGCCCCGGACGGAACATCCGTGGCGTACACCGAAGGCGCCGATAGTGGTCACTTGGTGGAGGACCCGGAAGAAGTCAAGGGCTATCAGGTCACTTACGATCACGTGCGGGCGCACGCACTGCCGCCCCAGACGTCGCTCGACCTCATGCGAGCCATAACGGAGGAAAACGACCGTGGCCCGACCCGTTCCCAGCGCCGCCGCCTGGCGCAAGTCGTCATACAGCAATCAGGAGGGGGGCGCATGCTTGGAGGTGGCAGAGGGGATGCCAGGCGTCGTCCCTGTTCGTGACTCGAAGGATCCCTCAGGTCCGGGGCTGATCTTCCGCGACCGTGCCTTTGCTGTCTTCGTATCCGCCATTCGACAGGACGGGTTCACCCGCCCCTGAACGGTCAGGCCGGCCACTGGAGCCCTGCCACTCACTCCCGGAGCGGCAGGGCTTTTCGCTGCCTTCCGTGTTCATCCGTGAGACCTACGCGTCGCCCGGCAAGAGGCGTGTACCCCTCGGTTACTCAGTAGGCGAGGCGTGAGTTCTGGAGATCTGTTGGTCTGGAATGGACTTATAGCTGAGTCTTGACCGGCACCTCATACACGATTTCGCAGGTGGCGGCTGGGATGACGATGTCCGCGGTCTCGACCGGGCGGGCATCGTCGCTGTAGTACGTCCGCCGGATTCGGGTCACAAGAGCGCCCCGCTGCACGCCGAGAAGTGTTGCTTCCTCGGTGCTGGCCTGTCCGGGCTCCGGCTGCTCCACCGCGTGGCCGACCGTGATGCCGATCTCGGCCATGCGGTCGACGACCCCTGCGCCCGCGTGCGGCCCGCCTTCGGGCAGTACGACCAGGGTGCCGGCCGTCAGCTCGTACGGTTCCCAGCTCGTCGACAGTTGGGCCGGCTTGCCGTCCACCAGGAACTCGTACGCTGTACGGACACAGAGGTCCCCTTCCGCGATGCCGAGGCGTGCGGCGATCTCGGCCGGCGCAGGAATCTTCGCGTCGGTGCGGCTTTCCCAGGTGCCCCGTTTGCCGAGCGATCCCATGTCGGCACTGAACGGTGACCCGCCGCGCTGCTCGCGGTACTGCGAGCGGACCAGGCGCAGACGTTCGCGGGGCTCCGCGACGTACGTCCCCGATCCCGTACGCCCCTCCAGCACGCCGAGCGAGATGAGCAGCTCCTGTGCGCGGCGTATGACGTTCTCGCCCACCCCGCATTCCCCGGCGAGTTGAGCCCGCGAGGGAAGTCGGTCCCCCGGCGTCCACTCCTGGTTGGCGATGCGTTGCCGCAGTACGTCCGCGATCCGGAGGTAGGGAGGTTGCTCACGCATATGGAAAATCTAGTCCACTAGCTCTAATCTAGTTAACTAGCTTTACTGAAAGTGATCTCGCGGCAACGGAGGCCCTGTGTCCTCACCTGAAGGACGTGCTGAGCAGGTCGCCGCGCGCCTCTCCGAAGCAGGGCTCACCGCGCGTTTCGTGGATCACGACAGCCATATCTGCGTCGAGGCGGAGGTACCGGACCTGGTCTCGGCGGGGTCCTGGCAGGAGCTGTTAGCGGTGCTGGAGACGGGCGACTCGTTCGGTCTCGCTGTCACCGGGGACGGCGGCCGGATCGCATGGGTCGCCATCAGCAAGAACGCCTCCGGGACGGCCGGCGCCGTCCCGGGGCACACCCATCAGCCATAGGGAGCTGATCAGCGTGTTAGACACTATCCGTCGTGCTGCCGCGTGGACCAGACGGCAGTTCAGCAGTACATCGAGGCCTGATCGATGGCGCGGCGGGCAACGTTCGCGCGGGATCGTGCCGCATCCCTTCGGGGAGTGGACGGCGCCTCCGGCACGGCTTGTTCCTCGTCCGACGCGGGCACTCAAGCACGCGGCGTCGCTTCGCGCGGAGGACAACGTCCTCGTCCGTCCGTACGTACTGACCAGCGAAGAGCGTGCACAGCTTTGGCGCGTACCGCGTGGTCGCGCGTCCCTGGCTCATCACCACTTCGACGCCGTGGAGGTCCGGTGAGATCCCTCCGTCACCAGCAATCTCGTGGCGGCGGCGCCGCGCCGCCGTACCGTTCTGCGGTTTGTCGTATCGGTTCGCACGCCGACTGTACGGAGTCGGAACCCGCCGCCGCTCCGGCCGAGCTGCCGCTTGTCTACGAGACATGCGTCTGCTCGTGCCACTTGCGCGCCGTTGAAGTCCCCAGCAAGGGAGCGGCGCATGGCTAATCGGTACGAGCACATCGCCGATGACCTGCGTCGGCTCATCGCTGTCGGCACTTGGCCCACTGGCGATCGGCTGCCGGCGGAACAGGAACTGGCCGCTCGCTACAAGGTCAGTACGCCAACTCTCCGCAATGCTCTGGAAATTCTCCAGGGCGAGGGGCTGATCGAGAAGCGTCATGGCAGCGGCAACTTCGTCCGTCGGCCCGGTCAGCGGATGACGTATGCCAACACCAGGTTCGGCGAGGCAGAACAGCGGGCCGTACCCGACGCCGCGGTGAGTGTCGGATGCGACACCAGGACGGTGGAGGTCGACGGCCAACTGGCGCTGTTCCTGGGCCTTGAGGCCGGCAGTCCGGTGACCGAGTACGTCTTCGTCGGTCACCAGGGCACCTCACCGAGGAGCCTGGCCCGTATCTACGTACCGCACGTGGTCGCGAGGCTCGGTGTGCCCACGGCGATCGAGTCTGTCTGGGGCGACGAGGTACGGGAGCTGCTGTCCGCCGCCGGGGTGCAGGTCACGCGGACTACCGAACGAATCACGGCCCGATTCCCCACGACCACGGAGGCGCAGACGCTGCGCATCACCACCCGGTCCCCCGTGCTGGCGGTGGAGCGCGTCTCGACCGACGCGACCGAACGCGTGGTGGAGGGGGCGCTCCTGGTGCTGCCCGGCGACCGCGCGGACATTCTCGTCACCACGGGCTCCGTGTCCGAGCGGTTGGAGCGGTCAAGATGAACGAGCATGAATTCGCAGGCACGCCGCCGTCTGTGCCCCCTCTTCCCGCGGCCTTGCGCTTGCTGCCGTGGGCGGACTCGGGAGGGAAACCGTGCTATCTGAGCAGCGATGACAACGGAAGTCTGATCTCCCGGCTGGCTGACGAGATCGAGGCCGCACAGACAAGTGCTGGGGCCGAGGTACTGAGGGACGCCGAGGCGGTCCTGGCCGACGGGAAGGCGGGGGCGCGCAAACTCCGCCAGGCGCTGACATGGACGACGGAGGCTCTGGACGTTGTGCTGAGGGTCGCGGAGAGCCGAGGCGCGCGGTTGCCGGTGCGTGACCACGACGGCGGCGAGGGCGCCGAGCCGTCGTCCGATGCCGTGGGATGAGGGCCGAGGGCCAAGGAAGCAGACCGAGGAACGGCCGGTGACCTCGACCTACTGCGGGTGCTGTACGGGCCACCGGTCGATCTGGTGCCCGGAGTGCTGCGGCTTCGAAGGCTGCGCGGCGTGCGGATGGACGTACCGAGTGCCCTGCCCACGATGCGCCGGCGGAACACTCGCCCCCATCTACTGGTGATGCGGCCCGGCTACCTCGAACCGGGGGAGCCGGGCCCTGTTCACGTCAGCGTCTCCGCGTCGACCCGCGAGAAGATCAGGTCGCTCTCGTCGACAACCTGCCCACGCCACCGGACGGGCACGACGGGTGCACCGCGCAGCGCGGCCGGGTAGCTCTCCGGCCGGTAGTCATTGGCGAGCCGGTAGACGTTGAACCCGTGGTCGCGCATGGTCGTGAGCAACTCCTCGGCGGAGTCGCCGAGCTGGGCCATCCGCTCAGGTGTCACCTCAACGGTGATCTCGGCGTCCGGCCGCAGCTTGTCGAGCATGGGCGCCATGCCCCGTACGACGCTCCCCTCGGCTCCCTCGACATCAATCTTGATGACCCGGGCAGTGCTGATTTCCGCCGAATCGAGCAGCTCACCCAGCGGCCGGGCCTCGATATCGAACGTCGACTCCGCCGGCCCGTCGTACGGCACGATGCTGTTCGCGCCCATGTTGGCCGAGCTGGCCAGCACGAACGTCAGCGTCTTCCGACTGTCCGAGACGGCCCCGTTCACCGCTCGCACGTTGCCCAACTCATTGAGCCGCACGTTCTGTGACAGCCGCTGAAGAAAGACAGGCGAAGCCTCGATCGCCACCACCTTGCCGCCGTCCCCGACGAGCCGCGAGGCGAGCACGCTGTAGTACCCGATGTTGGCGCCGACATCGACGAACGTGTCCCCGTGCCCCAACCGCCCTCGCAGCCATCGCGTCATATGCGGCTCCCACACCCCGAACAGGTAGATGTACCGCTGAATGAGGTCCTGAGTGTCAACGGCGAACCGTGCCCCGAACCGCGAGCGTACGACCCGCTGCCGGGGATGCTTCCGGAGCTGGGGATTCAGGTACCGAGCGGCGACCGATGCCTTCCCAAGCGCTCCCGCCGTGTGGCGAACGTACCCCCGGCTGAGGCTGACCAGTGTTGCCGAGCTGTAGCTACGCATCCGATCGCCTCTCCGTCGAGTCTCATGCAAACGGTAACGTCGGGGACCCCTTCTCGGACTGACAGGGACCATCCTTGCGGGTGTGGGGTGCCGGGCTGGAACTTCCGGCACCGGTCCACCGGAGAGACCACGCGGGCACCGGGCGAATTCGAGCAGGGATAGGGCTACTGCCCGTCGGGCAACCGTATGGCCCGCCATTTACCCTTGAAGGCGACGAGTGACATATGCATGAAAAGGCTTCCGACTTGCACCTTTCGCTCCATTTGAGTGTTTCAGTGAAACTACTTGAATTTCGCGCACTGTCGCCGTAAAGCAGCAGGTCAGGAAGTCTGCTCCCCGCACCCGCGGGGATGGTCCCAACAGCGCCGCGGACGGAGCCGGTGACCGACCCTGCTCCCCGCACCCGCGGGGATGGTCCCCGGTGCACGTTCCGCTGCTGCTGCGCGAGCACCTGCTCCCCGCACCCGCGGGGATGGTCCCCCGCGTGGCCAGGTCTTCCAACTCCGCTTCGCCTGCTCCCCGCACCCGCGGGGATGGTCCCTCGTGCGCGAAGTCCTCCAGCCAGACGCCGTTCTGCTCCCCGCACCCGCGGGGATGGTCCCCAGGTGGACGCCGGTCCGAGCTGAACGGGTAGCTGCTCCCCGCACCCGCGGGGATGGTCCCCCGCGAGCGAGACCGTACGGGCCGCCCGCAACCTGCTCCCCGCACCCGCGGGGATGGTCCCAGCCCCGGCGCGGGTCACCTCCCGCGCATGCACTGCTCCCCGCACCCGCGGGGATGGTCCCGCGATCCCCCGGGACGTGGGCGACCTGGTCGCCTGCTCCCCGCACCCGCGGGGATGGTCCCAGGGCGATCGGCCGGGAGATCGGCCGGAATGACTGCTCCCCGCACCCGCGGGGATGGTCCCGTCCCCGCCGATCTCGGCAAGGCGGACGGCCACTGCTCCCCGCACCCGCGGGGATGGTCCCGATGCCCCGCCATCCTGGCTGCATGACGAGATCTGCTCCCCGCACCCGCGGGGATGGTCCCCTGGTGTCCGGCACCAGGTCCGGGACGTTCGGCTGCTCCCCGCACCCGCGGGGATGGTCCCTACCGCAAGTTGCACGGCAACCGCAGCCAAGCCTGCTCCCCGCACCCGCGGGGATGGTCCCAACCGTCTCCTGCGTTCGATTCGTGCTCGTGCCTGCTCCCCGCACCCGCGGGGATGGTCCCTCGACTCGCCACTCCATCCGCCGGGCCAGCTCCTGCTCCCCGCACCCGCGGGGATGGTCCCACTCCAGTCACGCAGCCAGCTCCGGAAGGGCTCTGCTCCCCGCACCCGCGGGGATGGTCCCACGGACTTCTCGCGCGGCTTGGCGCGCTTGAGCCGCTCCCCGCACCCGCGGGGATGGTCCCACCGCCCCCACGGCGCACGTGATGCTGTCGGTCCGCTCCCCGCACCCGCGGGGATGGTCCCTCGCAGATGTGGGCGACCCCGGTGGCGCGCTGCCGCTCCCCGCACCCGCGGGGATGGTCCCTCGGCGTAGAACCGGGGCCGCTCCGAGGGCAGCCGCTCCCCGCACCCGCGGGGATGGTCCCTACGAATGGGCCCGCCTCGAATGGCTGGCCGACCGCTCCCCGCACCTGCGGGGATGGTCCTGCGGATGGGGACGAAGTGCTGGCTGCCGACGGCTGCTCCCCGCACCCGCGGGGATGGTCCCCAGGACCAGGCCCCGGCGGAGGTAGAGGGGTCCTGCTCCCCGCACCCGCGGGGATGTCTCACCCCGCCCACCACGGGCCGGAGACCCCGAAACTGCTCCCCGCACCCGCGGGGATGGTCCCGTCAACCCCCAGCTCAGATACGACGCCTTCGACCTGCTCCCCGCACCTGCGAGGATGGTCCCCCGGACTTGGCGATGTCGATCTGGATCGCCTCCTGCTCCTCGCACCCACGGGATGATTTCCCCATATGCGCACGGTGACCGCTGATTTGCGTGTATTCATCAGTTCATGACCGCTGGAACGAAGCCCCGACCGAGGCTCGGAAACCGGCTCACAGGGGCCGTGCGGACCGTGTGGGCCAAGCATGATCGGGATACTGAGGGCTGGCTGCCGCTGTGGCGGCACATGGAGGACAGCGCCGCTGTGGCGGGGCTGTTGTGGGATCGCTGGTTGCCCATAGGCGTGCGGGGACTGGTGGCCGAGGTGCTGCCGGGCGGGGTCGATGACGCCCGGCGACTCGTGGTGTGGCTCGCTGCGGTGCATGACATCGGTAAGGCGACCCCGGCCTTCGCCTGCCAGGTCGACGCGTTGGCCGACCGGATGCGAGCGGAAGGGCTTGAGATGAAGACCCTCCGTCAGTTCGGACCGGAGCGCAGGATCGCGCCCCACGGTCTCGCCGGTCAGGTACTGCTGGGGGAGTGGCTCGAAGAGCATCATGGGTGGACGGTGAAGCAGTCCGCTCAGTTCGCCGTCGTTCCGGGTGGCCACCACGGGGTGCCGCCGGATTACACACAGCTCAAGGAACTGAACGACCGTCCGCACCTGTTACGCACACCTGGCGCGAGCCGGGCAGCGTGGCAGCGGGTGCAGTACGAACTGCTCGACGCATGCGCCGACGAGTACGAGGTACGGCAGCGGCTCGACGCATGGCGGACCGTTAAGCTGCCCCAGCCGGTGCAGGTACTGCTCACGGCTCTGGTGATCGTCTCCGACTGGATCGCCAGCAATCCCGATCTCTTCCCGTACTTCCCGCAGGAGACCCGTACCGGCGAAGAACGCGTCGCAGCCGCCTGGCGCGGGCTGAGCCTGCCGCCGCCGTGGCAGCCGGACGAGCCGCCCGAGGACGCGCAGGAACTCTTCGCTTCACGGTTCGACCTTCCGCCGGGTGCCAAGGTCAGGCCGGTCCAGGAGGCGGCGGTCCGTCTCGCACGTGCGATGCCCGTGCCGGGGCTGATGGTGATCGAGGCGCCGATGGGGGAAGGGAAGACGGAGGCCGCGCTCGCTGTGGCAGAGATCTTCGCGGCCCGATCGGGCGCAGGCGGAGTTTTCTTCGCGCTGCCGACCATGGCCACCGGCAATGCGATGTTTCCTCGTCTGCTGGACTGGCTGGAACGGCTTCCGGCCCAAGAAGGCGCGCGGCTCTCGGTCCTGTTGGCGCACTCCAAGGCCGCCCTCAACGAGGATTACGCCGATCTCATGCGTGTGAGCAGGCAGCCGATCGCGGCCGTCGACTCGGACGCGGATACCCAGCTCTCGCGGCCCGCTGACGAGAAGCGGTCCGCTCCGGCCGAACTGGTCGCGCACGTGTGGCTCCGCGGACGCAAGAAGGCGATGCTCTCGTCGTTCGTCGCGGGCACCGTGGACCAATTGCTGTTCGCCGGTCTCAAGAGCCGTCACCTCGCGCTTCGCCATCTCGCGGTGGCCGGCAAGGTCGTCATCATCGACGAGGCGCACGCCTACGACACGTACATGAGCGTCTATCTGGACCGGGTTCTGTCGTGGCTGGGTGCCTACCGGGTGCCTGTTGTGGTGCTCTCCGCGACGCTTCCTGCGGCCCGGCGCAGACAGCTCGCCGAGGCGTACGCGGATGCCGCCCCCGGTTCGGCGGGTGCCGCGGCGAAGGGGGCGGAGGAGTTCGAGGACGTGGCGCGCGCCGAGGCCTATCCCCTGCTGACCGCCGTGGCCCCGGGACACGCACCTGTCATGGAACAACCGGATGCCTCTGCCCGTGGCGCGGAGGTCCAGGTCGAAACGCTCGGTGACGACCTGGGCGTGCTGGCCGAGCGGCTCGCCACCGAACTCGATGGCGGCGGTTGCGCGCTGGTCGTGCGGAACACGGTCAAGCGGGTCCTCGACACCGCCAAGGTGCTGCGGGAGCGCTTCGGCGACGAACACGTGACCGTGGCGCATTCGTCCTTCCTCGACCTGGACCGTGCGGCGAAGGACGCCGATCTGCTGGCCCGCTTCGGTCCGCCCGGAAAAGCCGGGGACCGGCGCCCGGTCGGCCGGCACATCGTTGTCGCCAGCCAGGTCGCCGAGCAATCCCTCGACGTTGATTTCGATTTGCTCGTGACCGACCTCTGCCCGGTCGACCTCATGCTTCAGCGGATGGGACGGCTCCACCGACATCAGCGAGGCGTGGGCCAGGCCGACCGGCCCGAGCGGTTGCGTACGGCCCGCTGTCTGATCACCGGCGTCGACTGGAGCGGCGATGTGCCCGTGCCCGTGCGGGGCTCCGTCGCGGTGTACGGCGCGTACGCGCTGCTGCGAAGCGCGGCCGTGCTGCTTCCGCACCTGACCGCTGCGACGGCCGACACCGCGGCCGACAACGGCACTCGGACCGGCAGCGGCACCGGCACCGGTATCGCCACCCGGACCGGTCCAGGCATGCCCGTACGGCTGCCTCAGGACATCAGCCCGCTCGTTCAGGGCGCCTACGCGGATGGACCCGTCGGTCCCGGGAACTGGGCCGACGCCATGGCCACGGCGCTGGAACGGCACGAAAAGCACCGGACGGACCAAGCAGAGCGGGCCGGCCGTTTCCGGCTCGACTCCGTGGGCCGCGCGGGCCGCCCGATCATTGGCTGGATCGCGGCAGGCGTCGGCGACGCGGATGACACCCGCGCAGGGCGGGCCCAGGTACGGGACAGCAAGGAGAGCCTGGAGGTCATCGTCGTCCAGCGCCGGTCCGACGGCGCGCTCGCCACGGTGCCTTGGCTGAGCGGGCGGCGCGGCGGGCTGGAACTGCCGGAGGACCGTCCTCCTTCGCCGCAGGCAGCTCGGGCCGCTGCCGGATGCGGCCTCCGTCTGCCCATCCAGTTCTCGTATGCCGAGGTGATGGACCGGGCGATCGCGGAACTCGAAGAGCTGTACGTACCCGCCTGGCAGACCAAGGACAGCCACTGGCTTGCCGGCCAGTTGATTCTCGCGCTCGACGCCGATTGGCAGACCCGCCTGGCAGGCTTTCTGCTCAAGTACAGCAAGACCGACGGCCTTGAGGTGACGATGACGGATGACTGAGACAAACGAAGAGACGACGGTGAGCGGCGAGTTATCGCTTTCGCTGTCGTTCGACCTGACCGTACGGCCATGGGTGCCTGTCCAGCGGCTGGGCGGCACCGAGGACGAGCTCTCACTGCGCGAGATCTTTGAACAGGCCAGTGATCTGCGCCGTATCGCCGCAGGACTGCCCACACAGCGATTCGCTCTCCTGCGCCTGCTGCTCGCCCTCGCACACGACGCCCTCGACGGACCGAAGGACATCGACCACTGGGCGGACCTGTGGAACGACGAGGACTGCTTCGCGCCGGTCTCCGCGTACCTCGACATCCACCGTGACCGCTTCGACCTGTTACACCCTTCGGCGCCGTTCTTTCAGGTCCCAGGTTTGCGCACGACACGGGACGAAGTGTTCTCCCTGAGCCGGATCGTCGCCGATGTCCCCAATGGCGAGCCGTTCTTCACCGCCCGGATGCCGACCGTCGACAGACTGGGCTTCGCCGAGGCCGCTCGCTGGATCGTCCACGCACACGGGTACGACACCTCGGGCATCAAGACCGGCGTTGACGGTGACCCCCGGGTCAAAGGCGGCAAGGTATATCCGCTGGGTGTCGGATGGGCCGGCACGCTCGGCGGGGTATACGTCGAAGGCAAGAACCTGCGGGAGACTCTGCTCCTCAACCTCATCGCCGGCGACACCACCGGCCTGCGGTGGACCGACGACGACCGCCCGGCCTGGCGGCGCGAGCCGGACGGCCCCGGCGCGGTCGGCCGGCAGCCCTCGGGCCTGCGGGACCTGTACACCTGGCAGAGCCGCCGCCTGCGGCTGCACTTCGATGCCGATGGCGCGTACGGGGTCGTACTCGGCTACGGCGACCCGCTGGCCCCGCACAATATGCACACCCGGGAGCCCATGACCGCATGGCGGCGCAGTCCGGCGCAGGAGAAGAAGCGCCGCGAAGGTGTCGTCTATCTCCCGCGCGAGCATGATCCGGCCCGTTCGGCCTGGCGTGGACTCGCGTCCCTGATCGCCGACCGGACCCGGTCGCCGCAGGGTTCGGATGCCGCTCCCGAGCTGAGGCCGGGCGTCATCGAATGGGTCTCCCGGCTGGTGGGCGAGGGGGAACTGCCACGCGGCTTCCTCATCAGGGCGTGCGTCGTCGGCGCGGTGTATGGCACCCAGCAGTCGGTGATCGACGAGACCGTTGAGGACCATCTCTCCATGGCTCTGGTGCTTCTGCACCGGCAGGACCGTGTATATGCGCAGCAAGCCATTGACGCGGTCAGAGATGCCGACGACGCCGTTATCGCTCTCGGTGACCTCGCCTCCGACCTGGCCCGCGCGTCCGGTACCGAGACCGATTCCGCCCGGAGCACTGCCCGCGCACTCGGTTTCGCGGCCTTGGACGGCCCGTACCGTCTTTGGCTGAGGGGTCTCACCGAAGACGAAGATCCCTACGAGCAGCGCAGGATCTGGCAGCAGAACGTGTACCGCCACGTCAGACAGCTCGGGGAGCGGGTCCTGGCCGACGCGGGCGATGCGGCGTGGGAAGGCAGGACCGTGGCGGTGAAGAAGGGCAGCGAGTGGCTCAACTCCGCCCTCGCCGAAAAGTGGTTCCGCGCCCGGCTCGGCAAGGTTCTCGGCCAGGCGTTCTCCGACGGCTCGTCCCCAGGTGACGACTCCGCATCCCGATCCGACTCCGCCGCCGAGGTGCCCGTATGACCACCGCCGCCCCGTCCACTGTCCCGAAGCGGGTCGGACTGCTCACCGGCGAGATCGTCGGGCGGTTCCAGAGGGGCTATCTGAAGGACGAGTCCCACGCCGTCGCAGCGCTGGCCAGGCTGCGGCGCGGCGCGGGCAAGGAAGCCCTCTGCGTGCCCGACCTGTGGAACCTGGTTGACACCCGCCCACTGCACGAACGCCCGCAGGACGGCGGGCGGCCACTGCGCGAGGACGAACTCATCCGCGCCGAGGACTCCGTACACGTGGCCCTGACCCTGTGGGCCCTGCATCAGCAGTCGCGGGGAACCGGCATGCACCGGTCCGACAGCCGGAAATCACCCACCGGCCTCGGCGCCGCCGTACGAGAGTTGATGACGCCGGGCGACATCGAGGAGCCCGTCCTCAAGCGTCTCGTCCGCGCCGGCAACGCCCCGGATCTGCCCGCGCTCGCCTCACGCCTGCGGGACATCGTCCTCCTGCTCCGCCGCGAGGACATCGCCCTCGACTACGCCCTGCTCGCCGAGCAGCTCTACCAGTGGCAGGAGACGGGTGGTCGTGATCCCGTGCGCCGCGCCTGGGGACGGTCGTTTCACGCCTACCGCCCGGATGACGAAGACACCGGAGACGGGCCGTCGGCGGCAGCCTCCGACCAGCCCGTACTTTCCGCAGACACCATCGACAAGGACGCCTTGTGAACCGCCTCTTCCTCGACGTACACGCCCTGCAGACCGTCCCGCCGAGCAATCTCAACCGTGACGACACGGGGGCTCCGAAGTCAGCCGTCTACGGCGGGGTGCCCCGCGCCCGGGTCTCCAGCCAGGCGTGGAAGCGGGCGACGCGTGAATACTTCGGCGACGAGCATCTGCTGGACCCGAGCGAGCTCGGCGTGCGTACGAAGAAGGTCGCCGAGGTCCTCGCCGACCGCATCGCCGACCTCGACGAATCACTGAAGGGCCCAGCCGCTCTCCGACTGGCGGCCGAAGTGATCCACGAAGCCACCGGCTCGAAGATCGAGGTGCCCACGCGCAAGGCCAACGCCGCCAAGGACGGTGACGACGAACCCGCGCCCGAGTCCAAGTATCTGATGTTCCTCAGCGCTCGGCAGCTTGACGGCCTGGCCGCGCTCGCCGTCGAGGGTGCGGCCGACATCAAGGCATTTTTCAAGGACAAGGAGAAGGGCAACAAGGCGCGCGCAAAGCAGATCGCCGACACCCGCCACTCCGTGGACATCGCCCTGTTCGGCCGTATGGTCGCCGACTCCGCCGACATCAACGTCGACGCCGCCGTCCAGGTCGCCCACGCCATCAGCGTCCACCGCGTCGATAACGAATCCGACTACTACACCGCCGTCGACGACCGGAACACCGACGCGGAACCCGGCGCCGGAATGATCGGCAACGTCGACTTCAACTCAGCCACCCTCTACCGCTACGCCGCGCTGGGAGTCCATCAGCTCGCGGCCAACCTGGGCGAGGGGCTGCGCGACGACGAACCGCGCACCGATCCGGTGCGCCGCGCCGTCGAGGCGTTCCTGCACGGCTTCATCGCCTCACTGCCCAAGGGCAAGATCAATACCTTTGGCCATCACACCCTTCCCGACGCGGTCGTCGTCAAGCTGCGTACCACCCGGCCCATCAGTTTCGTCTCGGCTTTCGAGGAGCCGGTCTCCGCCGGAGAGGAGTCGGGCTCGGCCGGGCAGGGCGGCGGGTACATGAAGGGGGCCGCCGCGCGTCTGGCGAAGTACATCCCGGAGGTCGAGGCGGTCTACGGGGACGAAGAGTCCACCGTCTCCTGGGTGCTGCGTGTCGGCGCGCACACCGAGGAGCTGAACGGTGTCGGCGCTGTGGTGTCGAGTCTGTCCGGGCTGGTGAAGTCGGTCGGCCAGGAGGTTGCCGGTCGCCTGGAGAAGCAGGCATGACGAGTGTGCTCACGCTCCGTATGGCGGGCCCCCTGCAGGCTTGGGGGGCCTCGTCCCGCTTCGTCCGCCGGACCACGGAGTCCGCACCGACGAAGAGCGGGGTGATCGGCCTGCTGGCCGCGGCGGTGGGCATCGAGCGCGGTGACGACGACGGGCTGGCGCGGCTGAGCGCCCTGCGCTTCGGTGTCCGCATCGATCAGCCGGGCACGCGGGTGAGGGACTTCCAGACCGCCCATCACCCGGTCACAGGCAAGTCCATGCCGCTCTCCGAACGCTTCTACCTGGCCGACGCGGTCTTTGTCGCCGCAGTCGAGGGTGACGGTACGCTCATCGGCTCGCTGCACAGGGCGCTGCGGTCTCCTGTCTACCCGCCCTACCTGGGCCGACGGTCCTGCCCGCCGGCCCGTCCCGTCGACCTTGACGTTCATCACGACACCGACCTCGACCAGGTGCTGCGGGCGGAGACCTGGCAGGCGTCTCCCTGGTATCAGAAGCTTCGCCGCCGAGAGGCCATGGTGCCCCTGGTGATGCTCCGGGACGCCGACGACGGCGCACGCGACGGAGATGTACTCCGGGATCAGCCGCTCAGTTTCGCCGCCGAGCACCGTCGGCACGGTCTGCGCACCGTGGTCAGTACGACGGTGGAGGTACCCAACCCGGCGGCCCTTTCGGTGCGTTCCGCCTCTCCTGCCCGCACCGTGCCGCCGCACGACCCGTTCGACGCGCTGGAAGACAGCCTTCCGGAAGAAGAGACCCACTGATGTATCTGACCCGTTTCCGCGTGAACACCGCGCGCCCGGGAGCCCGTCGACTGCTCTCCTCCCCCCAGTCGCTCCACGCCGCCGTCATGGCCTCGTTCCCCGGCTTGCTGCCGACGGAACCCACCACTCAACGGGTGCTGTGGCGGCTTGACCACAATGCCCGAGCCGAGGTCTTCCTGTACGTCGTCAGCCCCGACCGCCCCGATCTCACCCACCTTGTCGAGCAGGCGGGCTGGCCGGCGGCGTCCCTGGACCCGGCTACGCCCGGCTGGCAGAGCCGACCGTACGCTCCGTTTCTTCAGCGCCTCACTCCCGGCCGGACATGGGCCTTCCGCCTCACCGCGAACCCGGTGCACCACATCCGCCGCAAGGACGGTGAGCCGACCAAACGGACCGCGCACCGCACCCCTGTCCACCAGATGGGGTGGCTCCTCGAACGCCAGGAGAACGCGGGCTTCCGGATCGTGGAGAAGCCCGAAGGCAAGCGACTGCTGCCGGGCGGTACGACGTATCAGAAGTACGAGCACCATGGTGACCGGTATCAACTGACCGTTCGCGACCCACGCTCGCTGTCTTTCGCCAAGTCCGGGGAGGCGGACCGGAAGCGGCATCAGGTGAAGGTGGTGACCGTGACCTTTGACGGGCATCTCGAAGTCACCGATCCCGAAGTGATGCGCCGCACGCTCATCCAGGGGCTCGGGAAAGCCAAGGCGTACGGCTGCGGACTGATGACGCTCGCACCGCTCCCCACCACTGGCGGATGAACCGATGACGACAGTCGGCAAGCGCACCGCGCTCACCCCACGCCACCTCACCCGAACCAGCGAGCGCCTCTCGTTCATCTACCTGGAGCGCTGCACCGTACACCGGGACGCGAACGCCATCACGGCCGAGGACGCCGACGGCACGACCCATATCCCGTCGGCCACCATCGGCACTCTCCTCCTGGGCCCCGGCACGCGCATCACCCACCAGGCCATGAGCGTCCTGGGCGAGACCGGGGCCGGCGTCGTCTGGGTGGGTGAGCACGGCGTGCGTTATTACGCGGGCGGACGCGCCCTGTCCCGGTCCGCCGCCCTGGTCGAGGCCCAGGCCCTCCAGTGGGCGAACCGTCGTACTCGCGTCGCCGTCGCACGAGCCATGTACCGGCTCCGCTTCCCCGACGAAGACCCGGCCGGACTCACCCGCCACGAGCTTCTCGGCAGGGAAGGCACCCGGGTCAGGCGCTGTTACCGCGACCAGGCAGCCCGTACCGGTGTCCCTTGGCATGGCCGCAAATACACCCCCGGCGACTTTACGAGCGGCGACCCGGTCAACCAGGCCATCACCGCCGCCGCCCAGTGCATGTACGGCATCGCCCACGCCGTGGTCGCTTCTCTTGGCTGCAGCCCGGGTCTCGGTTTCGTCCACTCCGGGCACGAACTGTCCTTCGTCCTGGACATCGCCGACCTCTACAAGACCGAGATCGGTATTCCCCTGGCCTTCGACATCGCGGCCGAGGGCGAGGAAGACGTCGGTCCCCGAACCCGTCGCGCCTTGCGTGACCGCATCAACGAAACCGGCCTGCTGAACCGCTGCGTCGACGACATCAAACAACTTCTGCTGCCGAATGGCGCGGAGGGGGACGGCGACCCGCTCGGTGGGGCGGACCGGGTGGTTCTCCAAACCGATGGTGACCGAGAGGTCGCCGCCGGACGGAACTACGGAGACGCGGACGAGGCGGTGATCTGGTGACCGTGATCGTCCTCACCAACTGCCCAGCGGGCTTGCGCGGATTCCTCACACGCTGGCTGCTTGAGATCTCCGCCGACGTGTTCATCGGCAACCCGTCCGCGAGAATCCGCGACGTCCTCTGGGACGAGGTCCGGCAGTACGCGGGCCAAGGCCGCGCCCTGCTCGCCCACACCACGAACAACGAACAGGGCTTCACCTTCCGCACCCACGACCATGCCTGGCACCCCACGGACCACGAGGGCCTGACCTTGATCCGCCGCCCGAACAACAACCCTCGGCCGCCGGCCAGCGGCCCGAAACCCGGCTGGAGCAACGCGTCCAGACGCCGTCGCTTCGGCAGGAGTTGAGGGTCACCAATGGTCGCTTCACGCCGAATGCCGGAATCGGTGAAAGTGCTCGAAATCCAACGCCACCCGGGATAAACCCCCAGGTCAGAAAGTCTGCTCCCCGCGCCCGCGGGGATGGTCCCTCCGTTGGGCTGGCCCGGGACGGTCCCGTCCGCTGCTCCCCGCGCCCGCGGGGATGGTCCCGCCATAGGCCACGCCGTACGCACCCTCGCGGACTGCTCCCCGCGCCCGCGGGGATGGTCCCGCGGCAGTCGCGCGCCACGACGACCGGCAGGACTGCTCCCCGCGCCCGCGGGGATGGTCCCTTGTGGAGACAACCCCCGGGTGGGGCTTTCGGCTGCTCCCCGCGCCCGCGGGGATGGTCCCGGGGTGTTGCCCAGCCCGACCATGCTGGCGAACTGCTCCCCGCGCCCGCGGGGATGGTCCCCACGGGTTGTCCGACCCCGGGAACCCGTGGAGCTGCTCCCCGCGCCCGCGGGGATGGTCCGAAGATCGTGTTGAAAGGCGGAAAGGTCCGGTACTGCTCCCCGCGCCCGCGGGGATGGTCCCCAGCCGACCTACGGCCGCTGATGGACAACACCCTGCTCCCCGCGCCCGCGGGGATGGTCCCCACTCCAGCACCTGTTCAGCATGCCCCCACCTCTGCTCCCCGCGCCCGCGGGGATGGTCCACCTGGCACCATCAGCGCGGCCTACAACGGCGGCTGCTCCCCGCGCCCGCGGGGATGGTCCCTCCACCGTGGTCCAGAAAAGGCGCCCCGTGGTCTGCTCCCCGCGCCCGCGGGGATGGTCCCGCGCGGACCGCCTGGCGGTCGGCGTCGGTCCACTGCTCCCCGCGCCCGCGGGGATGGTCCCACTGATGGAGCGCTTCGGTGCTTCCCGGAACACTGCTCCCCGCACCCGCGGGGATGGTCCCTGGTCGAGGATGCCGACAATCGCGCGCCGGGCCTCCTCCCCGCACCCTGCGGGGATGGTTCTCCCAGCCCTTCGCGGCGGCATCGGAGTTGTGGAGGGTCCCCTGGCGTGATCAATAAGCCCGACCGAGGAACCCCGCATTCTGCGTCCGCGGGTCCCATTGTTATCGACGCGGCTTGGCCCGGCGTGCGCTTGAGGGGGCCTTTCTGTCCCGCCAGTGCCCCGGCTCGTAAGATCCTCTAGAGATGTAGAGGACTTCGGCGCTGGGGGATGGGTTGGGGACCGGCGAGCAGCTTGTGACCGTCGCTGCTGTGTTGTTGGGTGCGTTGACGACGCATCTGACCAACTACGTGATGGAGCGGAGCCGGCATCGACGGGAGCTGTTGACTCGCTGGGACGATCGGAAGCTCGATGCCTACAGCGGCTACGTCGACCGGGTCCGGGCGGGGATCTTCCTTGCTGTGCAGCTCTACGAGCACAAGGAAGGGCTTCGGCGGAGTGAGCACTCCGAGGCGGAGATGGCTGGCGAGCTGGCTGAGGCCGAGCGTCATCGCGGGCGGTCGTTCGAGCAGATCATGTTGCTCGGCGGGGACGAAGTGGTCGAAGCCGCACACGAGTTGAACGCAGCCGCCCTCGCCGTCGACTGGCAGGCGACCGGGAAGACTGCCGGGTCCCTGGAGGAGTGGCGCGAGCGCAATCGCGTCGTCTTCCGGGAGATCAACCAGTTCCATGAGGCTGCCCGGGTGGATCTCGGAGTGCAGGGGAAGGTCACCGGTGACAACCACCCCGAGCGGGACCTTCTGTTGCCCTCGGCTCGGCGTGACAGTGAGACTCGCACGTGAGATCCGTGGAGCGTGGCCATCCTCTGGCCAGTGCGACACGGCGAGATCCGGCAGCCGGTAGGCTGTAGGCGCTCCGCCCCTGGTGGACGGGGCGCGGGTGGGTTGCCCGAGCGGCCTAAGGGAACGGTCTTGAAAACCGTCGTGGCAGTGATGTCACCGTGGGTTCAAATCCCACACCCACCGCACTGGTCAATGTAGGTGCAGGTCAGAAGGGGTGTCTCCGACTGAGGGACACCCCTTCCGTGTTGAGCCTGTCTCACTGTTTCTCGCCTGTGGACCGTTCTGGATCAGCGTTCGTCCCCCAGCCGTCCCCCAGAATTCCGTGATCGACCACGCTGCTGAAGCGATGGACGATCACCAGGTGCTCCAACGGGCCACCAACCGGGCCCACGAGTTACAACCTTCCTCACGGTTTCAAGGGCGGCTCGCTCCGTTCGCCGCGCGGCACGGCCCCGGTCGGGCCTACGCTCCTGACTCTGCCCCGCCGCAGCTCGGTCGGCGCCCACGCGAGCGAACAGCGATCAGCGGTTGATGAGGGAAGGGGTGACTTCGTGGCTGGGGCGGTCGGTTCCTCGTTCAAATTCCGGGCAGCATCACAGCCTGCCCGAGTTGCCAGCCAACATACGTCCCCTGATCATCTTCGACTCCAAACCGGGGGCAGGACGCCGGCCAAACCCGCTCAGCGCCGACAGTCTGGTGCAGGCACGAAAAGTATCAATATTACAAGGATCCTCCATATAAACCAAATGGATAGAAAGCCTTCGAGGTTCAGTGGTAAACAGGACTTGAGGGTCCTGGCAACAGCAGCTCTAGGGGGGACGTTGATCAAAGAGATTAAGTTCACGAACTTCAAGGCCTTCGCGAATTTCACAATGACGTTTAAAGGATCATCACTTCTGGTAGGTCCCAACAGTGCCGGAAAGAGCACCATCCTGACTGCACTCCGACTTGCGGAAACATGCCTAAGAGTCGCAAAAAGAAATCGCCCCAACGCAACCGAACAACATGCGGGCTCTTACTATCTTTCTTACCCAGTGCCAACGCGTGATTTTGCCGCCCTGAATGAGAGCGTGCGGCATAATTTTCGTGACGATGAGACGAGCATGGAGTTGTCATGGAAAAATGGCTGCAAAATGCGGATTGTCTGGCCTGAGCGACGCCCCTACGAGGACGAACCTAATCCCTTTTTCTATCTTCTTGAAGTGAACGGGAGCCCACCGAGGACGGTTGCACCCGTCAAAGCGAACTTCTCGACAATCGGTGTAATCCCTACGCTCTCTCCGCTTGAGCACGAAGAGGCAATTCTGGAAGCGGAAACAGTCCGAAAAAATCTTTCAACACGCCTCAGTAGCCGACATTTCAGAAATCAACTAAGAATGCTCGATCAGGCGGGAGAATGGGATGAGTTTATTGAGTTCGCCTCGCCTTGGCTGGCGGGTATTAATTTGAGGAAGCCTGCAACGCGATATGACACGTCGAGCATTGATGTCTTCTTTACGGAGGCAGGTAATACCTCCGAAAAAGAGATTGTATGGGCTGGCGATGGTGTACAGATTTGGCTACAACTCCTGCTTCATCTCTACCGCTCCCGGAGTTTGCCTACACTCGTGCTTGACGAGCCGGAGGTGTTCCTTCACGCAGATCTACAAAGACGTCTAGTCCGCTTGCTCGAAGCTCTGGATACCCAGATCGTCTTGGCGACTCACTCGACCGAGGTCCTCACCGAGGCCGAGCCTGAATCCATTGTTTGGGTAGATAAGACGCGACGTAGAGCAGTGAGGGCCCCCAAAGAATCAAATCTCGACGGCTTGAATGCTGCACTCGGAAGCTCCTTTAATTTGGCGATGGCGAAAGCTCTGCGTGCCCATGGCGTGATTTTCGTTGAAGGCAAAGATATTCGAACTCTCAAGCGCATTTCAAGAACGCTGGGGTTGGGCAAAATTTCGGAGGATATTTCACTGGCCGTTGTGCCCATGAGCGGTTATTCTAGATGGGAGCATGCCGAGGCATTCGGTTGGTTCCTCAGGGAATTCCTTGGAAACACGGTCAAGGCGCTTGTGCTACTGGATCGCGACTACCGCACAGATGCACAGGTCGAGGAAGTAATCAAGCGCTTTGACAACGTCGATGTACATGCTCATGTGTGGAGGAAGAAGGAGCTTGAAAGTTACCTCATAATTCCGGAAACTATCGCTCGTCTCACCCAGTGCCCAGTCGGTGAAGTGGAGGGAATGATTGACGATGTAATGATTGGAATGCAGAACAAGGTCACATCGCGACTTCTAGCGGAGAAGGTGGTCACCGAAAGACCATCAGGTAGAAGTGTGGCTACCATTAACGAGGACGGCTTGAATGAGCTAGCCGAAAAATGGAAGAGGAGTGACTTTCGCTATTCAATTTGCCCACCCAAGGAAGTCATGGCCGCTGTGAATAGGGAGCTGCAGAATCGCGGATATAAATCCGTCGCATTCGACACAATCGCCAAATATGCCAAGGCAGGTGAAATTCACCCTGAAATGATTGCTCTCTTGGATAAAATCGAGCGCCTGGCCGATTAATCTGCAACACGGGTCCGGCGTGAGCGGACCAGTCGTGCGCAATGGGCCGCGCTGTAAGGGCGTGCCGGTAAACAACTTGCTCTCGAACACCCTGACTGCGCTGGGGTGTCAAGAGCCAGAACACGCAAGTTGTTTTCCGGCAAGCCCTAACAACGACTAACACAATGAGTTGATCTGTCGCAGGGTGATGAGGCAGCAGGCGAGTTTGAGGAAGCCTTCGTGGATGTCGGCTCGGCGTTCCCAGCGGATGCGGAGTCGTTTGAAGCCGTGGAGCCAGGCGAAGGTGCGTTCTACGACCCAGCGGTAGGTGCCCAGGCCGGTGCCGTGCCGGGTGCCACGGCGGGCGATGGCCGGCACGATGCGGCGGGCGCGGACCTGGTCGCGGTAGATGTCGTGGTCGTAGCTGCAGTCGGCGAAAAGTGAGTCGGGCCTGCTGGCGGGGACGGCCGCGTCGGCCTCTGATTCCGGGGACGGCGTCGATCAGCGGCAGGAGCTGGGTCACGTCGTTGCGGTTGCCGCCGGTGAGGATGATGGCCAGTGGTGTGCCGTGGCCGTCGGTGATCAGGCGGTGCTTCGAGCCCGGCCGGCCCCGGTCGACCGACGAGGGGCCGGTGTGGCGCCCCCTTTCAACGCCCTGACGTGCGAAGAATTGACCACGGCTCTGGACCGGTCCAGTCGGGCGGCCGCGTTCAGCTCCGCGAGCAGCACCTCGTAGAGACGCTGCCACACTCCGGCCTCGTTCCAGTCCCGCAGCCGTCTCCAGCACGTCATCCCCGACCCGAACCCGAGTTCCTGCGGCAGGTGTTCCCACTGGATACCGGTATGGAGCACGAACAGGATCCCGCACGGCACCTCACGGTCCGGTACCGGCTTGCGGCCCGGATACCGGAACCGCCGCTCCTTCTTCGGAGCAGCGGCTCGATCCACTCCCACAGCTCATCCGACACGATCCACGGCGAGGCTCCCACGACCAGCCCAACGCCCAAACTCCCAGACCGGACACGGCCGCCAGGCGCAATCGACCTCATTGTGTTAGCCGCTGTAAGCCTGCCAACTGGTGCATGGGGTGTAATCGGAGCGGTGTCGAGCGTTCCCGTACTGCAGGCACCCGCTCCATCTGGCGCACCAGAAGAGCACCAGAGGGAGCGGGTAACGGATGTTACGGAGACTTGGGAGAGACTTCGCCCCCCTCCAGGAGGGCTGCCGCGATGAGCTGGTTGGCGTGGTTCTGGCGGCCTCGGAGGATCTTGGCGTAGACCTTGTACATCACGGCCAGGCTGTGGCCGGCGCGGCGGGCTACTTCGGGGGGCTCGACTCCGGCCTTGATCCAGAGGGAGATTCCGGCGTGCCGCAGTGAGTACGGGACCTCTGCGAGCGGCGTCTTGGCGTCTTCTAGTGTGAGTGCCTGTTCGCGGGCCTCTTTCCAGATCTCGCAGTACTCGGTGGATCGGACGCGTCCGCCGCGGGCCGCGCGGAAGAGGCGGCCGTCAGGGGCCAGGCCGTAGCGCTCCTTGTGTTCTCGGAGGAGTTGGACGAGCGTCGGCGGGATCGGTACGGGACGGGTGGTCTTGCGGGCGCGGCGTTTGAGGCCGCGTTTGTCGTACGGGGTGCCGTGGTCGGTCCAGCCTGAGGCGACCTCCGGGTGGTTTTCGGCGAGAATGAGTTCTTGACGAGTGACGAAGAAGTGGACCCCGACCTTGCCACCGGGTGGTTTGAGGATCTTGCCCACGTGTTCGATCAACTACCAACGGTCGACCGCGTGAGACTGGCGGCACTTTTCCGGGAAGTGGCGGAGCATGAGTCACGACCTGACGTGCGCGCCGCTATGAGGGACCTGCCGGAGAGCTTCGGTCTGGAAGAAGAAGATGAGGCGTAGAGGGGTAGTCGTCGCTACTTCGGCGGGTTCGACTCCTGCCTTGATCCAGAAGGTGATTCCGGCGTGACGGGGTGAGTACGGGACCTCTGCGAGCGGCGTCTTGGGGTCCTTGGGTGTGAATGTCTGTTCGCGGGTCTCTTTGTAGATCTCGCGGTACTTGGTGGAGCGGACGCGTTCGCCGCGGGGCGCGCGGAAGAGGTGGCCGTCCGGGGTGGCGGGCTGGGGTGGTTTGGCGGGGTGTCTTTTTCCTCTGTGTGCAGCGTGCGTTTCGGCACTGAGAGTGATATGTCTTCGGGCTGGTCGGTGCGTTGGAGGGTTAAATAATCCCATATGTGTGAGTATGTCGCGGCTGCTGTGGCTACTGAGGGTCAGATACGGTGGCGTGCGTCGCGTCGGCCGGGTGTCGGCGTGTGTTTGGACCTTCAACTGCTCGGAAGGAGTGAGTGTGAACGCTCGCTTTGGCGTGAGTCGGACAAAGGCGCTTGTGGTTGCAGCGCTGGCCGCGATCGTCGCCTCGACCGTCCCAGGATCGGCGTCTGCTGCCGCAGACGGAAATCGGTCGCGCTCAGAACACTGGGGCGTGATCACCCGTAACACGATCGGCTCTCCCGTCGCCGCTCTGAGGAACGGTCCGTTCGGCTCGTTCGGCGTGCAGGGACCCTCCGCCAGGCCGCCCTACGGACGGGGCAGCCTGGGAATCGAGGTGGCGGACGACTCCACCTCGCTGACTCCTCCGAGTGAGAAGGCCGATTTCGGCAACGAGGTCGACTTCTTCGGCGATCCGGTGCTGGGCCTGAAGAAGGTCGGGTTCCGCGTCTTCCAGACCGGCGAGAACGTCAGCTACGGCGGCGCGGAGAACATGCCGAACATCCGGTTCGAGATCGATCCGAATGTGAGCACGCGTCCGACCGACAACTACTCCACGCTGGTGTGGGTGCCGGACGCGTCGCCGGTGACGGACCGTTGGAGCCCGTTCCTCGATGCCACCTCGACCGGCTACTGGTACCTCACGGGCAACGAGACCGCCTGTACTCAGGCGGCCCAGTGCACCTTCGCGCAGGTGAAGGCCTCGCTCAACGACGGCGGCGCCAGACCGACCATCTACACCGCCTCGGTCGGCAAGGGCCGCGACTTCATGTGGATCGGCGCTGTCGACGGGCTCCGGATCAATCACAACATCTACGACTTCGAGGTCGACGGCGTCAAGACTCGTCGCGCGGGCTGATTCAGCCGGCTGATGTGACCCGTATTCTGGCCGCCGGTTCCGCTTTGTCCGCGGGGCGATCAGATCCTCAGGAAGTAGAAGTAGCTGGTCAGAGGGCGCGTCTCCGGGATGGAGGCGCGCCCTCCGGGTTTGGGGCGTGTGGAGGGGGCGGAGGTCGTCGATGGGCGGGGTTGTGGGTTGATGGGTGGGGCTGTGGTCAGCCCCCATGCCGGTGTTCAGGGGCTTGAAAGGGGTGAGGGTTTGGCGGGGCGGGTCTGGTACGTGGCGTACGGATCCAATATGGATCTTGAACGGCTCTCCTGCTATATCGCCGGCGGCCGGCCGGCGGGGGCGGCTCGGGAGTATCCGGGGTGTCGGGACCGGAGTTTGCCCGTGGCCTCGGTGCCGGTGGAACTCAAGGGGGTCGTGTACTTCGCGACCGAGTCGTCCGTGTGGACGGGGGGAAGGGCGTTCTACGACCCCGGGGCCTCGGGGCGGGTCTTCGCCAGGGCGCACCTGGTGTCCGTCGAGCAGTTCTCGGACATCGCCGCACAGGAGATGTACCGGCGGCCGGGGGCCGAGCTGGATCTGTCGGAGGTGCTGAGGCGGGGCCGGGCGGAACTCGGGGCCGGGCGGTACGAAACCCTCGTATGCCCGGGAACGATGGACGGGTTGCCGATGCTCACGTTCACCGCTCCATGGGGTGTCCACGATGTGAGCTGGAACAGGCCCTCCGCCTCCTACCTCAGGGTCCTGTCGCGCGGACTGCTGGAGGCGGGCGCCTGGGACATGCCGGCCGTCGCGCGCTATCTCGCCGCGTGCCCCGGCGCGGCCGGCTCGTGGACCGCCTGCGAGGTTGCCGGTCTCCTCGCCGATCTCGTCGCCGATCTCGTCGTGGAGTGAGATGGGTGGAGGGGACCGCGACCCTCCTCGTGTCTCCGGGAAATCGGGAACGGACGAAGGGGTCGTCTTCCGGGTGCGGCTCGGCGTGGGGCCGTCGTAACCGTCGTACTTCTTTTTACGTGGTGACGTAGGCGCGTGCGTACGCGCGTCGGGGCGCCGGCAGCGTCATGGGCGGGTCGTGAGGCGGGCCGCTGAGGCGATGGTGGCGCGCGCTTCGTGTTCGGCCAGACCCGTTCGTACGGCGGCGTCGACGAGCGGTTCCACCAGTGCGTCGCCGAAGCCGTGTTCGTACGCGCGGCAGGCGGCCCAGAAGAGCCGGGTGTTGCGCTGGCCCTCGTGTGCCGCTCGTACGAACCGCACCAGGCCGTCGCCCCGCGCGGGCTGGTCCCGGCGGTGATGCGGGCGGAGCGGAGGCGTGAGCAGGCGCAGCAGCGCGCGCGGGCAGGGCGCGGGTGCGAGGCCCTCCGTACCCGGGGCCGGCCGATAGGCGCCGCGGGCCGTGACCGAGCCGGGTCCCACCAGATAGCCGCCCGCGCCGCGTACGTCGATGCCGGGGGCGAGCCGGCCCGCGGAGTTGGGCACGACGACGTTCGGCGGGCCCGTCAGCCAGATGTGCCGGCCACCGCTGGGTGTCAGAACGACCACGGTCTCCGGCAGCGTGAACAGATGCTGGAGGGCCAACTGCTGGAGCGCGGCCATCGAGTCCGGGGTCGGGCCTGGGATGGGGCCCGGGTCGCGTCCCGGGGGCGTGTCCGGGATGGGGCTCGGGATGGTGCCTGGGGGCAGGTCCGCGGGCCTGCCCGGCGTCAGGCCCGGGGCCGGCGTCAGGTCCGTGGCCGGTGTCAGGTCCGCGGGCCTGCCCGGCGTCGAGTCGAACGCCGGTCCTGGTGTCTGTCCCGGTGCCGATCCCGTTCCCCTCTGCGGGCTGACGTCGAGATCGATGCCGATGAGCTGGTGCGGTGGACGCCCGCAGGCGATGCCGTAACCGGTCGCCCAGGGCGCGGCGGCGAAGAGAGCGCGTACGCCGGTGGGGTCGGTGGTGGCGTCGTGGACGCCGTGGCCCAGCAGTCCGCACTCGCCACGGCAGCGGATCCGTTCGGGCTCGTCCCGGTGGGGGGAGCGCAGGGCCGGGAGCTTGGTGGGGGACAGGGGGATGACGGGAAGCCCACGTTCGGCGGCGGACAGCGCATGAGCGAGGGCCAGGGTGGCGGGGTGCCGGGCGGTAGTGGCCATGCTTCTATGTTCGTACAAGCGTTCGAAGAAGGGAAGGGGGAATGGGTGTCCGCGCCGTCGGTGAGGGGGACGGTGAAACGATTCACCTCTTCCGGGACCAGCTTGCGGGGCCGCTCTCCTTCTCCTCGCGGTGGGGACTTGTCGATACCTTGAGGGGTGAACTGCGGTTTTGGGGGCGCATAGGGGTTTATCGACTTGTCCTCACGCTTGCGAGGGAATCAGCGACTCCGGGGTGGTTCGCGAGGGATGCGGTGGGCAATTCTGAGGTCGCGACGTCGTCACAACGCCGAGGTGGTCGGCCAACTGCCTTGGAAACACCCGTACTTCGTTCCTGGAGGAACTGACATGGCAAGCTTCCGTACCGCTCGTGCCTTCGCCGCTGTCGCCGCGCTGCCCCTTGCCGCCGCGCTCTTCACCGGTGTGGCGCAGGCCGACGACGACGCCTTCTCCGACAACGAGTGGAACGCGAGCGTCGCGACGCTGGCCGGCGGTGGCGTGGGTGGCCACAACTTCGGCAACTCGACGACCACGCAGCAGGTGGCGACCGGTGCCGGCGCGTCCAACCAGAACAACACGGCCAACGTGATCGGTGCGGGCTTCACGACCATCGACCAGTCCAACGAGAACATCGCGGTGAACTTCGCCAGCCACTGGTGACATACGGCCCGACGGGGGGCGTGACTGAGGGGTGAACGGTGTTCTGCGCGGCGGCACTTCGGTGCCGTCGCGCAGTTCGTTGTGAGGGGGGCGGGAGCACCCGGCTGTACGGGTGGCTGGCTGTTTGTGCGGGTGCATGGGCGGCTGTCTGTGCGGGCGCCTTGACGGGTGTCTGCGCGGCTGTCGGTGCTGTCGGTGCGGCTGTCTGCGCGGTGCCCGGGTGGGTGCCCGCGCCGGGTCCGTACGGCTCGTGGCCCGGGTCGACCCTGATGGCCTCCCTCATCCCTTCTCCACCTTCAGGAGGTGGAGCCAGCACCACCCCTACACCCTGAGGCGGACATCTCTTCGGGACCTGGGGCCGATCCCCCGAGGTGGGGCTCGCTTCTAGCGTGGAGCCATGACCACGCCTGTCTGCACGAGCGCCTCTACGGCCGCCAAGCCGGTTCCGCCCGCGCCGTACGCGCCGTACGAGCCCTACGTACAGCACGCGCCGCCCGCACCGTACGCGTCGGCCGCGCCGCGTCCCGTCCATCCGACCCATCCGATCCATCAGGCTCATCCGGCCCACCAGGCTCACTTGCCCCATCAGGTTCACCCGACCTACCAGGCTCACCCGGCCCGCCCGGCCTACGCCTCGTTCTCCTCGTACGTACGGGCGCGGGGGCCCGTGCTGCTGAGGGCCGCCCGTTCGCTCACCTCCAACCCGTGCGACGCCGAGGACCTGTTGCAGACGGCCCTCACCAAGACGTATGTCGCGTGGGACCGGATCGAGGACCACCGCGCCCTGGACGGTTATGTCCGCCGCGCCCTGCTGAACACCCGTACCTCGCAGTGGCGCAAGCGCAAGATCGACGAGTTCGCCTGCGAGGAACTGCCCGAGACCGAGGGCCTGCCGGAGCCGGACCCCGCCGACCAGCAGGTGCTGCACGACGCGATGTGGCGCGCGGTGATGAAGCTGCCGGACCGGCAGCGCGCGATGGTCGTCCTCCGTTACTACGAGGATCTCAGCGAGGCACAGACCGCCGAGGTGCTCGGGGTCTCGATCGGTACGGTCAAGAGCGCGGTGTCCCGTGCGCTCGGCAAACTCCGCGAGGACCCGGATCTCTCCCCGGTCCGCTGACGGCCTGTCCGCCTGTGCCTCTCCGTCGGCGAACGCCGACTCCTCCTGTCCGTTCACCGACAACAGCCCCGGAGACCCGCAGCCCTGGATGCCCATAGACGTCGCCCAGACCTCGCCGTTTCTACTCCCGGGTAGTGACATACCGCGCGGTACGTGCGCAGAATCACCGCAACCCATAGCGCGACGGAGCGCTAGCGCCTACCGGGAGGACGCCGTGCTGAGCACCATGCAGGACGTACCGCTGACTGTGAGCCGCATCTTGCACCACGGGATGACCATCCATGGAGCGTCACAGGTCACGACCTGGACCGGCGGGCCCGAGCCGGAGCGCCGCAGCTTCGCCGAGGTCGGGGAGCGCGCGACACGGCTCGCCAACGCCCTGCGCGATGAACTCGGCGTCGGCCCCGACGAGCGTCTCGCCACACTGATGTGGAACAACGCCGAACACGTCGAGGCGTATCTCGCGATCCCCTCCATGGGCGCCATCCTCCACACCCTCAATCTCCGGCTCCCGCCCGAGCAGCTCGTCTGGATCGTCAATCACGCCGCCGACCGTGTGGTGTTCGTGAACGGTTCGCTGCTGCCGCTCCTCGCCCCACTCCTCCCCCATCTGCCGACCGTCGAGCATGTCGTCGTCTCCGGTCCCGGCGACCGTGCGGCGCTCGACGGCGCGTCCGCGCGGGTGCACGAGTACGAGGAGCTGATCGCCGGCCGTCCCACCACGTTCGACTGGCCCGAACTGGACGAGCGGTCCGCCGCGGCCATGTGCTACACCTCCGGCACCACCGGGGACCCCAAGGGTGTCGTCTACTCGCACCGCTCGATCTATCTGCACTCCATGCAGGTCAATATGGCGGAGTCGATGGGGCTGTCGGACAGGGACACCACCCTGATCGTCGTACCGCAGTTCCATGTGAACGCCTGGGGCCTGCCCCACGCCACCTTTATGACCGGCGTGAACATGCTGATGCCCGACCGTTTCCTCCAGCCCGGCCCGCTCGCCGAGATGATCGAACGCGAGCGGCCCACGCACGCCGCCGCCGTCCCCACCATCTGGCAGGGACTGCTCGCCGAGGTCACCGCGCGCCCCCGCGACCTCACCTCCATGGCCCGGGTCACCATCGGCGGTTCGGCCTGTCCGCCGTCGCTGATGGAGGCGTACGACAAGCTCGGTGTACGGCTCTGCCACGCCTGGGGCATGACGGAGACGTCGCCGCTCGGCACGATGTCCGACCCGCCCGCCGGTCTCACCGCCGACGAGGAGTGGCCGTACCGCATCACCCAGGGCCGTTTCCCGGCCGGAGTCGAGGCCCGTCTCGCCGGGCCCAGTGGCGACTTCCTGCCCTGGGACGGGGAGTCGGCCGGTGAGCTGGAGGTACGCGGCCCATGGATCGCGGGCGCCTACTACGGCGGCGCGGGCAGCGAACCGGTCAGGCCCGAGGACAAGTTCAGCCCCGACGGCTGGCTGCGCACGGGCGATGTCGGGGTCATCAGCCCCGACGGCTACCTCACGCTCACCGACCGCGCCAAGGACGTCATCAAGTCCGGCGGCGAATGGATCTCCAGCGTGGAGCTGGAGAACGCGCTGATGGCTCACCCGGAGGTGGCGGAGGCGGCGGTCGTGGCCGTACCGGACGCGAGGTGGGGCGAGCGGCCCCTCGCGACGATCGTTCTCAGGGACGGCGCGACGGCGGACTACGCGGTGCTGAGGGAGTTCCTCGCCGGGAAGATCGCGAAGTGGCAGCTTCCGGAGCGGTGGGCGGTGGTGGCGGCGGTGCCGAAGACGAGCGTCGGGAAGTTCGACAAGAAGGTGATCCGCAGGCAGTACGCCGACGGGGAACTGGACGTCACCCGGGTCGAGAACTCCTGACGGACTGATCTTCGAGGCGGTTGGATCACCCCGCGATTGTTGATCCGGGATTGTTGACGCGGGGTGATCCGGGGGTGTGGAGCGGCTCGACTCGACCGGGACGGACACCGGGACGGACACCGGGAAGGTGACCACCCATCGCCTGGTCTGAGCGCTGAGTACTGAGAGCTGAGCGTTGAGCGCTGCGAGCCCGAGCGGGGTGGGTGGCAGGCCCTAGTTCGTACCGATCTTCGCGAGGAGGTCGACGATCCGGGACTGCACCTCGGTGCTGGTCGAGCGCTCCGCGAGGAACAGTACGGTCTCCCCCGAGGCGAGCCGGGGCAGCTCCGCGCGGTCGATTCCCGCCGAGGTGTATATGACCAGGGGGGTCCGGTTCAACTGGCCGTTCGCGCGCAGCCAGTCGATGATCCCCGCGCGTTGCCGCCGTACCTGCATCAGGTCCATGACCACGAGGTTCGGCCGCATCTGGGAAGCGAGGGAGACCGCCTCGTCGTCGGTGCCCGCGCGCGCGACCTGCATACCGCGCCGCTCCAGCGTGGCCGTCAGCGCGAGCGCGATCTCCACGTGCTCCTCGATCAGCAGCACGCGCGGCGGATGCTGTTCGCTGTCGCGCGGGGCCAGGGCCTTGAGGAGTACGGCCGGGTCGGCGCCGTACGCCGCTTCCCGGGTCGCCTGGCCCAGACCCGCCGTCACCAGTACGGGGACCTCGGCGGCGACGGCGGCCTGGCGCAGCGACTGGAGGGCGGTACGGGTGATCGGTCCGGTCAGCGGGTCGACGAACAGCGCCGCGGGGAAGGCGGCGATCTGGGCGTCGACCTCCTCGCGGGAGTGCACGACCACCGGTCGGTAGCCGCGGTCGCTGAGCGCCTGCTGGGTGGAGACGTCCGGTGCGGGCCAGACCAGCAGCCGGCGGGGGTTGTCGAGCGGCTCCGGGGGGAGTTCGTCGTCGACGGGCCGGGGCTGGGGGCGGTTGGCGACCTCGACCGCGCCGCCGGGGCCGTCCAGCGGCTCGGGACCCTCGGCGCCCTCGTCGGGGGCGCCGATCGCGTACGACCGGCCCTCGGCGTGGGCGGAGGGCAGCCGGGAACCGCCCTGAGGGGATCCGGGCTGGGGGGAGCCGCCCTGGGGGGCGTTCGGCGAGTGCGGCGGGTTCTGCGCGCCGGAGTGGTGGGGCCGGCCCGGTGACTGCGGCTGCGGTTGGTGCTGCGGATGGGCCTGAGGGTGGGACGGCGAGTGGGAGTGAGGCAGGGCGTTCGCCTCGGCGCGGTCGTCACTGTCGGCGGGCGGCGTACCGAGCTTGCGACGTCGTCCCGAGCCCAGGGACTGGCCCGAACCGAGGGACTGGCCCTGGCCCTGGCCCTGAACGTGGCCCTGGTTCGGATGCTGGCTCTGAGGGTTCTGGCCCTGAGGGTTTTGGCCCTGAGGCTGGTGGGGCTGCGGAGCCTGGTGAGGTTGTGACGGCTGTGGCGGCTGGTGTGCGAAGGGCACGCCCTGGCCGAGGGTACGCACGCTGAAGGCACGGCCCTGGGTGGAGTCCGGGGAGAACGGGGTCTCCTCGGGGAGAGGAAGCGCGGGCGGCAGCGGTTGATGAGCGCCACGCCGAGGATCCGTGACGGCGGAGTCGCCCGGAGTGCCCGGGGTGCCCGGAACGGGAGCGCCCGGGGTGGTCGGAACGCCCGGGGCCGGGGCTGCCGGGGGCGCCTGAGCGGACGGCATGCTGCGCGTGTCACCGCCGGTACGGCCGTCCGCGCTCGCGGAGGTACGGGGCTCGTCGGGCCAGCCCGGCGGTCCGGTCATCATGCCGAAGCCCGAAGTGGTGGGCATTCCCGGCCCGTTGGAGACGGGGTCCGCGCCCTGACCGGGGGCTGCCTGACCGGGGGCTGTCTGACCAGGAACCGCCTGGCCGGGCACCGCCTGCCCCGGGACCTCATGGCCCGGGACCGCGTGCCCCGGGACCGCCTGGCCGGGCACCGCTTGTCCGGGCGCGCTCTGCACGGGCACGTTCTGTCCGGGAACGCCGAGGCCGGGGTTCCCCCAGCCGTTCGGGTCGACGGGCATGGCACCGGTGCCGCTGCTCGTACGAAGGTCCGCGCCCTCGGTGCCTCCGGCGCTTCCGGCGCCTCCACCGTTCCCGGCGCCTCCGGCGCTCTCGGGCCAGGTGGGCGGCGCGGGGTGCTGGGTGTCCATGGCGCCGCGGCGCCGCCCCGAGGGCAGCGGGTGCGCCTGCGGCGGGGTGTGGTCGGCATCCGGTTCGGTACGTACGGCATCGTGGCGGCCCGGAAGCGAGGCGTCCTGAGCACGGGTGCCTGGCCTGCCCGGTACGGCCGGGGCCGGGGCGTGCGCCGGAGCGCGGTCGGCGGCGGCGGGCGGCAGGGCGAACGCGCTGCGGGCGCCCTCGGACTCCGCGGGCGCGGGCCGTTCGGTATGCCGTTCCTGCGCGGGGGCCAGCGCCCGGCGGGCACGGCGTCCGGCGGGCTGCTGCGCGCCGGAGGCGCCGGCGGGGAGCTGGTGTCCGGGAATCTGGTGTCCTGGGACCTGGTGTCCGGGAACCGACTGTCCGGGGATCTGCTGGACAGGGGGCAGCGGCGCGGGCATCGCGGCGGGCGCCGGAGGCGGTACCGGTACCGGGCCGGGGACCTGGGCCGCAGGCGCGCCCGGCGCCGTCGGTGCGACCGGCAGGGACGGCGCGGGCGGTACGGGCTGTGCGGGCGGTACGGGGGGTGCGATCTGCGCGGGTGGTGCGGGCGGCGCGAACGGGGCGGAAGGCGCCGTCGGATACGCCATGGACTGCCCCGGGCCGACCGCGGGCGCGGGCGAGAGTGCCCCCTGCCCGGAGCCGTCGGCAGCGGACGGGCCGGAGGCGGAGGGGCCGGCAGCGGACGGGCCGGCAGCGGACGGGCCGGCGGGGAGCGCGGGAAGCGCCCTCTGCCCGCCGTGCCGCGCCCGGCGTCCCGTACCCGCGGCAGCGGCGTCCACCGGCACACCCTGCGGGGGTACGGCCTGGCCGAGCGCCGGCCGACCCGTCGGACGGGCACCTTCGGCGGCGGTGACGACCGACCCTTCGGAGGGCGAGGCGGCGGGCAGCGCCACGGCCGACCCGATGGCCGACCCGGCGCCCGGCGCCGTATCCGGTCCGACGGCGGGCACCGCGCCCGCGGCGCCACCGGCCGAGGTGTCCTCGGCCGGGCTGGGCCGCCCGCGCCGACGCCCCGTACCACCGCCCCCGCCACCGGTTCCGGCCTCGGCTCCGGTCCCGCCGGCATCCTGTGCCGGGATCAGCCCCGGACCCTGCTGCCCGAGCTGCCCGAGCTGTCCCTGCTGCCCTTGCGATCCCTGCTGTGCTTCCACGGTGGAGTGTGCTTCCACGGCGGGGCCACCAGGGCCACCAGGGCCGCCGGAATCACCGGGGCCGTTCTCGGCCGCACGCGCCCGCCGTCGTCCCGTGGGCTCCCCGGCGTCCTCGCCCGGACCTTCCAGGAACGCGTCCGTGGACGCCCGCCGCGCGCGCCGCCTGCCGCCGCCCGAGGTCCCGGGAGCCTGCTGCGTCCCAGGATCCTGCCGCTGTGTCCCGGGACCCTGCTGCGCGGGCAGCGCGGGCTGGGCGCCCGCCGACACCGGCGCGGGCGGCGGAACCGTACCGGCGCCCTCACCCAGCGGCAGCTCCAGTACGTACGCGCTGCCGCCCAGGCCCGGCATCTCGTGCGTCTGCAACACGCCACCGTGTGCTCGTACGATCCCGCGGACAATCGGCTCATGTACCGGATCGCCGCCGGCGAACGGTCCGCGTACCTCGATCCGTACGACATCACCGCGCTGCGCGGCGGCCACCACGATCGTCGAGTCGACATAGCCACCGCCCGGCACCAGCCGGGCCCGGCCCGTCGAGTCGACCCCGGCCACATCGGCGACGAGATGCGCCAGCGCCGTCGCCAGCCGCGGCGCGTCCACCTCGGCCTCGATCGGCGGCGCGTGCACCGCGAACTGCGCCCGGCCCGGCCCGATCAGCTCGATCGCGCCCTCCACACCGGCCGCGACGACCCCGTCGAGCAGGACGTTCGTCTTGACGAGCTGTTCCGTGCCGGCGTCGAGCCGCTGATAGCCGAGGACGTTGTCCACGAGCGTCGTCATCCGGGCGTATCCGGCGGCCAGGTGGTGCAGGATCTGGTTCGCCTCGGGCCAGAGCTGACCGGCGGGGTCGGCGGCGAGCGTGCCCAGTTCGCCGCGCAGCTCCTCCAGCGGGCCGCGCAGCGATTCGCCGAGTACGGCGGTGAGCTGGGAGTGCCGGCCGGCCAGCTCGCCGTACCGCTCCGCCAGCTCCTCGATCTCGGCGGCGTACCGGTCGCTGCGGTCCGCCAGCTCGGCCGCGTGCCGCTCCTTCGCCTCCGCCAGCTCGGCGGTGAGACGGTCCGTCGTACCGGTCACCTCGGCGGTGAGGCGGTCGGTCGTGGCGGTCAGCTCGGCCGTGTGCCGTTCCGTCGCCTCCGCCAGTTCGGTGGCGTGCTGCTTGGTGAGGTCGTCGAAGGGACGGCGGTCGGTGAAGGTCATCACGGCGCCGACGAGCTGGTCGCCGTCCCGTACCGGCGCGGTCGTCAGATCGACCGGGACCTGCTTGCCGTTCTTCGCCCACAGGACCTGGCCGCGCACCCGGTGCTTCCGTCCCGACCTGAGCGTGTCGGCGAGCGGTGAGTCCTCGTACGGGAACGGCTCGCCGTCCGCGCGCGAGTGCAGGATCAGCGGATGGAGCTGATGGCCGCCGAGATCACTGGCGCGGAAGCCGAGGATCTGCGCGGCGGCGGGGTTGACGAGAACGACCCGGCCCTCGGTGTCCGTACCGACGACGCCCTCCGAGGCGGCCCGCAGGATCATCTCCGTCTGGCGCTGGGAGCGGGCCAGCTCGGCCTCGGTGTCCATGGTGCCGGAGAGATCCCGTACGACCAGCATCAGCAGCTCGTCGCCGGTGTAGTTGTGCGAGTCGTTGTACGCGTCCCTGCCGTCCTCCAGGTTCGCGCTGGTGACCTCGGCCGGGAACTCGCTGCCGTCCGTACGTCGCGCGACCATGCGCGTCGGCTTCGTACGGCCGCGCGCGTCCGCGGCGTCGGGGCGGCGCATCGAACCGGGGATCAGCTTGGAGTCGAACTCGGGCAGCAGATCGAGCAGCCCGCGGCCGACGAGCGCCGTGCCGGGGGTCTCGAACATTTCGAGCGCGATGGAGTTGGCGTTGACGACCGTGCCGTTGGCGTTGACGAGCACCAAGCCGTCGGGGAGTGCGTCGAGTATCGCCGCGAGGCGAGCAGCGCCTCGGGATGGCCTGCTGCTCACGACGACGCTTCCTCCCTGACCCACTGCACCTTGCTGACGGCCGCACCCATCTTGCCTCTCGGGTCCCGGCATGTCACTGGAGGGAGTCTAAGGGCTGGGGAGGTGACCGCGGCGGCGGATGAGTCGGAGCTTGATGTGGGTTGTGTGCGAATGACCCCGGAATGATCCCGGAATGGCCTCGGAACGGGCTTGGAACGGGCTTGGCCGGAGCAGGCCCTAGCTGAGTGTCATCGGCCACTCACGGGACCGGGTGCTTCCGGGCCGGAACCGGGGCCTGCTCCGGGGCGGCTCCGCGGCGGGGGACGGCACAGGACGTCGGCCGGGACGGGGCACCGGCCGGGGCGGGGCACCGGCCGACACAGGGCACCGGCCAACAGCGGAGGTCTAGAACTTGGCGCTCGGGAGGACCGGCTCCAGCGTGCGCCAGCGGGCGATCTCGCAGCCGTTCTTCCGGTTGAAGACGGCGTTGACGCGGTGGCCGTGCCAGGTCCCGGCGATACGGGCGGTGGCGTCGCCGCCGTGCTGCATGGTGCACATGGCGCCGGGGGCCACCGGCGCGAACGGGTCCCGCCCTTCGCCGGAGAGTTCGGCCAGCCGGTCGCAGGCGGCACGCGCCCGGGGATGTGTCCCGCCCGCCGGCCCGCACGTCAGCTTGAACGTCCCGTCGCCCGCCGCGGTCCCGGTGTCCGCCACGGTGATCGTGAACCGGTCCGAGGGAGCCTTCAGCGGCGGCAGCGGCGGCAGCGGAGCCGGCGTGAGCTGCGGGGAGGAGGAGGCGGGTACGGCGGCGGAGGCGCGGTCGGAAGGGCCGGCGAAGGCGGCGGGCGCGAGGGCGCCCAGCGCGGCGGCGGTCGCGGCCACGGAGGCGGCGGCGGTGAGGACGAGGCGACGCGGCATGGAAGCTCAGCTCCTGAACGGGTTACGGATCCGGGGACGGCGTCCCGGCATCTCTAACGCGCGTCAGGCTCGGGCGTTGCGCGCCCGTAAGGGCTTTGCTCTGCGCCCCACCCGCCTAGTACCGTGAGGAGCGATTGGTGGCAGCCCACCCGGCTGTGTCATCATCTGCACGCACCACTCGCCACTCGCGCCCGCGCGGGTGTGGCGAGTGTGCTGGAGGCGTCGCCTAGTCCGGTCTATGGCGCCGCACTGCTAATGCGGTTTGGGCCTTAAAGCCCATCGAGGGTTCAAATCCCTCCGCCTCCGCGCAAGATCACCGAAGCCCCGTCCACCAGGACGGGGCTTCGGCCGTTCCAGCCCCCGCACCGCGTCGCCCCGCCCCGCATCGCCCCGCACCCGCCACCGATGTCGATTCGGGTCATTTCCGCAGGTCAGGGTGGGTATGGGCAATGGATTTCACCTGGCGCCACGGGTCATGTAATGTTGTTCCCGCAACGCCGACCGGGAAGAAAAGCCCGGAACGCCGAGCACTCGTAGCTTAACGGATAGAGCATCTGACTACGGATCAGAAGGTTGCAGGTTCGAATCCTGCCGAGTGCACAGCAGCTCAGAGGCCCCCTGGAGAAATTCGGAGGGCCTCTGGCTTTGCGTTGGGTCCCGTGCCCGTCCCCTTCCGGCTGGTTCCGCCGCCTTCCGCCCAGCCTGGACGGAGGCGAGGGCTGTGGTGCTGTCCCTCGAGGGAGCGGGCACTTTACGGCGGACTTACCGGGGAGACTTACCCGGGCAGCAATTCGATCTCGATCGCGAGTGCACCGAGACCCTCCTTCTCCGCCGGGTAGATCTCGCGGATGTTGGCGAGCTGCTGCTCGCGGGAGGACGCCGGGTTGACGTTCGCCGGGCCCTCCCCGTTGAGGAGTTCCTCGAACGTCTTGTATTCCGACACCCGATTCACGCGGACGTCGCACGTCTCGTCCGTGCCCTTGATCCGGAAGCGGATGACGTCTCCGGCAGTCAGGTCTTCGAGGTGGGGGTATTTCACCCTCACCTCGATGGTCTTCTCACCTGCGGCGACGAGATCGAAGTACCGGCGGTAGAGGTTCAGTTCGCGGACGCGAGCGGCGGCGGTTTCCGTCATGGGGCGGGAACGCTCCTAGCTGTTGCGGTGGTCATCAGCCGGCCGAGTTCACCGGCCGAGTACGAGCGGAAGAAGTGGCGTGGATCGGCGAGTAACACGTCGGTCAGACCGAGCAGGCGGTCGACGTACTCGGCCAACGACCCTGGCCACTCCCGGGTGTCGAGCATCCACGGAGCCGCACCGTCCGGCAAGGGCGCTCGCCCTTCCCTGATAAGGGACTTGGAAAGCTTCGCGCCCGTGTCGGTGACCACCTGGGGGCAGAATAGGCGGGCGGGCAGCTGTCCGTGGGTGAGGCCGACAGCCTGCAATGCGCCGTCGACGAGGAGGCAGCCGGGCATCCAGTCGCCGCCCTTGACCATGACGTGCAGCGTGCCGTCCGCTCCGGTGATGGCCAGTTCCTTGACGAGATTCCGGTACAGCGTGGCGAGGTCGAGGTATCCACCGGCGGTCGGTTCGATGACGACCTCGTATTCGCCGTGGTGCCGGCACACGGCCGAGATGGCCGCCCGCTCGAAGCCGTCATCATGGACACGGGTGCGTTCGGCGTGCTTCTCGGCCCATCCACAGCCGGGACGGGGGCGGGGAACGCGAACGTGTGGCCGGCCGGACGACGGTGACAGGTACCAGCGGGCGGCGTCCATGCGGGGCAACACCCGCAGCCAGGTACGGCGGAAGTGCTCGCCCGCTTGCTGCTGGCTGTAGGTCTCGATGGAGTACGGCACGTGCAGGCGTTCGGACAGAGCGGCGAAGAGCGGGCGGTACAGCTTGTCGACCCGCTCCGCGATTCCGTCCTCACCGAGGGCTTGCGCGTAGGTCCGCTGGTAGCGGTGACCGGTCTCCTTGTCGGTGACGATGGCGTACGGAGCGTTGTCGAGGGCGCTGAACCGAACTTCGGCGGGTACGCCGAACCTGTCCCGGACGCGGGCCGCCGTGGCGAACGTGAGCGACTGCACCAGCGACGTTCCGATGTGCGGCGCTCCGTTGATCTGCGTTCCCACCACGAACACGATCCGCTCCGGAGCCGTGCCGGCGATGTGCGGACGCAGCAGGTCCTCAGCGCTTGTGAGCGCGTTGGCGAGCACGGTGTTCGGTGATACGGGATAGGTGGTCACTGTGTCTTCCCCTCGGTGGACGGGCAGGACTGTGTCGCAGAGCGACGAGTGCGGGTTCGGCGGTTGAGCTCCGAGTGCCTGGTGGACGCACCCACGCTCCGGGGGGCATCGCGTCGGGCGACGTCCGTGGTTGTGGGCGGTGGTTGTGGGCGGTGGCCTCGCACCGGCACGCGACGGGAGGTCGCAGGTCGCACGAGGGAACGTGCTGAGGCCGGTGGGGCGAGTATCAGCACGTCCCCGCTCACCGCGTACGGTCCCGGGCTGATTCCCTCGCCTTGATCACGCGTCCGAGCTGGGTGTGGAACAGCTCCACCTGCGCGGGGGTGAGAACGAGCAGTGATTCGCATGCGCCCCCGTCCTCGAAGTGGACGGTTACCGCCAGGCCGACCTGCTGCGCACGGGAGTCGTACACGGCATCGCGCCGCATGGGCGTGACGTGCGTGACCGGTACCGGCACGGGGCGGAGGGTGCTTCCATCGGACCTCGCGCGCCAGTCCACGCCACCGCCAGGCGGACGCAGTTGGTACGACGCCGAACTGTCGCTGGGCAGGGCGAGGACCACCCCGATCGTTCCCTGCTCGGCGAGATCGACGGCGAGGTCGCCAAGGCGGGGGTGGAAGGGGCTGCCTGCGCTTAACGCGGCGCTGGGCGTGGGGAGTTGCTTCGAGGTTCGATCGGCCATGCCCCGAAGCTAGGTGGGTGCTCGGGGCCCAATATGAACCGCGGGAATACGACCGTTACCCGTCGAGGTGGAAGCGGTCCGACATGCGGCGCAGCTTCTCCCGGGTGCTCGCTCGCTCGGCGTACACGATGCTGCGCAGGGTGGACCGGGCGATGGGGTGGTTACGGACGAGCTGGGGCGCGATGCGCTCGGCCTTCTCCAGTTCCTTCAGCGCGGAGTCGCGGTTCCCGTCCCACAGCCAGGCACGCGCCAGGTCCATGTGGTGATGACCGCGGCGGGAGTTGGGAAGCGACTCGATCACGTCCGGACTCGTACGCCGGTTTATCGACAGCGCCTGGCCCTGCTCGTGCATCTCCAGCGCGACGCTGATGGCGTGGATCTGCACGTTGCCGGGCGAGAAGGTCGTGCTGTGGCGGTCGTACACCGGGGGGCCCGCGTACTCCGTCATGCGATCCGCCGCGGCCCGTGCGTGGGCGACTCGCTCACGGGCTTCGGCACGGCGGCCGGCCCTGGCGGCGGAGACGGCCGCGCGCAGTTGCAGGGAACCCCACGCCCGCACGGCGAGCGGCTCACCCAGGTCGTATCCGTCCTGCACGCTGCGGATGGCCTTGTCCGACAGGGCAATGGCGTCGTCCCAGTCTGCGGTGGCCCACATGTCCCAGACGCGCATCCACCCGGCGACAGCCGGCATGACGGGATCGCTGGACTGCCGCGCCGACCAGGCTGCCCGCTCACAGGCCATGGCGATCAGCTCCGGGTGCCCGAGGGCATGCGCGGACGTGTGGGCGAACTTGCAGCACACCGCGTAGATCGCGTACGCCTCCTCCCGCTCGTGCCCCGTGGTGACCTCGGCCAGGGCGCGTGTCTCGCGGAACAGATCAGGCAGCATCTCCAGGATCGCCACGTTGGCGGCGGCATCGCGGAGGCGGTGAAGACGGGTGGTTTCCTGCCAGAGCTGACGGGCCGGCCTGGGCGTCCCGTCGAAGACGGGGGCCAGATCGTACCGGCGCAGTTCGCGCATGATGGACGCGGCGGCGATCTGCCACTGATTCTCCGCCGGGGAGCTGTTGTACGGACGCCCGATGAGGTCGTTGGGGTGTACGTGCAGCTCCGAGGCGAGAAGGCTGAGCAGGCCGACGCGGTCGAGTTCGATGTGCCCGCGCTCCATCTTGGAGACCCACCCCTGCGTCTTGCCCAGGGCGGCGGCGAGGTCGGCCTGCGTCATGCCGAGGCGGAGCCGCGCGCGACGCGCGCGACGGCCGATCTCTTCGGCTTCGTCCAGCATCAGCGCGCCCCCCTGTGGGCGAGGCGCTGGTGTTCCAGCGGGCGGCGAGGCATCGGTGCTCCATCCGACGGGGCTTCTACCGTTGACGGTACCGAGGCCGGGCGACTCGTGTGGAGTGCTCTCGTGTGGAGTGCCACAGGTCAGCCAGTGCCCGGCAACGGAATCAGCGAGGTCCTGCGTGGACCATGCACCCGGCGAACCGAAGCTCATCGTGGACTCGGTGATCCCGTAGGCCGGCTCCGCGTGGATCAGGGGCTTGATGGGCCCAGGACGCCATCCGTCTCTCCAGGGTTTCACGGGTCGCAGCCACGGTGTGCCGGCCGGTGAGCAGCCGCCTGCGGTGTCGGGGTGTGCTGGCTAACTGCACCTGTCGGGCGCCTCCCAACTGGCGTAACAGGAAGGGATTCGCATGCCAGTTCGACCTTTTGCGTTGTCCCGTACACCGACGGGTTGCCCCGTACGTCGACCAAGGGCGGGGGCGTTGTCAGTGGGGGTTGTTAGCGTCCTTCTTGTTCGGTTCGTGGGGATGGGGGAGGGGCTTGTTTTGGGTGCGTCGGGGTGGGACTACACCGTGCCGTATCGGGAGGATCTGGAGACGGCGTTCGAGGATCTGCGGCGCAAGGTGTTCGAGGAGCGGGACTACTACTGGGTGCATGACAGTGATCCGTGGCCGGGGAGCTTCGAGGAGTTGTGGGCGGACGAGATCGTTCAGGAGGCCGGGACGCATTCGATCCTGGACATCTTCCGGATCCTCGGTCCCGGCGAGTACGCGGACTACAACACGCTGGAACCGGTGACCGAGGACGAGGCGCTCCGGGTTCTGGGTACGTCGAAGCCCACCCGTGCCCATGTGCCGGAGTTCAGTGCCTTCGCGTACGCGCGTTGGCGGGGGCGGTGCGCGGTGCTGCACGATGAGCGGGGGGAGCCGCGGGAGATCTACTTCTGGGGTGCTTCCGGCGACTGATCGGGGCCGGCCGGGCGTGCGTCTTGTGTGTGGAGCGTTGTGGTGATGAGTGAGCGACGTCGTGGGGGCTGGGTCTGCCGGGGGATCCGGTGGGGCGGGGACGGGGCCGGGCTGGTGTGGGGGCGCGGGAGCGAGCGGCGGGTGAGGGGGCTGGAGCGGGGGCTTGAGCTGGGGTTCCGGGTCGTCGGCGTGCGCGGATGTCCGGGGGCCCGGGGGAATGTGTGTCCGTTGGGAGCGGTGATCGGGGGACGGAGCACCGGCGGGTTGTGTGCCGAGTGCGCGCGGCTGGACCGGGCTCATTCCGTGGCCGCCGATACCGTCGCCGATGATCCGCGGACCTATCGCGTCTATCTCGCGTGGTTCGGGCCGGGGATGGTCAAGGTCGGGATCACCGCCGAGGAGCGGGGGCCGGCGCGGCTGCTGGAGCAGGGGGCCGTGGTGTTCGGCTGGCTCGGGCGGGGGCCGCTGATGGCGGCGCGGCGGACCGAGGAGTTGCTGCGTACGGCGCTGGGGGTGCCGGACCGTATCCCGTACGCGCGGAAGCGCGCCGTACGGTCCGCGCTGCCGCCGCGGGCGGAACGGGCCGCCGGGATCGAGGAGTTGTACGGGCGGGCCGTCGCGCTGGAGGGGTGGCCGCAGTCGCTGGAGCGGGTGGCGTTCACGGCGGTGGACCACGCCGGGGTGTTCGGGCTGGACGGGCTGGCCCCGGCGACCGGTGTGGTGAGTGAACTGGTGGAGGGCGGGCAGGTCGTGGGGCGGCTGGTCGCCGCCGCCGGGCCCGATCTGCATCTCGCCACGGCGGACGGCGGGCTCGTGGTCCTCGACACCCGGCTGATGACCGGCTGGGAACTCGTCGGTCCGGGGGAGGGCGGCGGTACGGAGGGCGGCGGGGGCGCGATCACCGTACCCGTGCGCGCGCTGTCCGGCGGGGATGTGCAGGATGGGCTGTTCTGAGCTCGTCGGGTGGTCCGAGCTCGTCGGGTGGCGGGAGGGAGAGTGCCGGGATGGATGATCATGAGAGCGCGGGCGTACGGGCGTTTCTGGCGCGGGCCGGACTGCCGGGCCTCGTCGACGTCCATACGCACTTCATGCCGGAGCGCGTGCTCAGAAAGGTGTGGGCCTACTTCGACGCCGCCGGGCCGCTCACCGGTATGGAGTGGCCCATCACCTACCGGCACGAGGAGGACGAACGCGTCGCGCTGCTGCGGGCGTTCGGCGTCCGGGCGTACACCTCGATGCTCTACCCCCACAAGCCGGGCATGGCGCGGTGGCTGAACGGCTGGGCCGCCGAGTTCGCCGCCCGTACGCCCGACTGTCTGCGCACGGCCACGTTCTTTCCGGAGGAGGGCGTCGAGTCGTACGTACGCGAGGCTGTCGAAGGCGGCACGCGGATCTTCAAGGCGCACCTCCAGGTGGGGGCGTACGACCCGAACGACGAGCGGCTCGACCCGGTCTGGGGACTGCTCGCCGAGGCCGCGGTCCCGGTGGTCGTGCACTGCGGCTCGGGACCCGCGCCCGGCAAGCACACCGGGCCGGAACCGGTGGCGCGGCTGCTGGCACGCCACCCCGCGCTGCCGCTGATCGTCGCGCATCTCGGGATGCCGGAGTACGCGGACTTCCTGGCCCTCGCCGAGCGGTACGAACAGGTCAGGCTGGACACGACCATGGCGTTCACGGACTTCAGCGAGCGCTTCGCGCCCTTTCCCGGCGAGGCGCGGGGACGGCTGGCGGATCTGGGGGACCGGATCCTGCTGGGGAGCGACTTCCCGAACATCCCGTATCCGTACCTCCACCAACTGGAGGCCCTGGAGCGGCTGGAGCTGGGGGAGGAGTGGCTGCGCGCGGTCTGTCACGGGAACGGGGTCAGGCTCTTCGGGCTGGATGATTCCGGGCTGGATGGTGCCGGCCACTCTCTCTGACGCCCGCCCCGCCCGTACGCGTCCCTCCGCTCGTACGCGTCGCCCCGCTCGTACGCGTCGACCGTGCGCCTTGTCCTGACCGCTGGTGCGTTCCGCCCGTGCGCCTCGCCCTGACCGCCCGTACCCACCTTTCTCAGGGAATTCACAGGGTTCGGAAAGAGGGCTCTCAGAGGCATTCCGCAGGGTTGACCAGCATGACCATCACCTCGCCCCGCGGGCGCACCGAAATGCTCAGGTCGGACGGCAGCCCCGTCCGTGTCCTTGTCGTCGACGACGAGACCTCGCTCACCGAACTGCTCTCCATGGCCCTGCGGTACGAGGGCTGGGAGGTGCGCAGCGCAGCCGACGGCGCGGGCGCGGTGCGTTCCGCGCGGGACTTCCGGCCCGACGCGGTGGTGCTGGATGTGATGCTGCCCGACATGGACGGGCTGGCCGTACTGGGACGCCTGCGGCGTGAACTGCCCCAGGTCCCCGTCCTCTTCCTCACCGCCAAGGACGCCGTGGAGGACCGGATCGCCGGACTGACCGCGGGCGGCGACGACTATGTCACCAAGCCGTTCAGCCTGGAGGAGGTCGTGGCCCGGCTGCGGGGACTGATCCGGCGGTCCGGCGCGGCGGCCGTCCGCAGTGAGTCGCTGCTGGTCGTCGGCGATCTGGCGCTGGACGAGGACAGTCATGACGTGAGCCGCGCCGGCGAGTCCATCCATCTCACGGCGACCGAGTTCGAGCTGCTGCGCTATCTGATGCGCAATCCGCGCCGGGTGCTGAGCAAGGCGCAGATCCTCGACCGCGTCTGGTCGTACGACTTCGGCGGCCAGGCCAATGTCGTCGAGCTGTATATCTCCTATCTGCGGCGGAAGATCGACGCCGGACGCCCGCCGATGATCCATACCCGGCGTGGGGCGGGATATCTGATCAAGCCAGGTGAGCCCGCCGACGCACCCCGATGAGCCCGATGAGCCCGATGAGCCCGATGAGTACGAGGACGCGGGAGGGGAAGGGCACGGGCGCGCGGGTCGGGAGGTGCGTGGGCCTCTGGAAACGCGTGGGCGCGCGGGTCGGGAGGTGCGTGGGCCTCTGGAAACGCGTGGGCGCGCGGGCCGGGAGAGGTGCGGGCGTCCGGAAACGCGTGGGCGCGTGGGCCGGGAGAGGCGTGGGCGCGTGGGCCAGGAGAGGTGGGCCGCGACGGCGCTGGTCCCTGCGGACCCGGCTGGTGGTCTCGGCCGTCGCGCTGATCGCGGTGGTGGCGGCGGTCATCGGGGCGGTGACGACCATCGCGTTCCGCTCGTATCTGTACGACCAGTTGGACTCGCAGGTGACCTCCATCGCGAGACGGGCCTCAGGACCGCCGAAGGCGGGCACGGGTGGCGACGGACCGGTCGGTGATGGTCCGGTCGGCGACGGACCGGTTGGTGATGGTCCGGTGAACGGTAAAGGCCAGGTCAGCGGGGGTGTGCCGGCCGGAGCCGTCCTCGGCGGCAAGGACCCGCTGAGGATCGTCACCGGCGGCGGCGCGCCCGTCGGGACCGTCGGCGCGGTGGTGGGGGCCGACGGAACCATCAGCCGGGCCGTGGTCAGCTTTCTCCAGGAATCCGACGAGTCCTGGCCGCCGATCGCGGACCGACCGCTCACCCGGGCGGAGACCGCCGCCCTCGCCACCGTCCCGCGCGACGAGAACCCGCACACCGTCATGCTGCCCGGCCGGGGCGACTACCGGGTCGAGTACGTCACCGGAGAGAACGGCGACTTCCTCGTCGGCATACCGCTCACCGAAGTGCAGAACACCCTCAACACCCTGGTGGTCGTGGAGATCTGTGTCACCGTGGCCGGGCTGTTCGCCGCCGGGATCGCGGGCGGCGTCCTGGTCGGGGTCGCGCTGCGACCGCTGCGACGGGTCGCCACCACCGCCACCCGGGTCTCCGAACTCCCCCTGCACAGCGGCGAGGTGGCGCCTCTCGAACGGGTCCCGGCCGCCGAGGCCGACCCCCGCACCGAGGTCGGGCAGGTCGGCGCCGCGCTCAATCGGATGCTGGGCCATGTCGGATCCGCGCTCGCCGCCCGGCAGGAGAGCGAGATGCGCGTACGGCGGTTCGTCGCGGACGCCGGTCATGAACTGCGGACACCACTGGCCTCGATCCGGGGCTACGCCGAACTGACCCGGCGCGGACGCGAGCGGACGGGCCCCGACACCCGGCACGCGCTCGGACGTATCGAGTCCGAGGCGGAACGGATGACCGGACTGGTCGAGGATCTGCTGCTGCTGGCGCGGCTCGACGCCGGACGCCCCCTCTCGTACGAGAACACCGATCTCTCCCTCCTTGTCGTGGACGCGGTCAGCGACGCACGGGCCGCCGGACAGGACCACCACTGGCGCCTTGAACTGCCGGAACCGGACGCGCTCGCCGCCACCGTGCAGGGCGATGCCTCCCGGCTTCATCAGGTGCTGGTCAATCTGCTCGCCAACGCCCGTACGCACACGCCTCCCGGTACGACTGTCACCGCGCGCGTCCGCAGAAGCGACGCCGGACCGGCCCTGGACCGTCCGGCTCTGGCGGGGCGCTTCCCGGCGGGGCGCTGCCTGGTAGGGCGCTCCTCCGTCGTCCTCGAAGTACAGGACGACGGTCCCGGCATTCCGCCCGCGCTGCTCCCCCATGTCTTCGAACGCTTCGCGCGCGGCGACGCCTCACGCTCCCGCGCGGCCGGCTCCACCGGTCTCGGGCTCGCGATCGTCCAGGCGGTCGTCACCGCGCACGGCGGGACCGTGGACGTACGGAGCGTGCCCGGCCGGACCGTCTTCGCCGTCTGCCTTCCGGCCTCCCCCGCCCGGCATCAGGACCCCCAAGTGCCTTGCTCGCAGGCGTGGTTGGGGCCCTCTCCGTATGGATTCCGGCAGTCCCCTCACGACTCACAGACAGGGCACAGCCTCACCACACAGACGTGACAGCGCCCGCGTCGAGTGTCGACGCCATGCGAACCGACCCCCCACGGAGCACGCTGCCGGCCCGGGAGCATCTCCCGGTCGAGGTGACCGATGCTCCTCCCGTGCTCGATGTGACCATTCCCGTCCATAACGAGGAGCAGGACCTCGAACCCTGTGTGCGACGTCTGCACGCCCATCTCGCCCGCACTTTTCCCTACAGCTTCCGCATCACCGTCGCCGACAACGCGAGCACCGACCGCACGCCCGAGGTGGCGGCCCGGCTCGACGCGGCGATTCCCGAAGTGCGGGCGTACCGCCTGGAGGAGAAGGGCCGTGGCCGGGCGCTCCGTACGGTCTGGTCGCACTCCGACGCACCCGTCCTCGCCTATATGGACGTGGACCTGTCCACCGATCTGAACGCGCTGCTCCCGCTCGTCGCCCCGCTGATCTCCGGGCACTCCGATCTGGCGATCGGGTCCCGGCTGGCCCGCTCGTCGCGCGTGGTGCGCGGACCCAAGCGCGAGTTCATCTCGCGGGCGTACAACCTCGTTCTCAAGTCCTCCCTCTCCGCGCGCTTCAGTGACGCGCAGTGTGGTTTCAAGGCCATACGGCGTGAGGTCGCCGAACGGCTGCTGCCGATGGTCGAGGACACCGGATGGTTCTTCGACACCGAGATGCTTGTGCTCGCCGAGCGCGCAGGACTGCGGATCCACGAGGTGCCCGTGGATTGGGTGGACGACCCCGACAGCCGCGTGCACATCGTCAGCACGGCGGTCGAGGATCTCAAGGGGGTCTGGCGGGTGGGGCGGGCACTGGCGGTGGGCGCGCTGCCTTTGGACCGGCTGGCAAGGCCCTTCGGGGATGACCCGAGGGATCGCCGGATCAGGGGGGTTCCTGGCGGACTCGCCAGGCAACTGGTCGGCTTCTGTGTCGTGGGCGCCCTCTCCACGCTCTTCTATCTTCTGCTCTACTCCCTCTTCCGCACCATGGCGAGTCCACAACTCGCCAACGCCACCGCTCTGCTGGTCTCCGCGGTCGCCAACACCGCCGCCAACCGGAGGCTCACCTTCGGGGTACGGGGCCGGGAGCGCGCCGTCCGTCATCAGGCCCAGGGCCTGGTCGTCTTCGCGATCGGACTCACGCTGACCAGCGGCTCGCTGGCGGCCCTCGACGCGGCCTCCGCCTCCGGCGCCCCCTCGCACTCCACCGAGCTAGCCGTGCTGATCGCCGCCAACCTCGCGGCGACGGTGCTGCGCTTCCTGCTGCTGCGCGCCTGGGTCTTCCCCGACCGCCGCACCGACCAGCCGCCCGCAGCGGACCGGCCCACGGCGAATGTCCGGCCCATGGCGAACCTCCGGCCCACCCGCTACGACCAGTCCGCCTCCGCCTCCGCCTCCGCCGCCTCCGCCACCTCCACCTCCACCTCCGCCGCAGTCACCGCCACCTCCGCCGACCGGCCCGCCGCTCTCGACCCGAGGGACGCACGATGACCATGACTCTTCAGCCCGACGGCCCCCCGTCGTCGTCGGCGGCGACGGCGGCAGCGGCAGCGGACGGTCGCCATCACCGCCGCTCCGGCCACCCGGCCCGCTTCTGGCGGGGCAGGCCCGAGGACGCCCGCTGGGTACGCCCGGTCCTCCTCGCCGTCCTCCTGGCCACCGCGCTCCTCCAGCTCTGGGATCTGAGCGCCTCCGGCTACGCCAACTCCTTCTACTCCGCCGCCGTCCAGGCCGGCGGCGAGAGCTGGAAAGCCTTCTTCTTCGGCTCCTCCGACGCCGCGAACTCGATCACCGTGGACAAGCCCCCGGCCGCGCTCTGGCCGATGGCCCTCTCCGTACGGCTCTTCGGACTCGGGTCCTGGCAGATCCTCGTACCCGAGGTGCTGATGGGCGTCGGCACGGTGGCGGTGCTGTACGCGGCCGTACGCCGTCGCTTCAGCGCCACCGCCGGACTGATCGCCGCCGTGGCGCTGGCGCTCACCCCCGTCGCCGCGCTGATGTTCCGCTTCAACAACCCGGACGCGCTGCTCGCCCTGCTGATGACCGTCACCCTCTACTGCGTACTGCGCGCCCTGGAGGCCGGGCGGACCACGTGGCTGGTGTGGGCGGGGGTCGCGGTCGGCTTCGCGTTTCTGACGAAGACGCTCCAGGCGTTTCTGATCCTGCCGCCGCTCGCGCTGGTGTACGCGGTGTGCGCGCCCGCGTCCCCGCGCCGCAGGCTGGGACAGCTCGCGCTCGCCGGGCTCGCGGTGATCGTCTCCGGCGGCTGGTGGGTCGCGATCGTGGAGCTGTGGCCCGCGTCCGCACGCCCGTACATCGGCGGCTCGCAGACGAATTCGTTCCTTGAGCTGACCTTCGGCTACAACGGCCTCGGCCGGATCAACGGCAATGAGACCGGGAGCGTCGGCGGTGGCGGGGCGCCCGGCGGCGCGGGTGGCGGAGGAGGCGGCCGGGGCTGGGGGGAGACCGGTATCGGCCGGATGTTCAACGAGAGCGTCGGCGGCCAGATCTCCTGGCTGCTGCCCGCCGCGCTGCTGCTGCTCGTCGCCGGACTCGTCATCACCCGGCGGACCGCCCGTACGGACACGGCACGCTCGGCGTTCCTCGTCTGGGGCGGCTCGCTGCTGATGACCGTCGGGGTCTTCAGCTTCATGGCCGGGATCTTCCACGAGTACTACACCGTGGCGCTGGCACCGTATGTCGCGGCGCTCGTCGGCATGGGCGTGACGGTGCTGTGGGAGGAACGGGCCAGGCCGCAGGCGGCGGTGACGCTGGCGGTGACGGCGGCGGGAACGGCGGTCTGGGCGTACGTCCTGCTCGGCCGGACCCCGGACTATCTGCCCTGGCTGCGCTGGGCGGTGCTCATCGGCGGTCTGGCGGCCGCGGTGGGACTGCTCCGCGCGGTACGGCTCGGACGGCGGCTCGCGCTCGCGGCGGCCGGACTCGGGGCCGCGGCCTCGCTGGCCGGGCCACTGGCGTACACGCTGACCACGGTGAACACCCCGCACGCGGGCTCGATCGTCACCGCGGGTCCCGCCTCGGCGCGCGGCGGATTCGGCGGTGCCAGCGGTCGTGGTGGCGGTGGCGGAGGGGGAGGCGCCTGGGGAGGTGGTCCCGGCGGCGGTACGCGTGCTCCCGGACAGCAGGGGCCAGGCCAGGCAACAGGCCAGGGCCCAGGCCAGGGGCAAGCACCCGGCGCGCAGGGCCGGGGCCAGGGTCAGCCCCCGGCGGCCGGTGGCCAGCAGGCCCAACCGCCCCAGCAGAACGGCCAGTCTCAGAACGGCCAGTCTCAGAACGGCCAGTCCCAGAACGGACGGTCCCAGAACGGCCAGCTTCAGAACGGCCAACGGAGCGCCATGCCCGAAGGATTCGGCGGTGGCGCGGGAGGCCGCGGTGGCGGTATGGCCGGTCTGCTCAACGGCCAGAACGTCAGCTCCGAGGTCGAGGCCGCCCTCACCCGGAACGCCTCCGCCTACACCTGGGTAGCCGCCACCATCGGCTCCCAGAACGCCGCGAGCTACCAACTCGCCACCGAGAAGCCGGTCATGGCGATCGGCGGCTTCAATGGCAGCGATCCGTCCCCGACCCTCGCCCAGTTCAAGCAGTACGTCACCGACGGGAAGATCCACTACTTCCTCTCCGGGGGCGGCGGTCCTGGCGGCGGCAACTCCGCCGTCACCGCCTGGGTCGAGGCCACCTTCAAGGAGGTCACCGTGGACGGCACGACTCTCTACGACCTCACACAGAAGACGACCTGACCTCAAGTCCACCGCTCACCGGCCACCGGACTCGCCGAGTCCGGCGGCCAGTTGGACTGCCCGCCGCGCCGCACGGCCCCGCACCCGCCGTACGCGCAGCTGCCGTGCAAGGCGGAGCAGGCCGGGTGGACAAACGGGGCAGCGCGGGCAGACTCTCCCTCAGGGGCGGCATAGCATCGACTCCGGCCGGACTTCCGGATTCCGGCTCCCGGTTCCCGGTGGCGGGCCGACCCGTCACCGGGCCGCCGGAGCCGGTGTCGGCCGGGGCCGGGCAGCAGCAGGAGTCCGGTCATGTCCGGCCGGAGGGAACCGAGGAGGCTCACCCATGGTGTCGGAAGCCGATCGAGCCAAGCGGCCGGCCCGTATCAGCGTGTGGCTGGAGGGTAAGCCCGTCGGCCGCGGTCGCAGGAGCGAACGCCCGGCCGCCCGGCCCACGGATCCGCCGACCGCCCGGCCCTCCACGGATCCGTCGACCGACAGGCCCAAGGATCCATCCACCCGGCCCTCCACGGACGCGTCGGCCCGGTCCTCCGCGGATCCGTCGGCCGACCCGTCACCCGGCCCGTCGACGGGTCAGCCCGCCGGACTCGACCGTGACCGCATCACCGCCGTCTCCGTACGGCTGCTCGACGCGGAGGGGCCGGCGAAGTTCTCCATGCGGCGGCTGGCCGCGGAGCTGGGTGTGACCGCCATGTCCCTCTACTGGTACGTGGACACCAAGGACGATCTGCTCGAACTCGCCCTGGACTCCGTCTTCGGCGAGGTCCAGGTGCCGGATCTCACGGACGAGAGCGCGGACTGGCGCGACCAGTTGCGCGAACTGGCCGTCAGCTACCGGACGGTGCTGGTCCGTCACGCCTGGGTCTCCCCGCTCATCGGCAGGTATCTGAACATCGGCCCGCATTCGACGGCCTTCTCCGCCGCCGTCCAGTCGGTCATGCGCCGTACGGGCCTGGCCCTGCACGGTCAGACGGGCGCCCTGTCCGCGGTCTTCCAGTTCGTGTACGGATTCGGCACGATCGAGGGCCACTTCGTACAGCGCTCCGCCGACGCGGGCCTGAGCCAGGACGAGTACTTCCGGCAGGCGATGGGGGCCATCAGCGAACAGCCGCGGTTCAGGACGTCGTTCGAGGACGCGGACGAGATCATGACGGCGCGGGGCGGCGACACGGTGGCGGAGATGCGCGAACGGGACTTCACGTTCGCGCTCGAACTCCTCGTCGCGGGCATCGAGGCGATGCGCGCCCGCGGCGGAGAATCCCCCCGGCAGGGACCTCGACCCGGGAGGGATCCCTTGCCGTGAGGAAACCCTTGCCGCTACTGCGGGGCCAGCCTGGCCGGGAAGCCGCCGGTCGCGAGCGGGCCCCAGCGTTCGGGCGTGACACGGATGATGGACTTCCCCTGCCTCACCATCGCCCCTCGGTACTCGTCCCAGTCGGGGTGCTCGCCCGCGATGTTCCGGTAGTACTCGACCAGCGGCTCGACGGACTCCGGGGAGTCGATCACCTCGGCGGTGCCGTCGATCTGTACCCACGGACCGTCCCACTCGTCCGACAGGACGATCAGGCTCACCCGCTCGTCCCGCTTGGCGTTGCGCGTCTTGGCGCGCTCGGGGTACGTGGAGACGACGATACGGCCCGAGTCGTCGACGCCACAGGTGAGCGGGGAGCCCTGGGGGCGGCCGTCGGAGCGGGTGGTCAGCAGGATCGCCCGGTGCCGGGGGCGTACGAACTCCAGCAGTTCGTCGCGGTCCACGGCGGTGTTGGTTGCGATGTTGGGTGCCATGGTCCGCAGCCTACGATGTCCGGCCGCCGGGGCCCGGCCTACGCCACCGGCGGGCTCTCGCCCTGTACCTACGCCACCGGCGGGCTCTCGCCCTGTACCTACGCCACCGGCGGGCTCTCGCCCTGTACCTACGCTACCGGCGGGCTCTCGCCCTGTACGGCCTGGATGTCCAGCTCCACGCGCAGCGTCGCCCCGATCGCCGAGATACCCGCCCGCACCACCTGGTTGTAGTTCATGGCGAAGTCCTCACGGCTCAGCTCCGTGGTCGCGCGGAAGGCCGCCCGTACGCCTCCCCACGGGTCGGGCCCGGTGCCCAGATAGCTCAGATCCAGGTCCACCTCGCGTACGACTCCGTGCAGCGACAGTTGGCCGTGGACCGTCCAGCGGTCGGGGCCCGCCGGGGTCAGTCCCGTACTGCTGTACGTGATCTCGGGGAAGCGCTCGACGTCCAGGAAGTCGGGCGACTTGAGGTGCTTGTCGCGCAGCGCGTTGCCGGTGTCGATGCTCGCCGCGGCGATGACCGCGTCGACCCGCGCGTGCTCATGCCCGCTGCCTGCCCCGCCCCCGCCTTCTCCGCCCCCGCCTGCCCCGTCTGCTCCGGCTGCGCCTGCCCCGCCCGCGCCGCCGCCGCCCGGGTCGCCGATCTTGATCCGTCCGCCGAACTCCTTGAACCGTCCGCGCACGCTGGAGATCCCGAGATGCTGCGCCACCGCGCTCACCGACGAGTGCGCGGGGTCGATGCTCCAGATGCCGGGCGGCGGCAGCTCGGCCCCGCCCTGCCTGGCCAGCACCACCGTGCCGACCTCGGCCCGGCCGCCCGCCGTCACCAGTGCGGTGGAGGCGACGGGCGTATATCCGACGGCCGTCACGACGACGGTGTACGGGCCCGGCGCCAGCGCCACATCGGCCCGTACCGAGCCGTCCTCCCGGGCCCCGGCCCGCAGCACCTGCGTGCCGGTCATATCGGTCATGGTCACGACCGCGTGCTGGACGGCCCAGCCGTCCCGTGTCCTCACCTGTCCGCGAAGCCCCATCCCGCTTCCCTCCCTGCTCTTTTTCACTGGCTCAAAGGCTCACTGGCTCGCTCACTGGCTCACTGGCTCACTGGCTCATTGGCTCGTTCACTCGCTCACTGGTAACGAACACCGGGCCCGTGCGTCGGATCTCGCCGGAGCTACTCGCCGGGGCCGGTAGCCGGAGCTACTCGCCGGGGTGGGCCAGTTCGATGTCGTGTCCGTCGGCACCGCGCCCGGTCACCGTCAGCGAGCTGGCCACCGGCGGGTATCCGGTCGCGATGACCGTGTACTCGCCCGCGTCCAGGTCGGCGAAGGCATACGCCCCGTCGTCCCCGGTCGTCGCGGTGGCGACCACGTTCCCGGCCGCGTCGACCAGCGTCACACGGGCGTCCGGCGCGGGCCGTCGGGCGGCGCCCGCCCTGACGATGCCCTGGACCATGGCGCCCGACCGGAGGAGCGCCTCGATCCGGGTCACTCCCTGGCCGCCGATCTCCACCGGCAGCGCCAGCGGCCGGAAGCCGGTCGCGTTCACCGCGACGGTCACCGATCCGGGGACCAGCTCCGCGAAGGAGAACTCGCCCTGCTCGACGGACTTCCCGGTGGCCAGCACATCGCCGCGCACATCGGTCACGATCACCATCGCGCCCTCGATCGGCAGCCCGCCGTCCGCCGCGCGCACGGTCCCGGCGAGACCGCTCGTACCGGAGAGCAGGATGTCGTACCCGACCGGTTCGTCACCGACGACCACCGTGGACGCCTGCGGCTGGAAGCCGTCGGCGGAGGCGATCAGGACGTACGAGCCGGATCCCGGGGCGTCCAGGACATAGCCGCCGTCCGGCTGGGCGACCGAGCGGGCGAGCTGGCGGCCGGCCAGGGAGATCAGGGTGACGGCCGCGCCGGGCACCGAGGCGCCCTCGGCGGTGCGCACCACACCCCGTACGGCGGTGCCGTACAGCGACGCGGTCATGGCTTCGGCCGGACCGGTGCTCTGGGCGGGTATCCCGTGGATCCCGGGTATCCCGGCGACCGTGGCGGGCGCCTCGACGGCGGCGGCCACGGGTGCCGCGACGGCCCCGACAGGCACGGGCGCCTCGACCGCGCCGTCGCCCGCCGCCTCGGAGACCGCGCCCGCCGCCTCGGAGACAGCGCCGCCCGCCGCCTCGGAGACCGGGGCCGCGGCACCCGCCTCCGACGCCTCACCGCCGGAGCGCGTCCGCAGCGCGACCTCCTTGATGAACAGGGTCAGCAGCAGGGCGATCAGAGCCGCCGGAGCCGAGTAGAGGAAGACATCGCCGACACCGTGGCCGTACGCCGCCTCCATGACCCCACGCAGCGGGACGGGCAGCGTGTCCAGGTCGGGGATGGCGCCGCCGCCCGTGCCGGCGTGGCCCAGCGCCGCACCCTGCGGGCCGAGGTCGGCCAGTCCGTCCTTGACGTAGTGGGTGACCCGGTTGCCGAGCACCGCGCCCAGCGCCGAGACACCGATCGCACCGCCCAGGGAGCGGAAGAAGGTGACGGTGGAGCTGGCGGCGCCGAGGTCCTTCGGGGAGACCTGGTTCTGGGTGCACAGGACCAGGTTCTGCATCATCATGCCGACGCCGAGGCCCATCAGAGCCATATAGACGGCCATGTGCCAGTACGGGGTGTCCACCCGGAGCGTACCGAGCATCCCGAGCCCCGCCGTCACCAGCACACCACCGCTGACCAGCCAGATCTTCCAGCGGCCCGTCTTGGTGATGACCTGGCCGGAGACGGTGGACGAGAGGAACAGACCACCGATCATCGGGATGGTCATCACACCGGACATCGTCGGCGACTTGTCGCGCGCGAGCTGGAAGTACTGGCTGAAGAAGACCGTGCCGGCGAACATCGCGATACCGACGAAGAGCGAGGCCAGCGAGGCCAGCGTGATCGTACGGTTGCGGAAGAGGCGCAGCGGGATGATCGGCTCGCGGGCCTTGGACTCGACGAGGACGAAGAGCCCGACGAGCGCGACCGAACCGCCGAGCATGGCGTAGGTCTGCCACGAGATCCAGTCGTACTTGTTGCCCGCGAAGGTGACCCAGACCAGCAGCAGCGAGACGGCCGCGCTGATGAGGAAGGCACCCGACCAGTCGACCTTGACCTGGCGCTTGACGACGGGGAGCTTCAGCGTCTTCTGGAGCACGACCAGCGCGATCATGGCGAACGGGACGCCGACGTAGAAGCACCAGCGCCAGCCCAGCCACGAGGTGTCGGTGATGACACCGCCGAGCAGCGGGCCGCCGACGGTGGCGACGGCGAAGGTCGCGCCGAGGTAGCCGCTGTAGCGACCCCGTTCGCGCGGGGCGATCATCGCGGCCATGACGATCTGGGCGAGGGCGGAGAGACCGCCGACACCGACGCCCTGGACCACCCGGCAGGCGATCAGCATCCCGGTGTTGTGGGAGAGGCCGGCCACGACCGATCCCCCGACATAGATGACCAGAGCTATCTGGACCAGCAGCTTCTTGCTGAAGAGGTCGGAGAGCTTGCCCCACAGGGGAGTGGTCGCCGTCATCGCCAGCAGCGACGCGGTCACCACCCAGGTGTAGGCGCTCTGCCCGCCGCCGAGGTCGGAGATGATCTCGGGCAGCGCGTTGGAGACGATCGTCGACGAGAGGATCGCGACGAACATGCCCAGGAGCAGCCCCGAGAGGGCCTCCATGATCTGGCGGTGTGTCATCGGCGTGCCGGGGGTGACGGCGGGGCCGCCTCCATGCTTGGCGTGGCCGCCCCGCACACCCGCTGGTGTGGTCGTAGCCATTGGTTTCCTTAGTCCTGCGTCGTCTTACGTCGTCTTGGGTGTGGTGCTGTACGGGGTCTCAGGTGTGGTGCTGTACGGGGGTTTCCCGCCGGGTGGGTGTACGGGCGTACGGAACGTCGAGGCGCCGGTCCCGGCCGTCGCCGAAGTCGCGGCACAGCCGGTCCAGCAGCGCGCTGAGCTGCCCCACCTCGTCGTCGGTCCAGTCGTCGAGCGTGCGCGCGAACATCTCGGTCGTCCGCCGGGCCAGCTCGTCGAGCAGGTCCTGTCCCGCGGGTGTCAGCCGCAGGATGCGCGAGCGCTTGTCGGCGGGGTCGGGGGACCGTTCGAGCCAGCCGCGCTGCGCGGCATGGGCGACATGCCTGCTGGTCACCGACATGTCGACGGCCAGCAGCTCGGAGAGGCGGCTCATCCGCATCTCGCCGTGCCGCTCCAGCAGGGTCAGTACGGCGGCCGAGCCTCCCGGGCAGTCGGCGGGCAGGATGCGCGCCAGACTCCGTTTGACAGCGCTGACGGCACTGAGCTGACGGGCCAGCTCCGCGTACTGACTCTGTGCGGCCATGGGACCCTCCCGACATCTTGTTGCTTGGGGCAACCATGAAACCATAGAAGCCATTGGTTGCTACAGGCAAATGAAATCGGGCCGAGTGGAGTAAAGGAACCCAAAAGGCTTCGCATGGCGCGGGTCAATACCCGGCGCGGCGGCTCCCGGCCTGGGAAAAGCGACCCTCGACGGGGGAGGAGAGGCGCCAGGGGTCGGAGCGGCGGCGTCCGGGCGTCCGGGGTTGAGGCCGGGGCGTCCGAGGTCAAGGCGGCGGCGTCCGGAAATCCATGAACGGGCGTTCGAGGACTTAACGGACGTACGGTGTCCGAGTGACGCGTCCGGCGCGGAATACGGGGCAGTTGGCGGCGGGCCCGGGGTTGGGCCGGGTCCCGGTGTTCGCTAGGGTCCTGCCGTATGGCACACAACCCCCATGCCCCACAGGGCCCCGAGGGCACTCCCGACCCCGCGGGCAGCACCCAGATGTTCCGTGCGTTCGTCGACGACGGCGAGCCGCAGCGCAGGCAGCCGCCTCAGCAGCAGGGCGGGCCGAAGGTCGGACTGATCGTCGGCATCGTCGCGGTGGTCGTGGTCCTGGCCGTCGTGGGCTGGCTGGCCCTCGGCTGAGCCGTTACGGCCGTTCGGCCCGGCGGCCGGTCGTTCCCGCCGACCGTTGGCGCCGCTCGTTCCCGCCGACCGTTCATGTCGTTCGTTCGCGTCGGCCGAGATCTGCCGGCGGTTCGCGTCGGCCGATGGTCCGCCGGCGGTTCGACGGCGGTTCGACGGACGGACCGTCGATTCGGAACCCCGCCCGGAGCGTTGTCCGGAAATCTCTCCGGAGCTTCGTCCGGCCCACCGGACGAAGGGCGGGGTCCCCGGGCCTCAGTCGGAGATGAGCCCTTCACGCAACTGCGAGAGCGTACGGGTCAGCAGACGCGAGACATGCATCTGCGAGATGCCGACCTCTTCGCCGATCTGTGACTGCGTCATGTTCGCGAAGAACCGGAGCATGATGATCTGCCGCTCGCGGGGCGGGAGTTTGGCGAGCAGCGGCTTGAGCGACTCGCGGTACTCGACGCCTTCCAGCGCCATGTCCTCGTAGCCGAGCCGGTCCGCGAGCGAGCCCTCCCCGCCGTCGTCCTCGGGCGAGGGCGAGTCCAGCGAGGACGCCGTGTACGCGTTGCCGACGGCGAGGCCGTCGACGACGTCCTCCTCCGACACGCCCAGTACGGAGGCGAGTTCGGGAACGGTCGGCGAGCGGTCGAGCTTCTGCGCCAGGTCGTCGCTGGCCTTGGTCAGCGCGAGACGCAGCTCCTGGAGTCGGCGCGGCACCCGCACCGACCACGAGGTGTCCCGGAAGAAGCGCTTGATCTCACCGACGACCGTGGGCATCGCGAACGTCGGGAATTCCACACCGCGTTCGCAGTCGAACCGGTCGATCGCCTTGATCAGACCGATCGTGCCGACCTGGACGATGTCCTCCATCGGCTCGTTGCGGCTGCGGAACCGCGCCGCCGCGTACCGCACCAGCGGCAGATTCAGCTCGATGAGGGTGTCACGTACGTAGGTACGCTCCGGGCTGTCCTGGTCGAGCACGGCGAGCCGCAGGAACAGGGAGCGGGACAGAGTGCGGGTGTCGATGGCTTCCGGCTGGGACACACGCGGCTGCGCCACATGGTCGAGAGCATCGGGCGCGGGAGCGCTCTTCGTGAGCGTGAGCACCTTCGAGCTGCCCTGTTCTACGGACATGCCACCCCCTTGAGGTCGCGGACGGTCGCGTCGGCCGCTCCCGTCGGTGGAACGCAGCCTCCACCTGAATACCGGCGGCGGGACTGCGGCAAACGCGGTTCCAGCAGAATGTCACATGTCGGCAACACGCTGTAGTGACTTGTCGACAAGTAGGGACCGGGTCTGCCCGGGAAAGGGGGGGTTTACAGCTTTTGGGCCGGGGAGGGGGCGTCGGGCGGTCCAGCCGCCCGGGTTACGCCTCGATCCGATTTGCGGATCGGAGCCGGGCGAAGCTTCTGGCCAGCAGTCTTGACACATGCATCTGGGAGACGCCCAACTCCTGGCTGATCTGCGACTGCGTCAGATTGTTGTAGTAACGCAGCATCAGAATGCGCTGTTCCCGCTCGGGCAGTTGTACGAGGAGATGGCGGACCAGATCGCGGTGCTCGACGCCCGCGAGCGCGGGGTCCTCGTAGCCGAGGCGGTCCAGCAGGCCGGGCAGTCCGTCACCCTCCTGGGCTGCCTCCAGCGAGGTCGCGTGGTACGAGCGTCCCGCCTCGATACAGGCCAGTACCTCGTCCTCGGAGATCTTCAGCCGCTCGGCGATCTCGGCGGTCGTGGGGGAGCGGCCATGGGCCGTCGTCAGGTCCTCCGTGGCGCCGGTGACCTGGACCCACAGCTCATGGAGGCGGCGCGGCACATGGACAGTCCGTACGTTGTCGCGGAAGTACCGTTTGATCTCGCCGACGACCGTCGGCATCGCGAAGGTCGGGAACTGCACGCCGCGGTCCGGATCGAACCGGTCGATCGCGTTGATCAGACCGATCGTGCCGACCTGGACGACATCCTCCATGGGCTCGTTGCGGCTGCGGAACCGGGCGGCGGCGTAGCGGACCAGCGGCAGATTGGCCTCGATGAGCGCCCCCCGCACCCGGGTGTGTTCCTCGCTGCCCGGTTCCAGGTCCTTGAGCTGGGCGAAGAGCACCTGGGTCAGCGCCCTGGTGTCCGCGCCCCGGCTCTGCGTGGCGGGGCGTGGCTCGGTCTCGATCTGGGGGGGCACTTGAGGCGCTGTACTGGCCGGCACGGTCACGCCACCCCTTTGCGGTCGACTACGTCAACTCATCCGTCAAAAGCGGTCATAGCATCACAAGACATGTCCGCTGTGCGCAAGCACCCGTTAAAACCGTGTTGGCGGGAAGTTGCGGCAAAATAGCCAAAAACCCCACACCGAAAAGGTGTGGGGCAGGGGAGGCGGAGGGCTCAGAACTCGTAGTCGGCGATCACCCAGGTGGCGAACTCCCGCCACTGGCCGACACCCGCCTGATGGGCCGGGTGGCCCAGATAGCGCTGGAGCGCATCCTGGTCGGAGACCGCCGAGTTGATGGCGAAGTCATAGGCGATCGGCCGGTCGCTGATGTTCCAGGCGCACTCCCAGAACTCCAGCTCGGGAATCTGCTCACCGAGCTTCTCGAAGGCCTGCGCGCCGGCGATCACCCGGGGCTCGTCACGTGAGACGCCGTCGTTGAGCTTGAAGAGGACCAGGTGGCGGATCAAGGGGGCACTCCTTGGGGGACGGCCTGGCCGCAGGGTGCTCCCGTACGGCCGCTTTCGTGCGGCGCGGGGGTTCGCAGGTTCGTACAGCCGTCTTCCGGCCGTTCTTCGGCTACTTGATGAGTTCGGACATGAACTCACCGACGCCCTGGGCGGCGCTCGAAATGCCCTCGAACCCTACCTGGACGAGATCGGCGGCCCGAGCCGGGGACGTGATGATCGTGTACAGCACGAACACGGCGAGCGCGTAGAGCACGAATTTTCTCACTTGCCCCATGGGTCGCTTCCTCCCCTGCCGTCCCCAGTGCAATCGCGCGAGAGTCTAACCGTATGAACGCCAATGCTCGGAGGCCGTACCCGTACCTATACCGAAAGGCCCCCGACGCGCCGCACCGGGCCCCTCCCAAGAGCGGCAACGCAGGGATTCACCCCGCCTGCGCGACCCGTTTCACCTGCGTTTTTCCCCGAGGGCGGGACATACCGCCCTGTTTCTGTCTCTGCCGCGACCAGCTGCGTCCTGCGCATCCGACCTCTGCCGCTTCCCACGCGGCACTGCCGCACGGCAAGAAGGGGCTCCGTCCGGGCGACATTCGCCCGTCCTCTTGGTGGTGGATCCGGTCTGGCGGCTGTATCTGACGTGGCTCGTCATGGTGGCGGACTTGATCGTCGGCGACGTGGCGGGGCCTGGGGATCGTCTTCGGGAGGTGCAACGCGCCTCGTGCGCGGGGCAGTTGTGCTTCCGGTGGCTGTCGTGCCGTACGCAAAACACCCTCCCGATCGCGTTTCCGCAGGTCGGGAGGGTGTGAAAGCGGTAGCGGAGGGATTTGAACCCTCGGTGAGTTTCCCCACACTCGCTTTCGAGGCGAGCTCCTTCGGCCGCTCGGACACGCTACCGGGAGAGAGCTTAGCCCACAGTGGGCCGTGGACCGAAATCGGTATCGCGCCACGGCGATCGATGAGGCGGGGGAGGGGAGTCGGGGACGGCCGGCGGGGGGCCGGCCGGTGGAATCCGGGTCCGCAGAAGTCCGGACGGACCGTCGGGTCAGCGCTCGCGGAAGAACGCCGTCAGCAGTGCGGAGCACTCGTCCGCGAGCACTCCCTGGATCACCTCGGGCCGGTGGTTGAGCCGTCTGTCCCGTACGACGTCCCAGAGCGAGCCGACCGCGCCGGCCTTCTCGTCGAGCGCGCCGAACACCACCCGGTCCACCCGGGACAGTACGAGCGCTCCCGCGCACATCGTGCACGGCTCCAGGGTCACCACCAGCGTGCAGCCGGTCAGCCGCCAGGCACCGACCTTCCCGGCCGCCCTGCGGATCGCCAGGATCTCCGCATGGCCGGTCGGGTCGCCGGTCGCCTCGCGTTCGTTGTGGCCCGTGGCGAGCACCGTGCCGTTGGGTGACAGCACGACAGCGCCCACCGGCACATCGCCGGAGCGGGCCGCCCGTGCCGCCTCGTCCAGGGCGAGGCGCATGGACGCCCGCCACGGATCGCGCACGGGATCGCGTACCGGGCCGGGTTCCGGCACCGGGTCGTACCCGATCACTAGCGGACGGTCTCCAGTACCTCGGCGGCTCCCAGAGCCTCCGCGATCTCGGCCATCGCATCGGTGTCGAGCGCCAGCAGATCCGCCTCGGACAGCCCGAGGTCGCTGAGAATCTCACGGTCGCCGACGGCTCCCGCCGGCACGGTCTCCCCGTCGGTCACGGGGCTGTCGTTGTCGTCGTCCTCCTCGTCGTTCTCGTCCGGCTCGCCGTCCTCCGTGCCGTCGAGGTCCAGCGCGTCCAGGTCGTCGGCGGGGTCGTCTTCATCCCTGCCGAGCAGTTCATCAATGAGGATCTCCCCGTACGAGGAGCGTGCGGCCGCGGCCGCGTCGGAGACATAGATACGAGGGTCTTCCTCGCCCTCCACACGGACGATGCCGAACCACGCATCCTCCTGTTCGATGAAGACGAGCACCGTGTCCTCGTCAACCGAGGCCTCACGGGCCAGGTCGGTGAGATCCGACAGGGTCTCCACATCGTCGAGCTCTGTATCGCTCGCTTCCCACCCGTCTTCGGTGCGCGCGAGCAGTGCGGCGAAGTACACCGTGACTCTCCCACTGGTCAGAGGTGTGACGATCCGGCGGTGCGCTGCTCTGCCCCGCCTATCGGAATCGTGGCAGAAACGAGCGCTTCGCGAGAGGTCTTCCACCGTTGCGTCGTCAGGCCATTTTATTAGGACCCTGTTCGGCCCCCTGCACTCGGCCCGCACATCGCGCCCGCGCGCCGCCCGCACATCACCCTGCGGACCGGCGTGGCTACCAGCGGAAGGTGCGCATCCGCATCTGCTGGCGCATCCGCGCGGCGCGGGCCCTGCGGGGCTTCACGCGCTCGCGCAGGGCCTTGGCCTCATTCAGCTCCCGCAGGAACTGCGCGCGCCGCCGACGGCGCTCCGCCGCCTCGTCCTCGTCCTCATCCCGCGGGACCCCCCGTTCCTGGTCTTTTTCCTGTTCTTGACCCTGCTCCCGCTGATTCCGGTCCGGCATCGACGCCTCCCCGCCCCAGGCTTGGTCCTCAGCTCCTTCCCTCGTGAGCGGGGGTTGATGCCCCGGCCTTGGTGGCAGCGCGTACGGCCTTGGCCCCCGGTTACTGTGTCGCCATGCGGATTCATGTCGTCGACCACCCGCTGGTGGCGCACAAACTCACCACGCTGCGCGATCGGCGCACCGACTCAGCGACCTTCCGGCGGCTCGCCGACGAACTGGTCACCCTGCTGGCGTACGAGGCCACGCGGGAGGTACGGACCGAGCAGGTCGGCATCGAGACCCCGGTGACGGCCACGACGGGTGTGAAGCTCTCCTACCCGCGCCCCCTGGTGGTGCCGATCCTCCGGGCGGGCCTCGGCATGCTCGACGGGATGGTGCGGCTGCTGCCGTCCGCCGAGGTGGGCTTCCTCGGGATGATCCGCAACGAGGAGACGCTCCAGGCGTCCACCTACGCGAGCCGGATGCCCGAGGACCTCTCGGGCCGCCAGGTCTATGTCCTGGACCCGATGCTGGCGACGGGCGGCACGCTGGTGGCGGCGATACGGGAGCTGATCAAGCGCGGCGCGGACGATGTGACGGCCGTGGTGCTGCTCGCGGCGCCCGAGGGCGTCGAGGTGATGGAACGGGAACTGACGGGCACGCCGGTGACGGTCGTGACCGCGGCGGTCGACGAGCGGCTGAACGAGAACGGCTACATCGTCCCGGGCCTCGGCGACGCGGGCGACCGCCTCTACGGGACCGCCTCTTTCTAGGACACGGTTCGCCTCCGGGGCGCGCGCACTCCGTCCGCCCCGCTCACCCCGCCCGCTTCGGTCACCCCGTCCGCCCCGGGCGCGAAGACGTACCGGCTACGCCCGGCCGCCGGCGAGTGAGCCGAAGGGGCGCGTCGGTGCCGAAAGGGAGAGCGCGCGCAGGCCCCGAGGAACGAGGGGGCGAGCACGGTCGACCGTCGGCATCGACAGAAGGCGCCCCGGAGGCGAACCGAGCCCCCCAAGAAGGGGGGGCGGGCTCAGTGTTTCTGGGGTTGTGGTACCGAGTTGCGGGGCTGTTGGGCCGGGTCCGCGGCGCAGCCGGAGTCCTTGGCCGTCGTGCTGACCAGTGTGGCCAGCGCCTCGTCCGCGTCCTTCTGTACGTTCAGGCTGGTGAAGGTCGCTCCGAGGAGCAGATCGACGTCCGTCCTCTTGCGCGCGTCGGTCTTCGTCGTGGCGCCCTTCAGCTGGGTGCCGAGCACGGTGAGCTCTTTGTTCCAGGAGGACTTCGAGCCCAGCAGTATCCCGGCGCCCGGGATCTTCTTGTCGTACTTGGCGGGGGCGTTGCCCACCTTGCCGATGAGGAAGCCGCGCTTCTTCAGCTCGTCGGCCGTGGTCTTGGCCAGACCGGCGCGCGGCGTCGCGTTGTAGACGTTGACCTTGATCTGGCCCGGTTTGGGCAGGGCCAGGGCCGATGCCGTGGCGGCGTTGCAGCTCTGCTTCCGGCCGGCGGCGGTGAGTTTCTTGCCCGCTTCGCCGGAGAAGACATCGATGAGCTGCATGGTCCCCCAGCCGGCCAGGCCGAGGGCGACGATTGCGGAGGTGCCCGCGAGTACCAGCCTGCGGCGGTGCCGGGGGCGGCTCATCCGTGGGTACTTGTCACCCGTGATGCGGTACTTACCGCCCAGGCCGGGGGGAGTGAGCATGCTCATGTGCGCAGCGTAGTGCGCACCAATGACCAGGTCCTACTAAATGATCAACGGGTTGAGCTGTCCGGGGTGGGAAAGGCCCTGAAAGGCGCAGTCATCACCCGTACGGCCCTGCCGTCAGCCCAGATCCAGCTCCAGCACACGCGCGTGCAGCACCTGGCGCTGCTGGAGCGCGGCGCGGACGGCGCGGTGCAGCCCGTCCTCCAGATAGAGATCGCCCTGCCACTTCACGACATGCGCGAACAGGTCTCCGTAGAAGGTGGAGTCCTCGGCGAGCAGCGTCTCCAGGTCCAGTTGGCCCTTGGTGGTCACGAGCTGATCGAGGCGGACCGGGCGCGGCGCGACATCCGCCCACTGCCGGGTGCTTTCCCGGCCGTGGTCGGGATACGGCCGCCCGTTACCGATGCGCTTGAAGATCACACGGAAAGCCTACCGGGCGACCGGCTCCGGGCGCAGCCATGGCGTCGGAGTACAAAGGTGGCAATCCGTGTCGTAGCGGGAGCAAAGCGTGAGTGGAACCCATTCGTCCGCCCGGTCTCCGCGGATCGGTCGCGGCCGACGCGGCCGATTCGGTGACGCGGGCGCGTACTCGGAAGCGGAACGCCGTGGGCGCGGAGGCTCCGCGCCGCCGGGGGCGGGGCGCCGGGCGGGGGGTTCGGCGGGCGGGGTGGGCGCGCC
>NZ_JBSGVS010000033.1:0-98137 GCF_053608565.1 Streptomyces sp. NPDC055025
CGGGACCCGGGGGAGGCGGAGCCGGTGGATCATACGGGAGCCGGCCGCGGCGGCAGGAGAGGGCGGCCGGTCAGCGGTCGCAGCCCAGGGTCTTGATATCGACCGTGTCGGCCATCACCTGCATGCCCTTGTCGTTCGGATGGACATGGTCGCCGCCATCGAGGGCCGGCAGCAGGCGCTCCTGGTCGTAGGGGCTGCGCAGCGCCTTGTCGAAGTCGGCCACGGCGTCCAGTTCACCGCTGTTCCTGATGTAGTCGTTGACGTCCTGGCGTACGGCCTCGCCCTCGGGGTCGAATTCGTACCAGCCCTTGAACGGCAGTACCGTCGCGCCGACCACACAGATCCCCGCCGTGTGCGCCCGGTCGATGATCTCCCGGTATCCGGCGATCAGATCGCCGGCCGTCACCCCGGTGTGGGCCTTGATGTCGTTGATGCCCTCGAAGAGGAACACCGTACGGACCCCGGGCTGGGAGAGCACATCGCGCTCCAGCCTGTTCAGCGCGGACTGCCCGGCGCCGTCCGCCAGCACCTTGTTGCCGGAGATCCCCTCGTTGGCGACCCCCTCGATCTCCGTCCCGGCCGTGGCCCGGAGACGGCGGGCGAGATAGTCGGGCCACCGGCGGTTCGTATCGGTGCTGGACTGCCAGCCGTCGGTGATGGAGTCGCCCAGGGTGACCACCGCTCCGGTGTCCGCGCCGGTCTCCACCGTGACCGCGTCGAGGTAGTACCAGGAGCTGGTCCGGTCGGTCCAGCTCTCGGCGCCCTCCTCGGCGGCGTGGTCGCCCGCGGTCGCGTACGAGGTCTGCATGGCCATGCCGTGGCCGGTCGAAGGGCCGCCCGCGCTCAGCACATGGAAGCTGACCGCCAGATCGCTCCCCGCGGCCAGCCGGCCGGGCAGCGGATCGCTGACCACGCTCGCGCCCGGCGCGACCGTGACCGACCCCGCGCCGCCGAAGGTGAGCGCGCGGTTGGTGCCGGGTACGACCCGCGCGCCCTCCTGCCGCCGGCCGGCGTAGACGCTGTCGAAGGTCACCGGCCGGTCGCCGAACGCGTTGGACAGACGGACCCGGGTGCCGGTGCCGCCGGCGCTGGTGCGCACCACCATCCGGTAGCTCCGGTCGCGGGGCGCCTCGCCCTGCCGGTCCACGCTCGCGCCCCAGGTGACGACCTGGTGCGGTGATGTCCGGGCCTGTACCGGTGGCGTCGGCGCCGCCTGGGCGGTCAGGGGCGCGCTCAGCAGGGTCAGCAGCGCGGCGACGGCAACCGCCGCGCGCGGACCGAGGAGAGACCGCTGACGGAGGCTCACCGGCCCAGGTCCCGCAGGGTGACGGAGCGGCCCGGCTCGACATCGACCTTCCGGGTCCGCCCGCCGTACGAGACCGTGGTGGTACGCCCGCCGACGCTGCGCAGCCGGGCCTCGGTGACCTTTCCGTCCCGCCAGCTCAGATCGACGGTGAAGCCGCCCCGTACCCCGACGCCCGTGATCCGGCCGGAGTCCGCCCAGGCCGCGGGCAGCGCGGGCAGCAGTTCGACATGGCCGGGCCGTGAGTAGACCAGCATCTCGATCATCGCGGCGGCGGTGCCGAAGTTGGACTCGATCTGGAAGATGCCCCGTCCCTTCTCGACCTCGTAGATGTCGAAGAGGTTCGGTGCCGTGCCGTTGGTGCCGCCGGTGGAGGGCCTGAGGTTGGTGACGACGAGCTGGTACGCCTTGTCCGCGTTCTTGAGCCGCGCCCAGCACAGACCGCGCCAGGCGTTGGCCCAGCCGAAGCTGTCCATCCCGCGCGCGGTGAGCAGGGCGGCCGCACCGTCGACGATCTCCTCGGGGGTGGAGGCGTCGGGGCGGATACGGTCCCCGGGGAAGAGCCCGATGAGCGGGGAGAGATGCCGGTGGGTCGTCTCGCCGAGGTTGTCGGGCGACATCCACTCCTGGAGCCAGCCCGACGTGGGGCTCACCTCGGGGAGATACAGCCGCTCCCGGAGGGCGCCGACGGTCGCGCTGTGCGCGGTGTCCTTGCCGAGGACGGCGGCGGCGGTGCGGAAGTTCCCGAAGAGCGCCCAGACCAGTTCCTGCGCGTAGGTCATGCCCTTGGCGTCCTGCGGGCCGTGCTCGGGCGACCAGTCCTTGTCGTCGATGAGCACCTCGCGGGTCCTGCCGGTGGCCGCGTCGGTGACGGTCGTGGTGATCAGCCGCGCCTCCCAGAATTCGACGGCGCCCTTGAGCAGCGGGTAGATCTTGGCGAGGTACGCCCTGTCCTGGGTGAACTCGTAGTGCTCGAAGAGGGAGTTGGCCAGCCAGGCGTTACCGCCGGGATGCCACCACCAGCCGTTGCCGCCATGGATGTTGGTGGAGAAGGAGACGGCCCAGCCGCCGACCTTCCCGGTGGAGTTGCGGAAGCGGTTGCGCGGGTCGTTGAAGAGGTCGCGGGTGAGCGCGGTCCAGGACGGGAGCTGCGCCAGACAGTAGTCGGCGAAGGCGTCGAACAGGCCGGACAGACCCGCCCGGTCGGCCATCCAGTAGTTCATCTGGATATTGATGTCGGTGTGGTAGTCGCCCATCCAGTCCGGGTCGTTGCCGTCCAGCCACAGCCCCTGGAGGGCGACCGGCAGACTGTCCCGGGATCCGGCGATCATCAGATAGCGGCCGAACTGGAGGTAGGAGGCTTCGAGTTCGGGATCGGCCTCACCGTCGGTGTGGCGTGCCCGGACGCGCTCCCAGGTGTCCAGACCGCGCTGAAGCTCCGACGACTCACCGAGCGAGACGTCCATCCGCTCGAACAGCGCGCGGTGGTCGGCGACATGGCTGTGCAGCAGGGCGGTGACGGGGTTACGGGCCGCCGCGAGGACCTTTGTCCTGGCCAGTCGCTCGGGATCGAGGCCGCGGTCGCGGTAGCCGGTGGCCGCGTCGGGGGCGTAGTCGGTGCCTCCGCTGACGACGACCGTGAGTTCCCGGCAGCCCTCGAAGGTGATCGTCGTACCGTCGACCGTCACCTTGCCGGTGTCGCTCCAGGCCGTCACCGCGGCGCCGTAGCGCAGTCCGCCGTCCGGGAAGGAGCCGCTGAACGAGGCGTACGTGCGCGCGCGGTCCGCGGTGGTCGTCTCGTCGTGGGTGCCGGCCAGGCTCACCGATCCGGTGTACCGTCCGCCGCCCTTCTGCGAGAAGTGCGCGACGACGGCGTCGTCGGGATGGCTGGCGAAGATCCGGCGCTCGTAGGTCACTCCGGAGCGTACGTACGAGGAGGAGACCACACCCTGGCTGATGTCGAGGTCACGCCGGTAGCCGGAGACGGCCGACAGCTCGTGGTCGGGGATGTCGACGGTGAGCCGGCCGAGCAGGGTGAACGAACCGAAGTCCTGGCGCCCGTAGGGGAACTGGCCGTCCGCGTCGAGCGTGCCGTTGAGACCGCCGGTCCACAGGGTGGCGTCGGTGACGAGGAGCACCTCGCGGGAGGGATCGTTGCCCGCGAGGGCGCCGAGGCGGCCGTTGCCCACCGGCAGGCCCTGCTCGATCATGTTCTTGTCCGAGGCCGGTGACTGGTACCACAACCTGGTGGCCGACGACGCCGGAAGCAGGGGGGACCTGGTCTGCCGGACCACGGGCGGGGAGGCGGCGAAGGCGGGCAGAGCGCCGAGGGCGGTGAAGGCGCCCACCGCGGCGGCGAGGGAGAGGGCCTCTCGCCGGCTCGGGCGGCGGGGGGAGTCCGGTGCTGACGCGGGTGTGCCGGTGTGCTGGTCGTCCACGGTGCACTCCATTCCGGAAGGGCGGTGCGGGCATGCGGGTGCCGGTCCGCCGGGGCGGGGAAGGGGCCGGTGCGGGGCCTGCGGCGGCAGGGCCCCGCACCGGTGTTCAGAACGGGAGGGGTTCAGAGCGGGACGGGCGCGGAGCAGGAGGGGCTCGGAGCGGAAAAGACTCGGAGCGGGACGCGGGCTCAGAGCCGCGGTACGGCGATCCGGTCGATGTCCGGCGCGTAGCCGTCACCGCTGTCGATGGTGATCGTGTTCGTACCGGCCTTGAGGGTCACCGGGACGGTGACGGTCTCGACGGTCCCCCAGTCGGCGGTGGCGGGGAATTCGAGACCGGTGGCGCCGTTCCCGTTGCTGGAGATCTTCGCCGGGCGCGCGTCACCGCTGATGTAGGACACATCGATCATGTAGTGCCCGGCCTTCGCCACCACCACGTCGTTGAACCGGAGCTTTCCGCCCTGGTAGAGATTGCCGACCTTGTGCGTGCCCGAGCACGCGCCGCAGTCGCCGATCGAGGCGTTGCCGCTGAGCGTGTTGGCCGGGGACTCGGCCTCGTAGGCCGTCTTCGTGAACGCGCTTCCCCTCGGGGTCACGGTGAACAGACGCGAGCCATGGGCCGGCAGGGCCTGGGTCACCTTCTCCTTGAACGTGCCGAGGTCTTCCTTGTTCCATACGTCGTGGACCTTGGCCTGGCCCGTGAAGCCCAGGGACTGCCAGTCGGCGGTCACGGCGGCGGAGGTGTCGGCGAGGTTGAACAGGGCCACGGTGTGGCTGCCGTCGGCGTTCCTGGAACTCCAGACCTGCTGGTCGCCGGTCGCGGTCACCGGGCGGGCCGGCGGCGCGCTGCCCTGGTTGATGGCGATGACGTCCTTGTTGGTGAGCAGGGAGACGCCGTAGTCGTCGAGGCGGGTGAGGTCGTCACCGGTGTAGAGGGGCGACTTGGCGATGGCCCACAGGGTCATGTAGCTCTGCCGCTCGGCCTTGGTCAGGCCGTCCATCTCGCCGTTGCCGACGTCGATGGCGTCGAGGTCGTTCCAGCCGCCGGGAGCCGCGAACCGGGCCCACTTGGGAGCGTCGTCGAAGCGGTCGTCGACGGAGTTCTCCCACGAGACGAGCGTGTTGCAGTAGCACTCGACATCGGTGTCGATCCGCCAGCCGTTGGAGTACTTCTTCCAGTCGGCGACATGGCCGATGTCGAGCGACCAGGAGATCTCCAGGTGCAGCGGGCGGCCCGCCGTGGCGATCGCCTGCTGCCAGGCGGCGACATCGGCGACGTTGTCGTAGTTGTCACCGCTCTTGAAGGAGCCGGGTCCGACACCGTCGAGCTTGAGGAAGTCGTACCCCCAGTCGGCGAACATCCGCGCCTGCGAGTCGATGTACTTCTGCGCGCAGGGACCGGAGAAGTCGAGTTTGTAGGCGCTGTCCCAGCCGTTGGTGGTGCGCAGATCGCTGTACACGATATCGGCGGTGGTGCAGCCCTCGGCGTTCCAGATGGGGACCGTACCGCCGCCGTACGCCTCCTTCTCCAGACCGACGGGGAGGTAGATACCCGCCTTGAGCCCCTTCGCGTGGATGTCGTCGGCGACCGCCTTCATACCGCGCGGGAAGCGGCCGGGGTCGGCGGCCTGCCGGGCGTATCCGTCGAACTCCGGCTTCCACGCCATGTCGCGCCACCAGCCGGCGTCGATGTTGACGTACTCGTAGCCGTACTTCTTGAGCTTGGAGGCCAGGGCGCCCGCCTGCTTGAGGACGTTCTTCTCGGTGAGATAGCTGTAGTCGCCGTCGGGGTTGAGTCCCGGGTACTTCGAGGACTGCATGCTCCAGCTCGTCCAGCCCATGTACGGCTTCGGGGCGGGAGCGGCGGCCGTCGAGGAGCTGGGGGCGGTGGCTGTGGCGGCGGCGGTGGTGGTCGACGTGGCCGTGGGGGTGGCCGCGACCGCCGCGGGGACGGCCGTCGTCAGACCCGCGGTGAGAGCCAGGGCGAGCAGAGTTCTGAAGGAGTACGAGGGTGACCGCATGGGCCGGGACCTCCTGTTGTCGGGGCAGGACGGGACAGGACGTGTCCGCACGGGGGCGGATGGATACGTGATGGCACGGGGAAGCGGGAGGGGTGGTCGGGCGGGGCTCGACGGGCCGGTGGGCCTCTGGAGCGGCCGCGCTCAGCCCTTGCCGGAGCCGATCGTGAGCCCGCTGATGAACTGGCGCTGGAGAGCGAAGTACACGAGCAGCGTCGGGATCGCGGTCATCAGCGCTCCGGCCGCGATGAGATTGGGATTGGTGAAGTACTGGCCCTGGAGATTGGCCAGCGCGGAGGTGATCGGCCGCTTGTCGCCGGTCTCGATCAGCGCGAGCGACCAGAAGAAGTCGTTGTAGATCCAGATGGCCTCCAGCGTGGCCAGCGCCGCGAACGCGGGACGGCACAGCGGCAGCACGATCTGGAAGAACTGGCGCCATACGGGGGCGCCGTCGACCAGCGCCGCCTCGGTGATCTCCTTGGGGATCGTCCGCATGTAGTTGCTGAGCACGAAGGTGCAGAAGCCGCACTGGTAGGCGATATGGATCGCGATGATGCCCCACACCGAGTTGTAGAGCAGGAGCGAGTCGCTCATCCACCAGGGCAGCGGGATCAGCAGATAGAGCCGGTAGAGCGGGGTGATGAGCACCTGGGCCGGCAGCAGATTGCCCGCGGTGAAGAGCATCAGCAGGACGATGTTCCACCGGAAGTCGAAGCGGGTGACGAAGAAGGCCACCGCGGCGGAGAACAGCAGGGTGCCGAGGACCGCGGGGATGGTGATGAGAACGGAGTTCCAGAAGAAGTGCGGCATCCCGGACTGGTTCCAGGCGTCCGAGAAGTTCTCCAGGCTCAGACCGCGCGGCCAGGAGAGATAACCGTTTCTGCTGGTGTCCTCGTACGGCCGCAGCGAGGTGTAGACGGCCCAGAGCAGCGGCACGAGCCAGAGCAGGGCGATCCCGCCGAGGAGAAGGTGCCGCCCGGTCTGGCTCCTGGGGCGGGAGGGGCCGGCGCCGGGCGCGGGCGTACGGCGGGTCCGTGAGCCGGCGGCCGGCGGTGTGGCGGTCGCGGTCACTGGTCCTCCTTGCGGAAGTTCTGGAAGAGGAAGGTCCCGATGGCGGCCAGCGAGACGAGCAGCAGGACGACCGCGAGGGCCGAGCCGTAACCGATGTGGCTGGACTCGCCGATGATGTTGTCGGTGATCAGCAGGGAGAGCAGTTCCATACCGGGCTTGCTGCCGACTCCCCCGCCGAGTATGTAGACGATGTCGAAGGCCCGCAGCGACTCCATGACGGTGACGACCAGGATGATGATGTTGACGGGTTTGAGGGCGGGGAAGACGACGCGCAGAAAGGTCTGGCGTTCGTTGGCGCCGTCGAGGGCGGCGGCTTCCTTCAGCGCGGGGTCGAAGCCCTTCAGCCCCGCCAGATAGAGGATCATGATGTAGCCGGTGTGCCGCCAGGCGGAGGCGACGAGCACCGCCCAGAGATTGAGGTCCGGGTCGCCCAGCCAGTCGATGTGATGGCCGGGTGCCACCCCGCTGAGGACGCCGTTGAGCAGTCCGTTGTCGGGGTTGTAGATGATCTCCCAGATGAAGCCGACCACGGCCAGCGAGAGCACCATGGGCAGGAAGATCGCGGTCTGGTAGATCCGGGTGAAGCGGATCTTCCGGTCGAGCTGGTAGGCCAGGAAGATACCGAACGGGGTCGGCAGCAGGGCCGTGAACAGCAGCCAGACGACGTTGTGCCGCACCGCCGGCCAGAACGGCGGGTAATTGGTGAGGATCTCCCGGTAGTTGCCCAGCCCGGTCCAGTGGATGTCGGACAGGGCGATGCCGTCCCAGCTCGTGAAGGAGAGTCCGAGGGAGGCGAGGGCCGGCAGCCAGACGAAGACCAGCAGGGCGACGAGCGGAATCCCGATGATGACCGTGAGGAAGACCCGGTCACCGGCGCCGAGCCGGCGCGGACGGGGCCCGGACCGGTCGCGTGAGGGGGAGGGCGGCGCTGGGCGCACGGAGGACATGCGGAACCTTCCCGGGTCCTGGTCAGGCCGTGAAGAAGCGCGAGCGCTGGGACTCGATCTTCTTCAGCAGGGCCGAGCCGTCGTCGGGGTGGCCCAGCCACTGGGTGAGCCCCGGCAGTACGACGGTGGAGATGAAGCCCGGGTCGCTGTCGCGGTCGCCGAACTGGGTGATGTGCTTGGCCGAGGCGATGAGCTCGGCCGACTTCTTCTGGAGCGCGTTGTACGAGCCGGTGTCGGCCTGGGAGTTGACGGCGACATTGCTCGGGTCGACGCCCATGTACAGATTCTCGGCCTTCGCGCTGCCGAGGAACTCCAGCAGCCGGCCGGCGCCGTCCGCGTTCTTCGGCCGCCGGCTGAGCATGAAGCCGTCGGTCGGTGCCTCGACGGTGTCCTGGCCGAAGGACGGGTCGATCTCGGGGAAGGCGAAGAAGTCGATGTCCTCGCGGAGCTTGTCGTCGGTGATCTGCTGGCCCAGGAAGAGTCCGATGACGGCCATGCCGGACTTCTTGTCGAGCAGGGACTGCGCGGCGTCCTGCCAGGAGCGGCCGCCCGCGCCCTGCTGGTAGTAGGGGCTCAGCTCGCGCCAGAGGTCGAGCGTCCTGACGGTGCGCCGGTCGGTCCAGGAGGTCTCGCCGCGCATCAGCGACATATGGAAGTCGTAGCCGTTGGCGCGGAGGTTCAGATAGTCGAAGGCACCGAGGATGGACCAGCTGTCGCCGCCGCCGTAGCCGGACGCGATGGGCGAGAGACCGTCCTTCTTCATCCGCTTGGCGAGCGCGGTGAACTCGCTCCAGGTGCGGGGGGTCTCGTACCCGCGTTCCTGGAACACGCTCCTGCGGTAGAAGACGGCCCATGGGTAGTTGTAGAGCGGGACGAAGTAGTACTTCCCGTCCAGTCCCCGGGAGAGCTGCTTGGCGGCGTCGCTGAAGCCGGCGCCTATCTTCTCCCACACGTCGTCGACGGGGTGGGCGAGACCCTTCTTGGCGAAGTACTGCATGCGGTAGCCGGCGAACCAGGTGAAGACGTCGTCCGGGGTGCCCTGGAGGTAGTTGGAGATGCTCTTCTGGAAGGTGTCGTGGTCGACGGTGTTCGTCCTGACCGTGAGACCGCTGTCCTTGGTGAAGGCGTCGGTGACGGCCGCGTAGGCGGACTTGGGGGTGGCGTCCGCCCCGTTGGAGCCGAAGGTCACCGTCTTCGGATCGGCGGAGGGGCCGCCGCCGCAGGCGGTCAGGACGGGTGCGGCGAGCGCCGCGGCACCGATGCCGAGGGCGCCGCGGACCACACCGCGGCGGCCGGGCCCACTGGCGGGCGAGGGGATGCGGCTCAGCGTCATCGCTACTCCTAATGCGTGTCTGTTCCGATGAAGGACTGGATGGCGGTGGCCGCGGCCCCGCGCGCCCACTCCTCGAAGGGCAGCGGACGTGTCATCACGTCGCACTGCGCGGCGGTTCCGAAGGCGGACGCGGTGAACGCGTCGCGGATGTGCTCGGCGAAGAGGTCGTACGCGGCGAGGCCCTCACCGGAGATGATCACCCGTCGCGGTCCCAGCACATTGACGACGGCCCCGATGGCCCGCCCGATGGCCTCCCCGGCCCGCGCGTAGACCTCTCTGGCGCCGGGGTCGCCCCGGTGGGCGAGGTCCAGGGCCTCTTCCGAGCCGGTGACCGGCAGACCGGTCACCTCCCTGACCCGGCGGATGATGGCCGAGTCCCCGGCGATCGCCTCCACACAGCCGTTGTTGCCGCAGTGGCACGGGGGACCCAGCGGATCGATGGAGAGATGGCCGATCTCACCGGCCACCCCGTGCGCGCCGGAGACCACCCGGCCGTGCACCACCAGGCCGCAGCCGATGCCCGCGCCCACGGTCACCAGCGCGAAGTCGGAGATGCCCGCCCCGGCCCCGAACCACTGCTCGGCGACGGTCAGCGCGCGTACGTCGTTGTCGACCGTGACCGGCAGGCCCGTGACCGTCGCGGCCAGTTCGGCGAGCGGCACGTCCCGCCACTCCAGGAACGGCGAGTACCGCACCACCCCGGCGGCCCGGTCCACATCGCCGGAGACCGCGAGGCCGAGACCCCGTACCTCCACACCGAATCCGTCGGCCTCGGTGAGGAGTTCCTGGACGAGTCCGGCGATCGAGGCGAGTACGGAGCCCGGATCGCGGGCGGTGAGCGGCAGGTGCCGGGCCACCCGGATACGGCAGCAGAGATCGGCGAGGACCGCGATGATCTCGTCGCCGGTCACCTTGACCCCGATGAACAGGGCCCTGCCGCCGTCCACCCGCAGGAGGTTGGCGGGACGTCCGAGGGCGGGCCGCGCCTCCTCGTCCACGCCCTCGACCAGATAGCCGGCCTCCATCAGCGGGCGCACCGCCTTGGTGACCGCGGCCGAGGAGAGGGCGGTGCGCCGGGCTATCTCGATCCGGGTGAGCGGGCCGTGGGACAGCACGGTGGTGAAGACGAGGGAAGCGGCCGGTGTCGGTACCGGAACCGCCTCGGTGCGAGGGGTCGAGCGCATGGCCGAAACGTAGGTGGGTTCTTTTCCTCTGTCAATGAAAGAAGCAAGCTCCTTTCGAAGCAGCAACTGGAAGGGTTCCGATCATGCGATTACGAGACTGGCACGGGGTATTGACAGGTGATCGAAGGGATAGTTGGCTGCGGACTGCTCTCGTGGCGCTACCCGAACGTGAGGATCCATGCCTGTGATCTCCTTCGCCCCGGACACCGGGGTCTGGCTGCTCTCCACTCCGCGCACCTCGTACGCGCTGCGGATCGACGCGTCGGGGGCGCCCTGTCATCTCGCGTGGGGACCACGGCTGACGCTTGCGGAGGCAGGCGAACTGGTCCTTCCTCCGGCGCCCGCGGCCAGCAGTTTCGAGGGACGGCCGGCCGTCGGCGAGGAGCTGCCCGTCGACGGCGGGGCCCGCTTCGGCCCCCCGTCGCTCCAGGTGCGCTTCGCCGACAGCACGCGCGCCGTCGAGTGGCTGCCGACCGGCCACCGGGTCCATGAACCGGACCCGGGAACGGGAACGGAACCGGGGCGGGGACCGGGAACGGAACCGGTCCCCGGGCGGGCCCCGGGGACGGCCGAACTCGCCCTGGAGTTCAGGGACCGGCACTACCCCCTGGAGATCACGCTCCACTACCGCGTCCACGACGACAGTGATGTGATCGAACGCTGGACCGTGCTGCGCAACACCGGCGAGGACCCGGTGGCGCTGCCGCGCGCCGACTCCGCCGCCTGGACCCTGCCGGCCAGGGAGGACTACCGGCTGAGCCATGTCACGGGCCAGTGGTCCGCCGAGACCCAGCTGCGCAGGGAGCGGCTGCCGTTCGGGGAGACCGTACTCACCAGCAGACGGGGGATCACCAGCCATCACGCCAATCCCTGGGTGATGGTGGACGCGGGTGACGCGACCGAGGAGCGGGGGCAGGTGTGGAGCGCGGCCCTGGCCTGGAGCGGCAGTTGGCGTATCACCGTGCAGCGCACGCCCGACGGACGGGCGGGGTTCACGGGTGGCGCGGGCCAGGACGGTACGGCCCTGCCGCTCGGTCCGGGCGAGGAGTTCACCACCCCGGTGCACGCCGGTCTCTACACCGACGGCGGCTTCGGCGCGACGAGCCGGGCCTGGCACGCGTACACCCTCGCCCATGTGCTGCCGCATCCCGACGAGATCCGGCCGGTGCTCTACAACTCGTGGGAGGCGACGGGATTCGATGTCGACGAGGCCGGCCAGCGCGCGCTCGCGGCCCGCGCGGCGGCGCTCGGGGTGGAGCTGTATGTCATGGACGACGGCTGGTTCGGCGCCCGGCGCAGCGAGAAGGCCGGGCTCGGCGACTGGACACCGTCCGCCGACCGCTTCCCCGCCGGGCTCACTCCCCTGGTGGCGGAGGTGCACCGGCTCGGTATGCGGTTCGGGCTGTGGGTGGAGCCCGAGATGGTCAACCCCGACAGCGATCTCTACCGTGCGCACCCGGAGTGGGTGCTGCACTTCCCGCACCGCGACCGCACCGAGCTGCGCGGTCAGCTCGTCCTCAACTTCGCCCGTCGCGATGTGGCGGACTGGGCGTACGGCTGGCTGACCGAGCTGGTCGGCGCCCATGGCGTCGACTTCCTGAAGTGGGACATGAACCGCGCCTTCAGTGAGGCGGGCTGGCCGGACCTGGCCGACGGCGCCGACCGGGTGGGAACGGCGTATGTGCGCAACCTCTACGGAGTTCTCGACCGGCTGCGCGCCGACCACCCCGGGCTGCGGATCGAGTCGTGCAGCGGTGGCGGCGGCCGGGTGGACCTGGGCATTCTGTCCCGTACCGACCAGGCGTGGACCTCGGACAACACGGACGCCGCGGACCGGGTCCTGATCCAGCACGGCTACGGCCAGCTCTATCCGGCGCGGACCATGGCCGCGTGGGTGACCGATGTGCCGAACCAGCTCACCGGCCGCTCGGTGCCCCTGCGCTTCCGCTTCCATGTGGCGATGGCCGGGGTGCTGGGGGTGGGCGGCGATCTCACCCGCTGGTCGGACGGTGAACTGGCGGAGGGCGCGGAGCTGGTGGCGGGGTACAAGCGCGTGCGCCATCTCGTCCAGCACGGCACGCTGCACCGGCCGCGCGGTCCCGTGGACGACGGGCCGGCCGCGGTGCAGTACACCGCGCGGGACGGAGGTGAGGCGCTGCTGCTGGTCTGGCGGCGCGCGCCCCGCCATGGCGCCCCGCGCGCCCCGCTCCGGCTGGCCGGTCTGGACCCCGCCGCCCGCTACCGCGACGCCCGTACCGGTGCCGTCCACTCCGCGGCCGTACTGACCGGCTACGGCTACGAGCCCGACCTGCCGCCCGGCGACTGGTCGAGCACGGCGGTGCATCTGGTCCGGGTGCGGGACGAATGATCCGGGCGCCGCTGATCCTGGCGCCGCCGGTCAGGAACCCCTGATCCGGCCGCCGTGACGGGGGGCGCCGTCCTCGTGTCAGATGCGCCAGGCGCGGATGTGCTGCGCCGCCTGGTACACGTTCACCTTGCCCGACTGGACGGCGCGCACCAGTTCGACGAGCGCGCCGTACGGCGGATCGATTCCCTCGCCGGACGCGTGCATGTATGCGGCGGCGACCTGGCACGCGTACAGGCTGTTGCGGTACGGCAGCGGCTCCAGCCGCACGAGGGTGTGGAAGAGGGCCGCCGCGCGCCAGGCCACATCGGGTTCGCTGGTGGCCGGACGCGGGATCCGGGTCTTGTGCCGCGCGACGGCGGCGACCAGGGCGGAGTAGTCGGCGACGGACACGTCTTCGGGGACGGCCTGTTCCTGTACGTCCAGGAGCCAGGCCACATCGATATAAAGCACGGGCATCAGGCGGCGTCCACCTGCCGGTTCTCATGCCCGGCGGGTGGGATCTCATCGGCGAAGGCCTCGTCGAACTCGGTCCTGTGCCGCTCGCCCCAGGTGACCGCGTAGCGGACGAACTGGATCCGCTGCTGCTCACGCAGGGGCAGATCGTGGACGTACTGCTTGAGCGACTTGCCCTCGGCGGCGGCGGCGGCGCGGACCGCCTCCAGCTCGTCCTCGGTGAAGCTGATGTTGAGAGATGGCATGGGCCTACGGTACCTAACCGGTACCGTTCAGGGAAGTGCCCAGGTCACACCGTCTGCGCGGGGGTCGCGGGGGTCGCGGAGGGGTCAGAGTCCGGCGAGGACGGTCTCCAGATCGTCCAGGCCGAGGGAGCCCTGCGACAGCGCGGCCATGTGCCAGCGCTTGAGATCGAAGTCGCGGCCGTCGCGGCGGTGCGCCGTGCGTGCCGCCTCGCGCCCGCGCAGCCAGGAGCGCTCGCCGAGCTTGTACCCGATGGCCTGGCCGGGTGTGCCCTGGTAGCGGATCACCTCCTTGCGGACGAACTCGTCCGGACGGCCGCTGTGCGCCCTGAAGAACCGCTCCGCCAGCGCGGGGGTCCAGCGCTCGCCGGGCCGGAAGGGCGAGTGCCCTGGAATCCTCAGCTCCAGATGCATCCCGAGGTCGATGACCACCCGTACCGCGCGCATCATCTGCATGTCCAGATAGCCGAGCCGGTGCTCGGGGTCGGAGAGGAAGCCCAGCTCGTCCATGAGCCGCTCCGCGTAGAGCGCCCAGCCCTCCGCGTTGGCGCTCACCGTCCCGACACCCGTCTGGTAGCGGGAGAGCCGGCCGGACAGATGGGCCCACTGGGCCAGCTGGAGATGGTGGCCGGGGACGCCCTCGTGGTACCAGGTGGAGACCAGTTCGTATGTCGGGAAGCGCGTCCTGCCCATGGTCGGCAGCCAGGTGCGGCCGGGACGGGTGAAGTCCTCCGAGGGCGAGGTGTAGTACGGCGCGGGGCTGCTGCCCGCGGGGGCGAGGCGGGACTCCACACGGGCGACCCGCTCGGCGATGTCGAAGTGGGTGCCGTCCAGACGCCCGACGGCCTCGTCCATCAGGTCCTGGAGCCAGACGCGTACCTCCTCCTCCCCCTCGACGGCATGGCCATGGGTGTCGAGATGCCTCAGCACCGTCCAGGGCGTCGCCGCGTCCGGCTGGATCCTGGCCGCCTCGGTCCGCATCTCGTCGAGCAGCCGGTGGAATTCGGACCAGCCGTACTCGTACGCCTCGTCCAGGTCGAGATCGGTCCCGTTGAAGTAGCGCGCGCAGACGGCGTACCGCTCGCGGCCCACCACCTCCGGGGCGCCCGCGACACCGGGGGCGTAGACCTGGCCGAGCCACTCCCGCAGCCGTCCGACGGCGGCGGTGGCCTCCAGCGCGGCGCTCTCCAGCTCCTCGCGCAGCGCCTCGGGACCGGGGGCGACGAACCGGCCGAACCAGCCGCCCTTGCGGCCGGTCCACTCGTCGAGCTGCCCGATCATGGCGGTGATCTGGCGCGGGCCGCCGGGCAGGCCCCGGCGCAGGCCCTCGGTGAGCGCGGCGCGATAGCTCTCCAGCGAGGCGGGGAGGGCGCGCAGCCGGCGCTCCACGAGGCGCCAGTCCTCGTCGTCGGCGGTGGGGGTGAGCGTGAGGGCGGTCCGGATCTGGTGCACGGGAGAGAAGATGCTGGAGACCGAGCGGAGTGTCTCGCCCGTCTCGTGCATCGCGAGTTGCGCGGTGAGCCGCTCGCGCAGGAGCCGGGCGCAGTTCCGCTCGATCGCCGCGTCGGAACCGGCGTCCGGATCCCCGCCTGTCCCCGTACCCGGGCCGGTGCCGGTGCCGACATCCGCCCCGGCCCCGGTGCCGGTCGCCGAGTCCCCCTCCGGCATGGTCCGCCGACCCGTCGCGGCGGCAAGGCGGCGCAGTGTGTCTCCGGCGAGCCGCGCGAGCTGATCGATGCCGTCCGGGGAGAAGTCGGGCAGTCTGCCATGGCTGGCCCGGTCGCCGATGATCGTACCGAGCACCGGATCCAGCACGATCAGATCATCGGCGTAGGCGTCCGCGATCCGGCGCGGCGGGGACGGGGAGGCGGCGGAAGGCAGTGGCCGGGAGCGCGTGGTGTCAGACATGCGGATCATCCTCACGCCCGGCGGGCCGCGATGCCCGGCCGATGACGGCAGACGCCGCAAAACTGCCGTATCTTCCGCTGACGCCATCGGCCGCCGGCACGGTTCACTTGTGGTGAGCCGCGACGAACTCCCCCTGACGCGCGGGCCTTTCACGAGGAGTGTGTGTGTCCGTCGAAGCAGCCCACCGTGCGATCGCCGCCTCCGTCGCCTCTCTGATGCCCCGGGCCCGCACCGAACTGGCCGAGCTGGTCGCGTTCCGCTCGGTGGCCGGTCCGGCACGTTCACCCGGGAGCGAGTGCGAGGCCACGGCGGAATGGTTGGCCAAAACCCTGCGCGCCGAAGGTTTCCAGGACGTTGCGTTACTGGACACCCCGGACGGGGCCCGGTCGGTGTACGGCTCGCTGCCGGGACCGGCCGCGAGCCCGACCGTACTCCTCCACGCGCACTACGACATCCGGCCGCCCCTGGACGAATCCGCCTGGCGCACCCCGCCCTTCGCCCTGACCGTGCGGGAGAACGGCCGGTGGTACGGACGGGGCGCGGCCGGCTGCAAGGGCGGCATCGTCATGCATCTGCTCGCCCTGCGCGCGTTACGGGCCGGTGGCGGGCTGCCGGTGAACGTCAAACTGATCGTGGAGGGCTCGCGGCAGCGGGGTACGGGCGGCCTGGAACGGTACGCGCGTGCGCACCCGGAGCTCCTCGCCGCCGACACCGTGGTCATCGGTGACACCGGCAACGTACGGGCCGGGCTGCCGACCGTGACCGTCTCGCTGCGCGGGGCGGTGCGGGCCCGGGTCACGGTGGAGACCGAGTCCTCGGGGCGCGGCCCGGCCGCGGACGCGCACTCCGGACCGTCCGGCACCGGCCGTACGGCGGACAGCACGCGGGCACCCGACGCCACGGCCGCGCTGATCCGTACGCTCGCCTCTCTGCACGACGGTGAGGGCAACACGGTCGTCGACGGCCTCGACGGCGCCGGGCGCTGGTGCGGTGTGCCGTATCCGCGCAGACGGTTCCGCGGCGACGCCGCGGTGCTCCACGGTGTCGACCTGCCGGGTTCGGGGACCGTCGCCGACCGCCTCTGGGCCCGTCCCTCCGCGACCGTCACCGGACTCGACTGTCCACGGCCGGGCAGCGGGGACGGCGCGCGGGCGCTGGTCTGTCTCCGGATCCCGCCCGGGACGGACTGCGCCAGGGCCGCCGAACTGCTCACGCGCCATCTGGAGTCGCACACGCCCTGGGGCGCGCGGGTGCGGGTGGAGACCGTCGGGCAGGAGCAGCCGTTCAGCGCCGACACCACGGCTCCGGCCTACACCGCGATGGCCGAGGCCATGCGGCTGGCGTACGGGCAGGAGATGCGGGTGGCGGGCCTCGGCGGCTCGGTCCCGCTCTGCGGCACCCTGGCGGATCTCTCGCCCCGGGCCGAGATCCTGCTGATCGGCCTGGGCGAGCCCGAGGCGCGGGTCCACGCGGTGAACGAGAGTCTGGACCCGCGCGAGCTCGAACGGATGTCGGTCACCGAGGCGCTGTTCCTGTGGCGGCTGCGGAACCGGGGTACGCACGGTCCTTGCCGGCCGTGAGCCAGACCAGGGCCGCCGCCGTCATCGCGGTGATCCCGGTGGGCAGGGCGGTGCGGACGTCCGGGGCGAACTCCGGCGAGTGGTTCGGCGGCAGAGCCGCGAGCTTCTCCTCGGCCGTGCCGGGGGTGGTGGCCCAGGTCTTGGGGCCGACCGTGCCGAGCATCCAGTAGGACAGCGCGATCCCCGTCGTCCCGTGCAGGGACGCTCCCGCGTCCCCGTAGAGCGGAAAGTCCTCGGTGGCCATGGCGGGTGGCCAGAGCGCCACCCGCCCGGGTCCGTACAGCTCCTCGTGGGCCCGGCGCACGGCCGCCGTGGCCGCCGGGTCGGGGTGGGTGACGGGGGACCGGGAGACGACCGTGATCTCCGGCTCCCGGGGACAGCCGGACGCGGCGCACTCGGCTCTGATGACGCGTTCCACCGAGCCGGTCATCCGGTCGAGGGCGCGCTCGGACAGGGCGCGCACGGTGATACCGAGGGCCGCCAGTCCGGGGATCAGATTGCCGGCGGTGCCCGAGTGGAACGACCCCACGTTCAGGGCCACTTGCTCGGCCGGGGCGGACTCGCGGGACACCGTCCCCTGGAGCCGCAGCACGGCCGCGGCGCCGGTGAGCACCGGGTCCACCGCGAGCTGCGGGGTGCCCGCGTGCCCCGCACGGCCGTGGATGACGGCCTTGATGCCGGCGCTCCCCGCCAGCATCGGGCCGTAACCGTGGGCGACCATACCGCCGAGCAGGGGCGCGGTGTGCTGGGCGAGTACGGCGTCGGGCCGCCCGAAGCGTTCGTACAGCCCGTCCTCCAGCATGGCCCGCGCTCCCGTGAGGGTCTCCTCCGCCGGCTGCCCGACGATCACCGCCGTGCCGCGCCAGCTCTCCCTGGCGCGGGCCAGCAGGGACGCGGCGCCCGCGACGGCGGCCAGATGCAGATCGTGTCCGCAGGCGTGGGTGACCGGGCCCTCGCTGGCGTAGGGCAGTCCGGTGCGCTCCGCCAGGGGCAGGGCGTCGAGTTCGGCGCGGATCAGGACGCGCGGTCCGTCGCCGTTGCGCAGCACTCCGACGACACCGTGGCCGCCGACGCCCTCCGTCACCTCGTAGCCCGCGTCCCGCAGCCACCGCCCCAGCGCGGCGGCGGTCCGGCGTTCCTCGCCGGAGAGTTCGGGATGGCGGTGCAGATCCAGATAGAGGGCGACCGCCGGGCGCAGGACCTCGGCCAGCCCGTCCAGGACGGGGGCGTTCGCTCCGGGGTGCGGGTACGCGACAGGGCTCACCCGGTCCATGGTGCGGTACGGGCCGGGCCCGCCACGTACAGACCGCTGACACGGGTGGTCAGTGGAAGACGTGCCGTTCTGGAAGTGGGGTCCGCTGGAATACGGGTGGCACAGACGGATCGGGTCACCGGGGAGCCCCCCGGGGACCGGGCCTTCCCCTAAGGAGTCACCATGGCTGACAAGAGCACCCTCGCCTCCCTGGCCGACGAGATCATGGAGCTGGAGTCCGAGACCTTCGAGATCTCCGACTACTCGGACGCCAGCGAGGTCGTGCTCGCGGGCTCCACGAGCTGCAGCTCGACGTCGACCTGCTCCTCCACCACCAGCACCACCTCCTGCAGCGCCTGATCCCACGCGCTCGGCGAAGAAGCGGGCGGTACCTGCGAGCTCTCGCGGGTACCGCCCGCTGCTTGTGTGCCGTGTGCCATGTATCCGTGTGCCGTGTGCCCGTGTGCCCGTCCACTGTGCGGAACGCGGGGACGGGCACAGGCACGGGCACGGGAGTCAGGGGAAGGGGTGCGGCACCATCCTGATCTCCGCCTCCGTCAGCTCGCCGGAGCGCAGCCCGCCCCGCCACGCGGCGGTCCGCAGACGCGGCATCCGCGGGGCGCGCTGACGCGACCAGCCGAAGTCGATGGGCAGCAGCCCGGGGACGATGGTGGCCACGGTACGCAGTCCGATACGGTGCTGTTCGGGCGTGGTCTGGTCGACGACGATCACATCGTGCCCCGCCCGTACGAGTTCGTCCCGGCAGTGGATCACATCGTCCCGCAGATCGCCGGTGCGCGGCCGGTCCCGCTCCTCCCACGTACGGTAGACGTCGGCCATCGGTCTGACGGCGGACGGTTCCCGGTAACCGCGGACATGTTCGGCCATCCTCGGCAGACCGTAGAGCTGGGCGTGGTCCTTGAGATGCAGGACCTTCCCGAAGTCCTCGGCCATGGCGTCCAGTTCGGAGCGGCGCTCCTCCACCTGGCGGGGCAGATGCGGGATATAGGTGAGGACCTCCGACAGGGCTCCCTCCAGGGCCGCCGCCGGATCGAGGCTCGCGCCCGCGCCGAAGGAGAAGGTGCCGGGCCCGCCGTCACGCCGTACGGCCAGACCGGTGACGACCGGTACGGCGAGATCGATCCGGTTGTCGAACGCGTGGACGTCATAGCCCTGGAGGGCCGCCCGGTCGATCATCGTGCGGACGGTGGGATCGCCGACGGAGTCCAGATCGATCTCGGTGAGCGGGGTGCCGCCGTACCAGGCGACCAGGAAGGCGTCCCGTTCGATGAGTTCGAGCAGTCCGCCCAGTACCGCCTCCTCCAGACAGCTCCCGATCGCGCAGCCGTTGGAACACTCGAAGACGAAGTTGTCGGAGGCGAGACCGGCGCTGTAGTGCACGAGCCGGGCCGGTACGAGAAGGGGGCGCTCGTCGCGCAGCGAGTAGCCCCAGACCCAGGGGATGGGCCGGTCGGGGTCGAAGGGCCTGACCATGGGGTCGTCACGGTAGGTCTCGGGCGGGTAGGAGCCGCACTCGGCCGGGTCGAGAGCGGGCCGACCGTCCCCGCCGAGATCGCTGTAGGCGGCCGTGAGCAGGGTGGTGCCGGTGCGCCGGTGGGTTCCGGCGTACCGCTCCAGCCCCTCCAGGAAGGCGAGATCGCGGCTGGCGTCGAAGCCGTTGGCCTGGCCGCTCCAGGTCACATCCGTCAAACCCGCGTATCCGCGCATGAAGACACTGCCCGCGACCGGAGCCGTGGTGGGCGAGGTGACATTGATCCAGGTGCCCGAGCCGAGCACCCCGGAGACCGGGTTGGCGAGCGCCGTGACCGGCATCGGGTACGCGGAGGCGCGGCGCAGCCGGTACACGTCGGGCGAGGGCTTGGGCCGGCTGACGAGTCCGAGCCGCGCCGCCTCGTCCCGGCTGTCGGTGCCGCGCGGACCGCGGTGCGGGCAGAGCGGATCGGCGAGCAGCGGATAGGTCCGCACCTCAAGGGTGGTGAGATCGAGCCGGGAGACCTGGGGCAGCCGTCGGTCGGCCGCCGCCCCCTCCGGCGGGAGGACGGAGTCCGAGAGGACCACGGCGCGGTAGAGGGCCTCCACGGCGTCGACCGCGTACGGGGTGAGGCGCGGCCAGTGGCCGGCCGCGCGGGTACGGGCGCCGGTCTCCAGGGCGTCCCGCTCGGTGCGGGTACGCAGCCGCTGCCACCGCATGGCCAGACACCGGCCGCAGGCGGCGGCGTCGCCGTCACCGCCCCAGGGACCCACCAGCACAGTGCGCGCGGTGAGATGGACGGTGGCCCCGGGGCGTACGGCGCCGAAGGGGTCGCGGTCGCCGAGGACGTCTTCGGCGCCGAGGGGGACCACCACGGGAGCGGTGGCCGGGGCGAGCCGCTCGGCGAGCGCGCGCTGGAGACGCTCCCGTGCCGGCTCCAGCGGTACGTGGTCCGCGGCAGTGGCGGTGGCGGCTGAGCCGGTGTCTGTGCCGGTGTCGGTGGCCGTGCCCGTGTCGGTGGACCGGCCACCGGTCGTGGATGCCGTCATGTCTTGTTGCTCCAGCGGAACGTCTTCAGCGCGAGCGCGCCGAAGAGGACGGTGAAGACGATCAGCCCCCCGCAGCCGATCGCGATGTCGTCGAGTCCGCCGCGGCCGGAGAGCGCCGCGGACACCGCGTCGTTGAGATAGCGCAGCGGCAGCACCCGGGAGACGGCCTGGAGCCAGGACGGCATCATGTCGAGCGGGAGGAACGAGCCGGAGAGGAAGGCCATCGGCACCATGAGGAAGTTGGCGATGGCGGCGACCGCCTCGGGGGTGTCGGCGTACGAGCCGATCACCACGCCGATGGTGAGGAACGCGGTGATGCCGAGCACCAGTACGGGCAGGGCGAGCGGCCAGCGGGCGTCCAGTTCCAGTCCGAACAGCGGCAGCATCGCCACCGCGACGAACACCACGGCCTGGACGGCTCCCACGGCGAGCGCGAGCACATAGCGGGAGGCCAGGACCGCGGGCAGCCGGGTGGGTGTCATCCGGATCAGCCGCAGCAGATCGTCGCGGCGCCACTGCATCAGGGTGAAGGCCACACCGAACACGGCGGCGTTGGCCACACCCCAGGACATGACGCCCGGCGCGATGTAGGAGATATAGGGACGGCCGGTCTCCTCCACCTCCTGGCCTCGGAAGATCAGTCCGAAGACGACCAGGAAGAGAAGGGGGAAGGCGAAGGTGAAGAAGAGGGTCGCCTTGTCCCGGACCTGCGCCCGGAAACCGGCCCCTGTCAGTGCCGCGTACGCGCTCATCCCTGCCGCTCCGTGTTCTCGGTGCCGTGCGTGCCTTCGGTGCCGTGCGTGCTGTTCGTGCCGACGGTGCCGGTCCTGCCGGTCAGTTCGAGGTAGACGTCCTCCAGCGTGGCCGTGCGGGTCTGGACACCGTCCAGACCCGTGATCGCGTCGACCGCCTGGAGCACCTTGCCGGAGACTGCGGTCTCCAGGACGAGCGAACCACCCTGCACGGTGACCCGGTCGACACCGGGAATGGCCGCCGCGTCCCGCTCGCTCATCCGCTCGGCGGGGATCAGCAGCCGGGTCGGTACGGCGGCGGCGGTCACGAGATGGTGCGGGGAGTCCAGGGCGACGACGGATCCGTCGACGAGGATCGCCACCCGGTCGCAGAGTGCCTCGGCCTCGTCGAGATGGTGGGTGGTGTAGACGATGGTGCGGCCCTCGCTCTTGAGGTCGCGCAGCACCTTCCACAGATCGCGGCGGGCCTGCGGGTCCAGCGCGGCGGTGGGCTCGTCCAGGAAGATCAGCTCGGGTCCGTGGACCAGCGCGGAGGCGATGGCGAGACGCTGGCGCTGGCCGCCGGAGAGATTCTCGACCATCACATCGCGCTGCTCCGCCAGCCCGACCGAGTCGAGGGTACGGTCGGCGTCCTCGCGCCCGGCCCCGTACAGGGCGGCGACGGTACGGAGGTGTTCGCGCGCCGTCTGGCGTACGAAGAAGGCGGAGGACTGCGTCTGCACGCCGAGCTTCGGCAGCAGGGCCACATTCCGCGGCCAGGGCGACCGGCCGAGCACCGTGACGGTCCCGGAGTCCGCCTCGCGCAGTCCCTCCATGATCTCGACGAGGGTGGTCTTCCCCGCGCCGTTGGGTCCGAGGAGTCCGAAGAACTCCCCGCGGTTCACGTGGAGTGACACCCCGTCGACGGCCCGGCGGTCGCCGTATCGCTTGTGTATCGCGTCGACGACGATCGCCGCGTCGGCGGCTGCCTCGTCCGGCACGGACGCCATGGTCCTGGCCTCGCTCATGTGGTTCTGCGCCCCTCGGGGGTTGTGGGTCAGTGAACTAGGTTGAAGTACAGGCCTGTTGCCAGGGCCGCCAGTATCAGCACGACGAGCAGGGCCGACCCCACCGCGTAGCCGAGATAGAGCGTGCGGGCCCGGCGCGGGTAGGCGGCCGCGGCCTCGCGGTCGCCGAGACGCAGCCGCAGATAGCGCCCGCTCTCCGGGCCGAGACGGGAGACGCGCAGAGCGTGGCCGAGCATCGTGTAGCCGTCAAGCGGTGGCAGCGGCAGCAGGTTGACGAGGGCCTGGACGCTGCCGAGCAGCAGCAGGCCGGACAGGACACGGCGGGTCGGGTCCCCGGCGGGCAGCGCGGCCCACCAGGCGAGGAACGGCAGCAGGAAGAGCAGATTGGCGAAGGCCCCCGCGCCGGCCACCACGAACTGATGCCAACGGGTCCGCAGATAGCGGTAGTTGTCCACCGTGCAGTACATGACGGCCATGGGCAGCCGCCAGCGCAGTCCGATCTCGCTGACGGTGCCCCCGTAGTGCCGGGCGGCGACTCCGTGCGCGAGTTCGTGCAGCGCCGTGCTGAGCCAGAGCAGGGTGAAGACGGCGAACAGCGCGACGGGCTGGTGGAACAGCCACCAGGTGTCACCGGCCAGTTCGGGCAGCGCCGACGCGAGCAGCACCTCCATCGCCGCGAGGAGCCCGGTCAGCGGAAGCAGGAACGGGGCGCGCAGCACGGGGCGCAGCAGCCGGTGGAGACGGCCCGTGGTGGCGTTCGCGTCGGCGACCAGCCGCATGGTGCCACGCAGCAGGGTGCCGTTGAACGGCCCGCTCGCCGTGACCACCGCAGCCGCCGGGGCCTCCGGGGCCGTAGCCGCCGTAGCCGCCATGGCCGCCGTAGCCGCCTGAGTCGGACGCGCGGGTGCGCCGGCCAACAGGCCCCGGGCGCCGAGCAGTCCGAGGAGCCGCTTCCAGTGCGGCTCGGCGAGTCGCTTGCCGAAGGCCCCGGCGTACTCCTCCCCGATCTCCCCCAGGCTGCGGGCGCCGTCGAGCCGGGAGATCAGGAAGTACTCCTTCACCCCCACCTCGAAGGCGGCGCCTCCTTCCGGGTCCTTGATCAGATGCACGGTGGCCGGACCGTGCAGCAGGGCGGGACTGAGCAGGACGTCCGGGCGCAGCGCCGGACGGTGGGCGAGGAATCCGGCCGGGCCGGGGCCGGAGGCCGTGGTGGCGGGGCCGGACGCGCTGGGGACGGGTGTACCGGCGGCGGGCCGCCGCGCCTCGGCGGAGCCTGCGGGTGAACCGCTCATGGGATCGCCGCCGGGGTGGGAGTGCCGGTGATGCCCTCGCGCAGGACCCGGCCCAGCACATGCGACAGATACGCCTCGTCCCGGATCGTCACATGCAACCGGTTGTTGGTCATATGCATGTACGGGGAGAGCAGCAGGGGCAGCGCCACGGCGGGGTCGGTGACCGACTCGTCGCGCGTACCGTCCCAGGAGCGGAACACCAGCTCGCCCCGGACGGCCAACTCCTCGGCGCGGGAGCGGAGTTCGAGACAGTGCTCGGCCCAGCCGCGCAGAAAGGCGGGCAGTCGGCCCAGTTCGCCGGTACGGACGGCCTGCCGGATTCCCTCGAAGCGGCGGCCGAGGCCGGGAGCCATCTCCGCGTAGTTCTTGTCGTACTCCTTCGAGCCGATGAAACCGGTGCCGGGGAACGCCTTGTGCCAGAACTCGTAATAGCGGTCGAGATACGCGCCGAGTTCATCGCGTTCGGGCAGGAAACAGCCGGCCATGACCATCATGAGCTGGGCCGAGGTGCCGAGCAGCACGGTGCGCAGATGCAGATTCATGGTACGGAAGGCGTCCATGACCAGATCGCTGGAGTGCGCGAAGTGCCATTCGGCCAGTTCGACACCGGCCGGGCCGCCGTACTTGCCGTACTCGGGCTCGTAGGGCTCGTACGAGGAGGAATTGTTGGGCCGCAGATTCATCCTGCCGTCCGCGTTCATGAAGGCGCCGCGGTCGCCCTCCGGGAACTCGATCTCGAAGAGGGTGTTGTAGAACTCGTTGAGAAAGCCCGAGTCCACCTCGTAGAGGGCGGGTCTGGCGCGGAGAAAGGCGCTGATGGCCTCCTCGGCACGGCGGCGCACCTCGGCGGTGGCCGTCGCCGAGGCGGGCTTGAGGCGCAGCCGGACATGCGGCCCCTCCAGCCAGTAGTTGATGAAGAAGTGGCCCGCCAGCAGTCCGTCGGCGGTCAGGCCGGCCACCAGCGGGCGGACACAGTTCACCAGCAGGGGCTGCGGGTTGGCCGCGTAGAAGATGTGGATGGCCTGCCACTCGCCCGCGACGGCGGCACCCGGGGCAGCGGAGCCCGAGTCCGCGGGGACCGGGGCGGCGGCGGGAGCGGGGGTCAGCTCTGACATGTCGGTGCGCCCTCTGTACGTCGTCGGGTCGAGGTGAAGGTCTCCACGGCCAGCTCGGCGACATGGCTGCCGCGCGCGGACCGGACATGCAGCCCGTCCTCGGAGGGGAGCATCTCCCGCAGCACGACCCGGTCGTCGGGGTGTGCCGGGAGCGCTTCGAGGGCGGTGAGGGAGAGAAGGCTCCGGAAGTCCACATACTGGGGTTTGGCGCCCGCGCCGCCCCTGGGCCCGCCGGAGACGGTGGCGAAGACCTGGTCGGGCAGCCGGTGCGCGCGCCGCCAGCGCTGCCAGTCGAGGAACCAGTCCTGGTCGCCGGTGCCGGGACGGCGCCGCGGCAGCGCCCCCGCCGTGGTGGTCCAGCTCCGCCGGCTCAGGACGACATCGCCGTGCAGCACTCGGGGGCGCGCGGTGACACCGTCCTCGGCCTCGCCCTCCGGGACACCGGCCCACACGTCGAGGGGCGCCATCGAGGTCGGGGAGAGCAGAAGCAGCGTGCGCGGGATCTCGGGCAGCGCGAGCGGCACGAGATAGCCGAGATAGACCGGGACGACCTCGCGCCCGAGCCGGGCCGAGCGCAGGACCAGCCGGTCGGTGTCCTCGTCGTGTTCGACGCGGAGGTCGTCGAGCTGGATACGGCGGTCCTCGGGGACGGTGCTCGACTCACCGGGGCAGACGATCTCGTAGTCGGTGAGCGGGCTGTGCAGATTGAGATTGCTGGTGACCGCGCCTCCGGTGATCTCGGCGAGCACCGCTCCGTCGGGGGTGAGGCCGGCGGCGGTGGCACGCAGCTCACGGGAGAAGGCCTCCGCCTCCCCGGACGGACCCGGTGTGTCGTAGACATGGGTGAACCGGCTGAAGGGGAAGGAGAGTCCGCCGTAGGAGCGGTTGAGCACGATCAGCGGGGCGCCGTTCTCGCGGGCGAGCTGGAGATGGTGCGACTGGGGTACGAAGTCGCCCGCTATCGGGGCGAGTTCGGCGGCCACCGGGGCGAGGTCCGCCTCCCCGAGCCGGATCTCGGCCGCGTCACCGCGCGTCTCCCAGGCCTGTCGCATCCGGCCGATGAACGCCCTGCGCGCCGCGTCGATGGAACGGATCCCGGAGAGACCGAGCCAGTTCTCCTCCGGCACGTACTCGCCCCGGTCGTCGAAGGGCCGCCGCTTGCCCGCGAAGGAGAGGTACTGGTCGAAGAAGTCCTCGTGGAAGTCGTGGACGAGCCCGAGCAGATCGTCGCACCGTCCGCCGCGCCCGTACCGCGCGAGGAAGAAGCCCTTGAAGGTGACGCGCTGAGGCAGCGTCAGATCGAAGGCGGGCAGGATCCGTTCGACGGAGCGCAGCGCCCCGCCGGCCGGTCCGGTCCAGGCGCCCAGAGCGCAGCTCACCTCGCGGCCCGCGCTGACGTCCTCGTACAGCAGCGTCTGCGGGAGTGTGGTCTCGGCCTCGCCGTCGGTCAACAGGGCCTGGGCCGCGCGCAGTCCGGCGCGCAGCTCGCGCAGCAGCTCCGCCCGCTCGGCGCGACCGGCCGAGGGGAAGCGGTCGATGACGGAGACGGGTCCTCCGAGGGCGGCGGCGAGTTCGTCGGCCCAGGGACGGCCGAGTCCGCCGAGCGCGCCGCAGAAGGAGCGCAGCGGATCGGGGCTGTGGACATCGGTGTCCAGACAGGGCACCCGCACCATCCCGAGCTGGAGCAGCGCCGCGACATAGGTCTCGCACATCCCGGGCTCGGCGTCGTGCTCGGTCCGGAGCCACTCCACCAGATCGCGGTAGCGCAGCTCGCCGCCGGTGCCGGCGTCGGTCCCGATCCCGGTGTCGGTGCCGGTGTCGGTGTCGAAGAGGGCGAGCAGCCGGTCCAGGGTGCCGCTGCGGCGCAGGAAGAACAGCCGGTCCTTGACCGCGTCGAAGGTGACCGCGGCGGAGTCGTCGCCCGTGGTGACCCACTGGCGCACGTACCGGATCCGGTCGTCGTCGCGCTCCCAGCCGGAGGCCAGCCGTACGGGCAGATCACCGCGCCGGGCCGGGTCGGCGAGGATCAGTTCGGCGAACCGTCCCAGCACGACGACATTGAGCCGCGCATGGCTCGACCACTCCTCGTCGACACGGACGGCGGCCTCGGCGCCGCCTTCGTCGAAGAGGCCGGTGGCGACACCGGTGAAGGTGCTGAACGGGCTGGTCTTGCAGGCCGTCCGGTACAGATAGGACAGCACCGAGCGTTCGATCTTCCGCATCCGCTTGTCGTAGGGCGCGCCGGAGGCGGCCTTGGCGGCGTAGGCGTCGAGCTGCCCCTCCAGGGTCGGGGAGGCGAGCAGCAGTCCGCAGCGCAGCCGGTCCTCGGTGAGCAGACCGCGCAGCGCGGTCCGGGTCCTGTCGAGATCGGCGGCGAGCAGCGGTGCTCCCTCGGCGCGCAGCTTCTCCAGATGCCCGCGGTCCCTGAGCCACTCCGCGGTCGGTCCGGCGGCGCGCGGGGCGAGCGCGGTGACCAGGGCCAGGGCGCTCCCGGGGGCGGCCGGCAGCCGGTTGTTGAAGATCTCGCGGCGCAGTGCGAGCAGTTCACGGCGCTGTGTGCCGCCCTCCCCGTCCGGGGAGACATCGGTGGTCCGTACCACCTCGTGCAGCAGATCGCTGAGTTCGGCGCCGCGGGTACGCAGCCGGTCCTCGGCGGCGAGCACCTCGTCGGACCAGCGTCCGCTGTCCTCGCAGCGCAGCGCGTGCACGGACTCGACGGGGAGTCCGGCGACCCGCAGCATGAAGCGCCGGCCGGGGCGCCAGTCGGCGCCGACGGCCTCCCGAGCCGCCGTAGGTACCGTAGCCGCCGCAGCGCCCGCGGCCGTACCGGTACTCGCTGTCGTGCCCGCTGTCCCGCTCGCTGTCGTGCCCGCTGTCCCGTCCGCTGTCGTGGTCGCGCCCGTGCTCGTCGCCGTGCTCGTCGGTGCACTCGTGCCGGCGCTGGTGTCCGTACTCGTACTCGTACTCGTGCCCGGTGTCATGGCAGTTCTCCCGTCCCGGGTCAGGCGATCTCGTAGCGGAAGTCGGCGGGCCGCGCCCGCTCGTTGCCGAGCAGCATGATGAGCAGCGGGTCCTCGCCCGTGCGGTCGAGGCCGAGTTCCTCGACGTAGGAGATGTTGTCGAAGCCGAGCGCGACGCCCGCGCCGAGTCCGAGGGCCGACGCGGCGGTGTAGAAGGTCTGGGCGACGGCTCCGATCGTGCCGTTGACCAGCCGGTAGCCGCGGTCCCCCACGGCGTCGAGGACGGCGGTGGTACGGACGGTGGGCACGAGCACGGCGCCCGCCTGCTCCAGGTTGTAGTTGGAGAGGAAGTAGTTGCGCTGGAGGAAGGGTCCTGGCGGGCCCGGCACCACCACCCGCAGCTCATGGGCGGCGGGATCGTAGGCGTACGCACCGGGCTCGACGCCCTCGACATGGTTGACGAAGGCGTAGAGCGTGACGAGCCCCGGGGTGGCCGGCTGATCCCGTACGGTGCCGTCGGCCGGCCCGGTGTGCCCTGCCGGCCCGGTGTGCCCGGCGTGCCCCCCTGCCTGCCCGGCGCGCTCGGGCCGTTCGGCGTCGCTGCCGAGCGAGGCGGCGGCGCAGGCCGCGAGGGCCGCGGCCAGCTGCCCGGTGGTCAGGGGCGTACTGGCGTCGAAGCGGCCGAAGCTGCTCCTGCGCGTCCGCAGTGCGGTACGGACGCTCACGGGCGGCAGTTCGGGCGCCGGCAGAGCCACGGTCACGCCGGTACCGGCGGGCGTGGCGTTGGTGGCCGGGGCCAGCGCGCCCGGTGCGGGGCGTTCGGTCGCGGCTTCCGTGGTCGCGGTGTGGATCCGCTGGAGGGTCTCGAAGCGCAGGACCGTACGGGAGCGCTCGGAGTCGGTGTGCCGGACGGCCGGCGGTGCGGACAGCGCGGGGGCGGTGGGCCTGGCGCCCGCCCAGGTCAGCGGGACGACGGCGAAGACGCCCTCCTCCTCGTTGTCCACCCCCAGCAGACGGCTCAGCCTCCGCTCGTCGAACCACAGCGCCGGTTCGACCTTCAGACCGCGTGCGCGGGCCCAGATGCGCCAGGTCTGGAGGATCGCGCCGAGGTCCATGCTGACGGCGTGGAAGGAGAAGCTGTTGTACTTGAAGGCGTTCTGCCAGTACTTGACGCCCAGCACCAGGAACTGGTCATGGGCCGCGCCGACCGGGCCGGCCGTCCTCTCCGCCCCCTCCGCCCCCGCGCCGAGTGCCGCGCGCACCTCACCGGTCATATCTCCGGCGATCAGCCGCTGCATGGCGTGGTGCGGGGCCGAGTAGTAGTGGATGCCGGGTGCCCGCGGTCCGCTGGGGCCGGAGATCCAGTAGACACTGACCGGGTAGAGACCGCCGCCGGAGGCGGTGCCGCGTGACCAGTTGGCCTGGGCGTAGTGCGGCAGGGCCGCCAGATCCGTATTGGTCTGGACACCGAGCCTGCGGCCGGTGAGCCCGTAGGAGTCCCGCAGCATCCCCGACAGTGTGTCCAGCGTGAACGGCCGGCCGGCGCCCGGTCGTTCGGCGCCCGGTCCTCCGGGGGGCCCGGCGGACGGGCCCCCTGCGGGCAGATCCCCGGCGAGCAGGTCCCTCGCGGGCAGACAGCCGGCCGCGACGGTCGCCGCCGCGGGGTAGTCCGTGTCCGGCAGCGGAAACGCCCCGGCGCCGGGGTAGTACTTCGCCTTGCGGGGCCGGTCCGCCCAGTCGGGGACGAAATCGGCGGGCTCCATCGGGATCCGGCCGCGCTGCATGATCGCTGCCGCGTACTCATGGGCGTAGCCCACGGGACGCTCCTCTCTCTGCTGGACCAGCTGGACCTGCTGGACGCTGGACGGTCGGTTCACGGGAAGGGGTGGGGCGCCGGGTTGAGGTCCTCCGGCGTCAGGTCGCGGTCGCGCAGTCCCGCCTCGCGCAGGGCGGTGCGCAGCCGGGGCATGGTGCGGGCGCGCTGCCGGGACCAGCCGAAGTCGATCGGCAGGAGTCCGGGGACGAGCACACTGACGGTGTGCAGTCCCAGCGTGCGCTGCTCGGGCATGGTCTGGTCCACGACGACCACGTCGAAGCCCGCCGCGGTCACCGCGTCGACACACCGGCGCAGATCCTCGCGGAGGTCCGGGGAGGCCGGGGCGCCGGACCGGTCGGGCCAGCGCAGATCGGCGACCGCGCGCGGGGGTTCGGGCGCGCCCCGCCGCCGCGGGCCGTGACCGTCCAGGAGGAAGTCCGCGTACCGGCCCATCTCCGGTATGCCGTAGACCAGCGGATGGTCGTGCAGGGCCGTCACCCGGTCGAAGTCCTCGGCCATGGCCCGCAGTCGCGGCTCGTCGCGCTCGGTGCGGCCCTGGAGGTTGACCGCGTCGGTGGCGATCTCGCAGAGCGCCGAGTCGAGCGCGGACTCGGGGTCGAGCCCGGCGCCCGCCCCGAAGCACATCCGGCCGGGTCCGCCGTCGAAGCGTTCCGCGACGGCGGTGACCACCGGGACGGGGAAGGTGATCCGGGTGTCGAAGAACCGTGCCCGGTAGCCGTACATCGCCAGCCGGTCGACCATGTGCCGGGTCGACGCGCGGGTGCTGGTGGCCGGGTCGATCTCGGGCAGCGGCTGCCGCCCGTACCAGGTGAGGAGGAAGGCGTCGCGCTCGATGACCTCCATCAGACCGAAGTAGACGGCCTCTTCCAGACATCCGCCGGATGCACAGCCGTTGGAGCTCTCCTGGACGAATCTGTTCTCCAGTCCGGGCGCGTGATAGTACGTCAGCACCTCGGGCACGAGCCGCGGTCTGTCGTCGCGCAGGGAGTGGCCCCAGACCCAGGGGATCTCGCGGTCGGGCGCGAACGGGCGGACCCGTGGATTGTCGCGGTGGAACTCCGGTGCGTACAGGCCGACTTCACGGGGATCGACGGCGTCGGCGCCGAACTCGTCGAGCGTTCCGACGACACTGGTGATCCGGGAGCGCGCCCGCATTCCGGCGTACCGCTCCATGCCTTCGAGTACGCCGATCCGGTTGCTGTGGCCGAACGAGTCGGCGTGACCGCCCCAGAACGTCTCGCGCAGATACTCCCCGGAGCGCATCGAGAAGCAGCCGATGGTCGCCGAGGTGGAGGTGGAGGAGACGTCATGGACCACGGAGGGACCGAGCGCGCCGCACACCGGATTGGCGAACGCGGCCACCTCGATGGCGTACGACTCGATGGGGCGCACCCGGAAGGTGCCCGCGCGGTGCTTGGGGGCGGGCCGCGGTGTGATCCGGGCGTCCTCGGCGGTGTCGGTACGGGGGGTGGCGCAGCGCGGGCACTCCGGGTCGGGGACGAGCGGGTAGCTCCGGACCGTGAGGGTACGCAGGTCCACGAGCCGGATCTCGGGGAACGGCCCCTCGGACGCGGGGGGTTGGTCCCGCAGCGCGGTGAGGAGCGCGGCGAGGGCGTCCGCGGCGAAGGGGGTGGCGTAGGGCCACTCGCCGGCCGCTCTGGTCTCTCCGCCCAGTTCGAGGGCGTCGCGGAGCGCCACCGACCGTACGGCCTGCCAGCGGCGGGCCAGACAGCGGGAACAGGCCGCGCCGGAGGCCGTCCCGCCGGTGCCGTCGCCGACCGGCAGCGGTCCGACGACGGCGTGCCCGCCGTAGAGATGTACGGGGACGGCCGACCCGGGAGGGGCCTGCCGCGCGGTCTCCGGCCCGCCGCCGCGCGTGAGCGTCGGGACGGCGTGCTCGGCGCTCTCGGCATCTTCGGCGTGCTCGGTGTCCTCGGCGCTTTCGGCGTGCTCGGCCTGCTCGGGGCCCTCGGCGTGCTCGGGGCCCTCGGCCGCGAACGCGTCGCTGGTGCCGAGTTCTCCGATGACCGTCTCGGGGCCGCCGAGCCGGTCGAGGGCGCGCCCCAGCAGCTCCGCCAGACGCGGGCCCGCGCGATGGGCGGGGTCCATGACACCGGCCGGGCGCGTGGCGAGGGTGCTAGGCGCCACGGGACGCCTCCGTGGTGAGCAGTACCCGGGCGGTCCTGATCCCCGCGGTGGCCAGATCGGCGGAGCCGGTGGACACCACCAGGGCGTCGCGTCCGGCCGCGCGGAGCCGGTCGAGCACCTCGGGCCAGGAGACGGCGTCCCGGTCGGCGACGGCGGGCAGGCCGTCGGCGTCGGTGGCGTCGAGGGCCGCCGGGTCGAGGTCGCGCAGCAGCGGGTCCCCGGTGTCGAACGGCGCGGCGGAGTCGTCCCGTTCGAGCTGCACCGTACCGAGCAGATCGCGTACGGCGGCGACGGCGGCGCCGCGCCAGCCGGTCTCGCTGCCGATGGCCCAGCCGCCCGCTCCCCGGGCGAGCAGGACATGGACTCCGGAGCGCTCGCTCTCGCCCAGGTCGAGCACTTCCAGTTCGACATCGAGCACGGCCGCGGACCGGATGAGGAAGGTGAGTTCGGCGTCCGCGTCCGGGCCTTCGCCGAGGGCCTTGAGCGGTATCCGGCTCGCCGGTCCGCCGCGCAGCGTACGGACGAGCGCGTCATGGGCGAGGACCGAGAGCAGCCCGCCGGCCGCGGCGTCCGCCGCCGAGGCCCCCGCGCCGGTCCCGGCGCGGGTCGGTTCGTACAGCCGGTCGGCGTTGTGGGGGCCGAAGGTCCGCACCGCCGCCGCCGGCACGAGGAGCCGCTCCCCGGTCAGGAGCGAGGCGGCGAGGGTCCACGCGCTCACGCGCTCGCCCTCGGCGGCCGTCGCGCCCGCCGTCGTCAACGCCCCGGGCTCCACGGCGCGTATCTGCGCACGTGCCGTCGCCACCCGGTCACCGGTCAGTACACCCGCCGTGGGCACGACATGCTCGGTGTAGACCTCGGCCGCCGCGTCGAGCGCCCTCAGCCGGGCTCCGGCGACATGGTGGACATCGAAGGCGGCGACCCGGCGCGCGGTGCCGTGACCGGTGCCGAACTCGACGACGGTGGCCTTGAGCGGGATCTGGGTGAGCGGCTCGTCGGCGAAGCGGCTGAAGACCCCGGCCCGTGGCCGGACGAGCACCGAGCGGCGGTTCAACTCCTCCACCAGGGCGTCGGCGTCCCGGGCCGTGGCGAGCGTCGGCATCGGCGGTGTGCCGCTCCCGGCCGTGGTGAGATCAACGGCCGCCACCGGTACGGAACTTCCGTCGGCGCCCATGGCGGCGCTCTCCTCGGTCCGGCCGTCGGTCCGGCCGTCGGCGACACCGGCTCCGGCGACAGCGCCGCCGTCGGCACCGGTACAGAAGGGGCAACGGGGGTGCGGCAGCAGGGGTTCGGCGGACACATCGAGCGACCGCATGTCCTGGACGATGAGCTGCCCCGCGGTCTCGGCGGGCAGCGCGCCGGTGGTGATCCGGAAGATCTCGTAGCCGAGCAGATTGCCGGTCATGGCCGCCAGGGGACGGCTCGGGAGATCACCGACCGGAACGGTGCCGGGCAGCGCCAGCGCGTTCCAGATGTCGGCGGCGGCAGCGGCCCCGTCGTGGGAGCCGATACGCAGCGCGGCACACGCCCAGCAGCTCGTGGCCCCGGCCGTCATCAGCGGTCCCACCACCGACTGATGGCCGTAGGACCAGGCCGGCAGCAGGGTACGGCCCTCGGGAACGCCCGCGCGCAGCAGCGGGAACAGCCGCCGGGGCGCCTCCGGTCCGCCGGTCACCACGACGATGTCGTACGTGTCGAGGTCCGGCCAGCCCAGGGGCCGTGCGGGGTCGTCGGCGCCGAGGTCGAGAAGGGTCACCGGGCAGCCGTCGTCCGCCGCTTCCCGTGCCTCGCTCTCGATGATCTCCCGTGCCTCGCCGTCGAGTCCGGGCCGCACACCGATGGTGGCGCAGCCGTTGCGGATCAGACTGAGCACACACCAGCGGGCGACGAGATCGTCACCGAGGACGGCCACCCGCGCGGTGCTGAACCGCCTGAACCTCGCCTCCGCGTCGTCCGAGTAGTGGTCGGCGTAGGCGATCTGCGGTGCGTAGCGCCGGGCCACATCGGGCGGTGTGTCCACCACCTCGGTACCGGTACCGGTACCGGTCTCCGGCACCGCTCGGGCGAAGTCCCGTTCGTACAGGCTCTTCACCAGCTCGCCGACCATGGCGCGCTGCCGGTCACCGAGGCCCTCGCAGATGTCGGCGACCGAGTGCTCCCCGGTGAGATGCGGGACGATCAGTGTGGCGAAGCGGTAGGCGGACCTGGCGGTGAGCTGGAACCCGCCGTCGGCGTTGTGGAACAGCACTCCGTCCGCCGTCTCGGTGAACAGGACGTCCCGGCGGATACGCGGACGGGTCGTGGCGACGGCTTCATAGGTTGAGCCCATGTGAAAGACACCCCTGGATACGTGGTGTGGTCAAGGTGGCCGGATCGTTCGAGGTCGGGCATCGCGCCTCAGTGGGGCGCTGTGGCCGTCTGGTCCCGGTTCCATTCGCGCGCCTGCCGACGCGCGTAGATTTTCAGCAGTTGATGGATGCGATAGGGGCCGGGAGGCCCTTCTTCGAGCAGTCCCGCGTCGGCGAGACGCTCCAGCGCCTCCTCCGCCTCCGCGGAGTCGCCGAGCACACGCGAGGAGAGCAACAGCCCTTCCTGGTCGCCGAGTTGGCGGAAAGCCTGCTGCCAGCGCGGCTCCAGCCGGTGCAGCGCCCTGCCGAACACATGCGGTACGGACATCCTCGGGTCGTCGGCGAGGGAGAGCCTGGCCGGCAGATCCTCGGCCAGCCAGGCCGCACAGTCCTCGATACGCAGCCCGGGGCGGGTGAGCAGCCGGGCGGCCGCGATCCGCAGACTGAGCGGGAAGTGGCCGCAGACACCGGCCAGTTCCCGGGCGGCGGCGGGCTCCGCGCGCACCCGGCCCGCGCCGAGGGCGGCGGCCAGCAGTTCCTGGGACTCCTCGGGGTCCAGGGTGGAGAGCCGGTGGACGGTGCCGCCGTGGGTGGCCACGAGTCCGGCCAGACCGCGTCGGCTGGTGACGACCGCCGCGCCGCCGGCCGCCGCCGGGAGCAGCGGGCGGACCTGGTCGGCGGTGGTGACATCGTCGAGGACGATCAGTGTCCGCCCGGCGCCGGCACCGGGCGCGGGAAGGTCCGCCATGGCCTCGGCCGGGGTGACGGACGATCCGTCGGGACGGGTCATGGTGAGGACGAACACCCCGCCGGGGAAGCTGTTCTGGCAGTCGTGGGCGCTCTGGAGCGCCAGCGCCGTCTTGCCGATGCCGGGGGCGCCGGAGAGGACCACGACGGTGGCGGCGCCCTGGGATCCCGGACCTCTCGGGGCGCCCGGACCGTCCGAGGCGGCGGCGGTGAGGCTCGCGTTGATCGCCGCCCGCTCGGCGGCCCGGCCGGTGAAGGACGGCACGGGCGGTACGGGGAGCGGGACCGGCGCGGGAGGGGCGGCGGGAGCGGAGGCGGGCGCGGGGGCCGCGGCGAGTGCCGGCCGCGCGGTCCCCGCCGTGAGGGCCACCGCCGTACGGCCGGGAAGCGGTACCGTCCGGTCGACGGCCGCGGGACCGAGGTCATCGCCCCGGAGGATGGCCAGTTCGAGCCGCTGGAGTCCCGGGCCGGGATCGATGCCCAGCTCCTCCTTCATCCTGCCCTTCACGGAGCGGTACTCGGTGAGGGCCTCCGACTGCCGGCCGGTGCGGTAGAGGGCTTCGATGAGCTGTTCGGAGAAACGCTCGCGCCCGGGATGTCTGCGCGCCGCCTCCCATACATCGACCAGTACCTGGCGGCATCGGCCCAGCGCCAGCTCGATGTCACAGGCCCGTTCGAGCGCGCGCAGCCGCTCCTCGGTGAGGCCCGGCACCTCGTCGCGATGGAGCATCGGGGACGGCACGTTCGCCAGCAGCGGCCCCTGCCAGAGGGTGAGCGCCTCCTTGAGCCGGTAGAGCTCGCCCTCCGCGTCGCCCAGGCCGTCCGCCGCCCGTACCAGGGTGCGGAAGCGCACCAGGTCGAGGGTGCCGGCGTCGGCGTTCATCCGGTAACCGCCGGGCACCGCCTCGATGGCGCTGCCCGTGACGCCGTACTTGGTGAAGAGCCGGCGCAGCCGCAGGACACAGCTCTGGAGGGCGGCCCTGGCGGTGGCCGGCTGGTCCTCGTCCCACAGGGCACGCAGCAGATAGCCGGTCGAGACGACGGATCCGGGATGAATGAGCAGAGCCGCCAGCAGGCTGGCCGGTTTGGACGGTTTGAGGACAACGGCGTCCTCGCCCTCGGCGATGCTCAAAGGACCCAGAAGCTGGAAACGCACGCGACTCCCGCCCCCGGATCAGGACTCGGGTCCGCGACGCGTGAAAGTGCCGGAAATTTGGCACATCGCATCGCCAGGACATCGCCGACATCGCCGGACAGAAATATTCCGCAATCTTCTTTGGTACAGACCTCTAACAGGCCCCACTATTTCCATCTCCCCCGTGACAACGCGATATGCCCGACCACCTGCCCATTCGCTCCACGTCGATCTCCACCGACGCACAGTAGGCAGCCAGAAGCCTTTAACCGTGCTTTACCGACAGATGAATGGATTACCGCGATGACATCTGTCGAGTTTCAACAATACGGGCGCCAAGAACTTGTTGGGCATCCTAGTAAGTCGACGGGGGAAAGTCGACCCTTCCGGGATTTGCATTCTCCGGCTGTTGGCCAATAAGCGGAAAGGAGCTTGAATGAGGGTGAATGGACCGGCCCGTGTCGGGCTGCGCCGCTCGCACCGCTCTGCCCGAAGTTGACCGGAACCGTAGCCGGAGACCGGAAAAGGCCGCCGCCCCGCCGCCCGTGTCAGCCCCACCGCCCCGAAGGAGCCCCCCATGACCCGAGACCAGTCCGGCACGCCCGCCGCCTTCGCCACCTCGCTGCGCGCCCGCGAACGGCTCATCGGCTACTGGTCCGTCCTCGACTCCCCGGTCTCCACCGAACGGATCGCGCGTCTCGGCTACGACTATGTGGTCCTGGACTCCCAGCACGGTCTGCTCGCGTACACCGGGGTACTCGCGTCGCTCACCGCCATCGACACCAAGGGGAGCAGCGCCGTCGGACTGGTACGGGTCGAGGCCAATGACGCGGGCCCGATCGGCCGCGCGCTCGACGCGGGGGCGGCCGGTGTGATCGTGCCGCTCGTCGACACGGCCCAGGACGCGGCCGACGCGGTGGCGTCCGTCCGCTATCCGCCGCTCGGGCACCGCTCGTACGGTCCGATGCGCTCCGCGCTGCGTATCGGCCCCGACCCGGCGCGTGCGCACGCGGAGACGGTCGTGCTCGCGATGATCGAGACCGCGGCCGGTCTCGCCGATGTGGCGGGGATCTGTGCCACCGAGGGCCTCGACGGCATCTATGTCGGCCCCTCCGATCTGCGTCTGGGCCTCGGCGGGGCCACCACGGGCGACCCGGCGGTCGGGGAGCGGTTCGAGGCGGCGCTGGTGACGATCCGTGAGACGGCGGCCGCCGCCGGTATCGCGGCGGGCATCCACACCCCGGACGGCGCGAGCGCCGCGAGACGGCTGGCCGAGGGCTTCACCTTCGCCACCGTCGCCAGCGATCTGGTCCATCTGGAACAGGCCGCGGGCAGCCATCTCGCCACCGCGCGCGGCGCCGGTGAGGCCGGGTGAGGACGGTGCCACAGGTCTGGTCCACAAGACCGGCGAAGACCACTGACGTACCGTCAAGCGCCCTCGCCCGAAAGCCACTTGGACCGGTCATGAGTTCTGCGGGGCGTGAGCGTACTTCTGATGTGATTTCCTGGAAAGCAGTATTTCGCGGGCACGCACTGCGTAATGTCGGGTTCCTCGCGTCCGCCCCGTAGCGCGGCGCCATCCCCGAACAGGACGTATCCCTTGATGCCCCGTGCCCGCACAGCCGGCGCTGCCGCCGCCCTCGCGGCGGCAGCCGCCACCCTGATGATGTTCCCCGGACAGGCGCAGGCCGCCGGGTCCGTGCACATCACCAAGATCTGGTACGACTCCCCCGGCTCGGACAACCGGTCCAAGACCAGCCTCAACGGCGAGTGGGTCCAGATCAAGAACACCACCGCCAAGGCGGTGAGCCTCAAGGGCTGGAAGCTCACCGACGCCTCCCGGCACGCGTACACGTTCAAGACATTCACGCTGAAGGCCGGGAAGACCGTCACCGTCAAGACGGGCAAGGGCACGAACACGGGTACCACGGTGTACCAGCAGCGTGCCGCCTACGTCTGGAACAACGACAAGGACAAGGCCACCCTGACCCGGTCCTCGGGAGCGGTGCACGACACCTGCGCGTACAACTCCACGCGCTCCGACTACAAGAACTGCTGACAGCCGGACGATCCGGAGATCACTCCGTCCGACGACTGCTCCAGAAGCGGACAGGACACCGCGGCGGGGAATACCGCCGCGGTGTCCTTCGCTGGCAGGCCTATGAGCACTCTTGGACTGATCGGCAGTGGAAACATCGGTGGCACCCTGGCGCGCCTCGCCGTCGCGGCGGGGCTCGACGTGGTCCTCAGCAACTCCCGGGGCCCGGAGACCCTGGCCGGCCTGGTGGCCGAACTGGGCCCGCGGGCACGGGCCGCGACACCGGCGGAGGCGGCGGAGGCCGGCGACTGGGTGGTGGTCAGCGTCCCGCTGAAGCACTACCGCGAGGTGCCGGTGGCGCCCGTGGCGGGCAAGGTGGTCCTCGACACGAACAACTACTATCCCGGGCGCGACGGGCGGATCCCGGAGCTGGACGCCCGGAAGGACACCAGCAGCGGTCTGCTCCAGGAACACCTTCCGGAGTCGAAGGTCGTCAAGGCGTTCAACAACATCTTCTTCAAGCATCTCGCCTCGCTGGCACGCCCCACGGGCGCGCCCGACCGCACGGCCCTGCCGATCGCGGGTGACGACCCGGAGGCGAACGCCTCCGCCACGCGGCTGCTCGACCTCCTCGGCTATGACGTCGTGGACGCGGGCCCGCTCGCGGAGAGCTGGCGGTTCGAGCCCGGCACCCCGGTCTACGGAAGGCCGTACGCGCAGGGGCACGGCGACGCCCTCGACGTCCCGGCGGTGAGCGCGGACGTGGAGACGATCCGTACGGCCCTGGCCGCGGCCGAGCGCGAAGTCTGAACACCGAGCAGTGGGCAGTGAGCATTGAGGACTGAGCATTGAGCACTGAGGACTGAGGACTGAGGACTGAGCACCACCGTGCGGCGGGCCGGCCGGTCCGCCGCGCAGCGTCCCGAATCTCCGGGGAACCCCGGGAACCAGCCGTGGACAGCGGCCGACTACTGACAAGGAAGCGGTGATCAGGGGCCGGACAGGGCCGGGATCAGGGGCCGTCGAGGCTCAGGAAGAGGGCAGCACGGTTGAAGTGGTACGAGGACGACTCCCTCTGGTCCGACTTCGCGCCCACGATGTTCTCGGCCGCCCGGGGCGAGGAGGTCGCGGGCATCGTGGCGGGTTCACCGCTGCTGGACTTCCCGCCCGGCTCCCGGGTGCTGGATCTCTGCTGCGGCCCCGGGCTCTTCCTGGTGCCGCTGGCCCGGCGCGGATACACCGTCACCGGTGTCGACCTCAGTGAGGTCATGCTGGAGCGGGCGCGGACGGCCTGTACGACGGCCGGTGCGGATGTGCGGCTGATCAGGGCCGACATGCTGGAGTACACCGAGCCCGGCTCCTTCGACGCCGTGCTCAATGTCTTCACGTCCTTCGGCTACTTCGATGATCCGGACGCCAATCTGCGTGTACTGCGCAACGCCCACGCGTCCCTCGTGCCCGGTGGCCGGCTGCTGGTGGACGTGATGGGCAAGGAGGTCCTGGCCGGCTGGATCGGACGGCCGCAGGCGGTCGACCTCCCCGACGGTTCGTATGTCGTCCAGCGCGACACCGTGCTCGACAGCTGGCGCCGGCTGCGGACCGACTGGACGCTGGTGCGCGGCTCGACCGCGCGTACGGCGTCGCTCACCTCCTTCCTCTACAGCGCCGCCGAGCTGCACGATCTCTTCGTGGCGGCCGGGTTCACGGATGTCGAGTGCTTCGGGGGCTTCGACGGCTCCGGCTATGACCAGCGCTCTCGCCGGCTGATCGTACGGGGGACACGGAAATGACGGCACGCACTCCGATACACGAGCACATCACCGACGCGATGAAGGCCCCCGATCTGATCCGGCTCGGCGGCGATGTCGTCCTGGCCCGCTTCGAGACGATGAAGGTGTACGCGGCGCTGGGGGCGGTCCGTACGCTGCTGCGGCGCGGCCGTATCGTCCCCGGGCAGACCCTCGTCGACAGTTCGAGCGGTATCTACGCGCTGGCGCTCGCCATGGCCTGCCACCGGTACGGACTGCGCTGCCACATCGTGGCGTCGACGACCGTCGACGCGGTGATGCGGGCCCAGTTGGAGGTCCTGGGCGCGACGGTCGACCAGATGCCCCCGTCGGAGAGTCTCCGGCTGGATCAGGAGCGCCGGGTGCGGCGTGTCCGCGAACTCCTCGCCCGCAGACCGGACTTCCACTGGATGCGGCAGTATCACGACGCCGTGCACTACGCGGGGTACCGGGAGTTCGCGGCACTGGTAGCCGAGGCCCTGCCCGACGGCCCGCTGACGGTGGTCGGCGCCGTCGGCACCGGCGCGTCGACGGGTGGTCTGGTACGGGCGCTGCGCGGATCGGGCCGTGCGGTGCGGCTGGTGGGGATCCAGCCGTTCGGGAGCGTCACCTTCGGCAGCGAGCGGTTCAGTGATCCCGAGGCGATCATCGCGGGGATCGGGAGTTCCATCCCCTTCGAGAATGTCCGGCACGAGCTGTACGACACGCTCCACTGGGTGGACTTCCGCCATGCGATGGCCGGCGCGGTCGGTCTGCTGCGGGAACACGCCGTGTTCGCCGGGCTGTCCACGGGAGCCGCGCATCTCGTCGCGGGCTGGGAGGCGGACCGCGATCCGGGACGGCAGCATCTGGTCATCGGCGCGGACACCGGACACCGGTACGCGGAGCGGGTGTTCGCCCGGCACGCCGAGGCACTGGACATACGCGCCCTGCGGCCGGGGCGGATCCACACCCTGGACGAACTCCGGCCGCCGTGGTCGGTGATGGAGTGGGAGCGCCGCTCCCACAAGGAACTCGTCGTGGCCGACGTCGGACCGGAGAGCGGATCCGACCTCCGGCCGCGGCCGTTGTCGCAGGGGGAACCGTCATGACGATCGCGGCACTGGAATCACTGTCCTTCGGACTGGCCCGGATGGCCGCCGCCGCGGCCGGCGCCGGACACGGGCTGACACTGCTGACCGGCGACCGGAGCGTGTACCGCCATGAGCTGGACACGCTCCCGGACACACTGCCGGACGGCGCGCTCACCGTGGTCGACGTCGACACCTTCGACCGGACGGCGACCCGGCGCGCGCTGGCGGCCCTGCCCGGACTGGCCGGTCTCATCAACACCACGGACACCTGGAGCGTCCCGGCCGCCGATCTGGCGGCCGAGTTCGGACTGCCGGGCCCCGATCCGGACGCGGTACGGGTGCTGCGCGACAAGGCGCGGGTACGGGGGCTGCTGCACCGCGCCGGACTGAGCAAGGGCCCCGCCGTACCGGTACCGCTCGGCACAAGCGCGGGCACGGACACGGACCCCGCCGCCGAGGTGCTCCGTACGATCGGGCTGCCCGCCGTCCTCAAGGACTCCGCGGGCACCTCGTCCCGCGATGTCTGGGTGGTCAGGGACGAGGAGGCGCTGCGCGCCGCGCTCGCCGAGGCCGGCCGGCGCTCCCTCACCGGGGAGCTGTTCGCGGAGCCCTTCCTCGCCGGACCGCTCTACAGCGCGGAGACCCTGAGCTGGGCCGGGGACACCCGGCTGCTGGGGGTGCTCAGCCGGCAGACCTCACGGGAACCCGCCGTACGGGAGGAGGCCGCCGCCTTCCCCGTCGCGCTGCCCCGGGGCGAGTCGGCCGGGATCGAGGAGTGGGTGGGCCGGGTGCTGCACACGGCGGGGCACCACAGCGGTTTCGCCCATGTGGAGTTCATCCTCACCGCCGAGGGTCCCGAACTCGTCGAGATCAACCGGAGGATCGGCGGGGCCCTGGTCGGTGAGGCGCTGTGCCGGTCCCTGCGGACGAATGTGTACGACGCCATGATCGACACCGCGCTCGGGCGCCGTCCCCTGCTGATGGACGCCGCGCTTGAACACACCGGCCCCGCCAGCGGATTCGTCCTTGTCTACCCGGAGCGGACCGGTGAACTGGCGGGCTGGCGCGGGCTCGACGGGCTCGGGTCCTATCCGGGCGCGGTGCGCTGGTACCCGGTGCGGGCGCCCGGGGACACGATCGGCACGGTGGCCGATCAGCGCGGCTGCACCGGGATGGTCCTGGCGGAGGCGGCCACCGCGGAGCTGGCACTGCACCGGGCGGCGAGCGCCGCGTCGGGTGTGCGCCCCGTCCTCGTGGACGACGGTGGGCGGTGAGCGCGGGAGCGGGGACGGCGGAAGCGGGGACGGCGGAAGCGGGGACGGCGGCGGCGAGGACTGCGGACGGGACCGTACGCGGCGGCGCGGCCCCGGTGTACGGGCGCGCGGCCCCGGACTGCCGACCGGACCGCAGTCGTTTCTGCTGGCCTGCTCGTTCCTGATCACCCTGGGAAGCTTCGCCGTACTGCCGTACATGTCGGTGCTGCTGCACCAGCGGCTGGGGCTCGGTCTCGGTACGGTCGGTGCGGTGCTCGCCATCGCCTCGCTGGTGCAGTTCTCCGGAGGAGTGGCGGGCGCGGCGCTGGCGCGGCGGATCGGACTGCGGGCCACGATGCTGGTGGCGCTGGGGGTGCGCACCGCGGGGTTCGCGGCGTTCGTGCCGGGGCTCGGCAGTCCGGCGCTCGCCGTCGGCGCGCTGTTCCTGGTCTCGTGCGGCGCGGCGCTCTATCTGCCCGCGAACAAGGCGTATCTGGTGGAGGGCGCGAAGGAGTCGGAGCGGCCCCGGCTGCTCTCGGCGAGCGGTTCGGCGTTCAACGCGGGGATCGCGCTCGGCCCGCCGGCCGCCGCGCCGTTCGTCCTGGCGTCACCGGGCGCGCTGTTCGGCGCAGTGGCGCTGCTGTTCGCCGTGGTCGGCCTCGGACACGCGCTGCTGCCGTCGGCGCCGCGACCGCCCGCACCGCGACCGTCGCCGCCCGCCACGCTCCCCGCGGCGCCTCCGGACACGACCGGGCCACCCCGTCCCGGCCGCGACGCGCTGCCCTTCACGGTCACCGTGCTGAGCGTGTACGTCTTCATGTTCTTCCAGCACTATCTGGCGCTCTACGCCGTCCCCCGTACCTCGGCCTCGTTCTACGGCGCCGTGCTGATGGGGTACGCGTGTCTTCTCGTCGTCGCGCAGCCCCTGCTGTCGGAGTGGATCGCCGGGTTGGCCTACGGCACCGCGATACGGGTGGGCTTCGGCGCGATGGCGGCGGGAATGGCGGTCATCGCGGCCGGGGGCCGGGCGGGCATCGGCGCGGGCGCGGCGCTGATCTGTCTGGGCGAGATCGTTCTCTTCCTGAAGAACGATCTGGAGGCACTGGCGCGGTCGTCCGCGGAGCCGGCCACGGTCTTCGGCCGCCAGCGGCTGGCCGCCGGAATCGGGGCGTTCGCCAGCGGGGTGGCCGGCGGCCGGCTCTACGAGGTCGCCGAGGGCGCGGGAATGGTCCCCGGTTTCTGGCTCGTGGTGTCGCTCCAGTGCCTGATCCTGCCGGCTCTGCCCGCCCTGATGACCCGTGAGCGCCGCCGGGCCCCCTCACGCGGGACCCCGGCGACGTAGGCGGAGACGTCTGGAAGACAGCTGGGAACAGCTGGGGACAGCTAGGAGACGTGGTCGCGAGAGGACCGCGCGGGCTGCCAGACCGAGGTGAGGTCACGTCTGGCGCGCGCCACCCGGGAGCGGACCGTACCGACCGGACAGCCCGCGGCGCTGGCGGCCTCCGCGTAGGAGAGACCCAGTAACTGCGTCAGTACGAAGGCCTCCCTCCGCGACGGGTCCATCGCGTCCAGGGCGTCGAACACCGCGACGGTCTCGTCGAAGCCGGGCAGATGGCGCGGCTGCGCGCGTTCGGCCGCCGTCTGCCAGTCCAGGGTGTCGGCGACCCGGGGCCGGGCGGCGGCGCTGCGGTAGCGGTCGATGACCACGCACCGCGCGATCGACAGCAGCCAGGTGCGCGCGCACGAGCGGCCCGCGAACTTCGCCAGACTGGTCAGGGCCCGCAGATAGGTCTCCTGGGCCAGGTCGTCGGCGCCCGGGACATCGGCGCTGAGATGCGCGACGAACCGCCGTACGTCGTCGTAGGTGGCGCGCACGAAGCACTCGGCCGCCTCGCGGTCGCCGCCCCCGGCGGCCAGCGCCCAGGCGGTGATCTCCCCGTCGCGGTGGGCGGATCTGACGGTGCGTGGATGAGTCGTTGGGGCAGGGAACATCACACTCGGTCCTTCGCGTCCTCGCGGCGCCGCACCGCGCCGGGCAGGCCAGGGCAGGGCGCGGCGCCATCGGTGGCCGGCTTCCGCGGTGGGGCGGCGGTTCACCGGCATGCCTGTGCACAGGCACGCGTGCGCGCCTGGGAAACCCTCGGCCACGGCGGAAGGGCGGTCGGCGGCCCGGTTGCGGGTCGCCGGACACCCGGAACACCCGGAATATCGGGAGCGACCGGAACGCCCGGGGCAGCGGAGCGGGAGCGGCGGAGCCCGGAACGAGCGGCGGCGGCGAAGGGTCAGTCGAAGGACGGGCGGAAGGGCGGACCCCGGCGGGAGATGCCGTACAGCACCACGAGCCGGCGCGGACTGCGGTGGGGCCGGTGGAGCGCCACGGCCGGGGTGGGCGGCAGCAGAGGTCCGGCGCCGGACAGCACCCGCCAGGCCCGCCGCAGGGGAGCGCCGACGAACAGCGCGAGCGAGCGGCCCAGTTGGAGGACGGCCGCTTCCCCGCGCCACAGCCACCAGCCGCAGAGCAGCCCGGCCACCAGGTGGGCCAGGGCCATACCGGACGTCAGGGAGTGCCCGTCGTAGGCGAGGACGAGGGCCAGCAGATCCGCCGGCCCCTCGGCCGTTCCGGCGTGGGCGTGCGCCGCCATTCCCGAACGGCCCGCCCCCGGCATCTCCATGGCCCGCGCGGTACCGGCGCCCGGCAGAAGGACATGGGTCCAGCTGAACAGGGCGTGCAGGGTGACCTGTCCCGCCGCGCTCGCGCCCACGATCGCGGGGGCGCCGCGCTCACGCCCCGCCAGCCACCAGCCCGCGCCGCCCATGGCCACCAGCGCGGCGGCGAGGGCGGGCCATGGCAGCGGGGTGGCGGACCGGAGCGCGTGGCCGAGTCCGGACACGGCTACGCACACGGCCGCGAACACCGCGGCACGTGTGAGTCGGAGTGCGGGCCCGGCTCTCATGGGCGTCATCGTCCCACCCGTGACGGAGCCTCGGAAAAGGGCCGCTGATCCGGAAACGTCGATGGTTCGGCCACTATAGGAGGACACCCAGATGATGTGATCCATGTCACATGAACTCGCCGGGAACTTTCCGCGGCCGGGGCCCGACTGCTCCGGTAACCCGCCGAAGCCGTCGAGAAAGCCGCCCAGATGAAGCCGTCCCCCACGCCCGCCGTCCCCGAGCCGACCGGCCCGCCCGTCGCGGACACGACCGGTACAGACACGACCGGTACACACACCACCGACACCGACACCGACACGACCACCACGGCCGCCACGACCGCCGCGGCCGCCACGGACCGGTCACAGCCCAGAGTCACCCTGAGATCGGATCTCAGAGCGTCGATACCGGACGGTCTGCTCGCCCTGGTGGTGACCGCCGCCGTCTTCGCCCTCCTCTACGCCCGTATCAAGGCGAAGACCTCGTCGACCGTGTCCGTCATGCCCTTCATGGCCGACGCGGGCGGCTTCTGGATGTACTTCCTCAGCCAGGCCTTCGGCTGGGCGGCGCTGCTCTGGGCGTGGACCACCGTCGTACTGGGCCTCCTGCTCTCCGGACCCCGGCCGGGCAGGCTGCCGCTGTCGCCGCAGCGCCTGGAACGGCTGCACCGTACGACCAGTCTCAACACCATCGCGCTCATCCTCGCCCACGCGCTGCTGTTCGCCGCCGAGTTGGTACGGCACGACACCACGCGCTGGTACTCCCGGCTCTCCACCGCCTTCGTCGAGTCCTTCGTACCGGGCGGCTACGACTCGGGCACGGGCCAGATCGCCATGCCCGTCGGCCAGGCCGCCCTCTATCTGGCCGTCCCGCTCGGCCTGCTCTTCTACGTCCGCCACCGCATCGGCCCCAAGACCTGGCGTGTTCTGCACCGGTTCGTGATCGTCGTCTATGTCCTGAGCGTCTGGCACACCCTGCTGTACGGCACGAACGTCTGGTACGACGGCTGGTTCCGCACCACGGTCTGGCTGCTCCAACTGCCCATCGCCGCGCTGCTGCTGGCGCGCCTGCTGCGTCCCGCGCGCCGCTCGGAGCGGCTGTCGCGCCCCGGCGCCCGCTCCGGTTCGCGCACGGGCTGGGGGCTGCGCCTCGGCGGGCGACTCGCCGCGGCGGGGGCCGTCATCGCCCTTCTCGCCGTCATCGTCAGCGGAAACGACGGCGGGCGTACCGTCCCGCCGGACGACACCTCGTCCAGCCACAACCACGACTGAGGACCGGGCGGACCGGGCGGACCGGGCCGTAGGACCTGGCGGTCCGGCCGACGGGACGGGACCGCGCCGCGGAACCGCGGCCGCCCTCCTCGACGTTCTCCCAGCAGCGCCGCGTGACGTCGGCGCTCCTGCGGAACGGAACGGGCGGTGCCGATGATCGAGCTGGTTCCCGGAGGGAATCTGCCCCTGCCGGACACGGCGCTGACGATCGAAGTGCCGGGTCCCTTCGACCTCTCCGTACTCATCACCGACGACAGCGGGAAGGTGGGCGGCGACAGCGACTTCGTCTTCTACAACCAGCCGTCGGCACCGGGCGCACGGCTGTACGGCGGCGGGGTCGGCGTGGACCCGCGGCGGCTGCGGGCGGGCGCGACCCGGGTCACGGTGGTGATCAGCCCGGCCGGCCCCGGCACCGCGCTGGGCGGGCTGCCGGTGCCGACACTGACCGTGAGCGGCAGCGGCGGCCGGGGCGTGCTCGCCCGGTTCACTCCCGCGCGCCCGGCGCACGAGACGGTGCTGCTGCTGGCGGAGATCTACCGGCGCGGCGCCGGGTGGAAGCTGCGCGCGCTCGGGCAGGGGTACGCGGACGGACTGGCCGGAATCGCCCGCGACTTCGGCGTGGAGGTCACCGAGGAGGTCACCGGACCCGTGGGGCACACCGGACCCGCGGGCCCCCCACCACCGCCGGCCGTCCGCGCGAGCGATGGGCCGAGGAGATACGGGAACGGCACGCCCGGGAACAGCAACGGCACACCCGGGAACGGCACGCACGGGAACGGCGCGGTGGGGCGCGGCACCTCCGCCGAATGGGCCGGGGCGACGGAGTTCATGGAGCTGGTCCGGGCGGAACGGCTGAGGGCCGGTGTCCCCGCCGTCGCGCCGGACAGCAGACTCTCGACCGCGGCCCAGGCCCACGCGACGGCGATGGCGGGACAGCGGCGGCTCGGCGCGGAGAGCGCCGACGGGGTCTCCGTCTTCCAGCGGATCATCGCGGGCGGCTACCACTATCTCCGTATCGACCAGCATCTCGTCTCCGGGCCCCGTACGCCCCGCGCGTTCGTGGAGTACTGCCTCGGCGATGAGGCGGCCCGGGGGCCGCTGTTCGACCCGGCGCTGACCGACGCGGGACTCGGCCGCGCCGCCGACGCCCGCTCGGGCGAGGTCTACTGGACGGCTCTGTGGGCCCGCCCCTTCACCTCCGGCGGACTGATACGGACCGCCGCCGAGGTCCTCGCCCTCACCAACGCGGAGCGGACGGCGGCCGGTCTGCGGCCCCTGGCCGGCGATCCGCGGCTGGGCGCGGCGGCGCAGGCCTACAGCGCCGACATGGCCGCGCGCGCCTTCTACTCGCACACCTCGCCCGAGGGGCTCGAACCCTGGGACCGCGCCGCCGCCGCGGGCGCCGCGCACCGGGGCATCGGCGAGAACATCGCCTGCGGCCAGCGCGGCCCGCGCGAGGTGGTCCGGGGATGGATGAACAGTCCGGGCCACCGGGCCAATATCCTCAAACGGGATTTCACCCATCTCGGTATCGGCTTCGCGGGCGGCGGCCCCGCCGGTACGTACTGGACCCAGCTCTTCGGCCGGCTCTGACCACCGCCCGAGCGTATGCGCCCCCGAGCACGTGCACCGCCCGAGCGCGTGCGCCGCGTCCGGCCGGGCGGAACCGCTCCGGTGGTGTGAGACTGCCTGTGAGGAGGTCCGGCGATGGCGACTGATTTCCCCGCGCCCCCCTGCGAGCGGCTGCTGGAGGAACTGCTCACCGAGATCCACACCGTGGCCCCGATGGACCTGCCCGGGGTAGTGAACCGGTGCGCGCCCGTAATCGGTGTCGAGGAGCTCGTCGTCTATCTCGTCGACATCCAGCAGCGCCATCTCGTCCCCCTCGCCGACGGGCTGCCGGTCATCGATCTGGAGACCGCCCTCGCCGGTTCCACCTACCGCACCCTGGAACTGCGGGTCGAGGACTCCCCGGATCCGGACGGCGGTCTGATCGCCTGGCTGCCCCTGGTCGACGGAGCGGAACGGCTCGGTGTCATCGGCGCCCGGACGTACGCGCTCGACAGCACACGGCTGCGGCGCTGCCGCGTGCTCGCCTCCGTGCTCTCCATGGCGATCACCTCGAAGCGCGCGTTCAGCGACGCCTTCGCGCGCCATGCCCGTACCGAGCTCATGGATCTGCCGACGGAGATGCTGCGCTCCCTGCTGCCCCCGCGCACCATCGGCAACGGCCAGGCCATCTCGACGGCGGTGGTGGAACCGGCGTACCACGTCGGCGGCGACGCCTTCGACCACTCCCTGACCCGGACCACCCTGTACGCCGCGATCTTCGACTCCATGGGCCACAATCTGGCCTCCGGGCTGACCAGCGCCGTGGCCATGGCCGGCTGCCGCAACGCCCGCCGCGCCGGTGCCGAGCTGCCCGAACTGGTCCGCACCATCGACGAGGCACTGACCCGGTGGCTGCCGGAGCAGTACTGCACGGGGGTCGTCGCCCAGCTCGATCTGGCGGACGGGATCTTCCGCTGGTGCAACTGCGGACATCCGCCGCCGCTGCTCATCCGTGATCAGCGGGTGCTGGACCAGGCGTTGGAGCGGACGCCGCAGCCTCCGATGGGGCTGCCCGCCGAGCTGGCCGGGACGCCCCGCGAGGCCCATGAGGTGACGCTCGAACCGGGCGACCGGGTGCTTCTCTACACGGACGGGGTGACGGAGGCACGGATCGAGGGCGGCAGGGAGTTCGGGCTCGACCGCTTCACCGACTCGATCATCCGGGCGGCCGCGGCGGGCGAGCTGGCCCCGGAGGCGCTGCGGCGGATCATCCACTCGATCCTCGACCACCAGAAGAGCCCACTGCGCGACGACGCCACGCTGCTGCTCATCGAATGGCGCCCGCCCCGCCCGTGAGCCCGCCGGAGACCTCTCCCCCGGTCTTCTCACAGGCCACCTCTGTCGCCCCGGGCAGTGGCCCGCTCCGCGGCGACAGAGGTATGAACAGCAGGGCGAGGGTGATCCACACATAGGTGTTCGCGCCGAGGAAGGCGTCGGGACCGGTCGAGTTCCAGCGCCAGAGCCAGACCACGCTGCTGCACAGGATCACATACAGCGCGGCGCACACCGCCAACAGCGCCCGGCGTTCCCGGCGTTCGCCGCGCAGCGCGGTGTCCGTCAGTACGACGAGGGCGGGAATCACCCAGACGAGATGGTGGACCCAGGTCACGGGGCTGACCAGACAGGCGGCCAGCGCGGTCAGCGCGAACCCGGTCCGGTCGTCCCCGTCACGGACGGCCGCGCGGGCCCGGTACGCCCAGAGCGCGAGGACGGCGAGAACGCACACCAGCCATACCGCGCGGCTGGGGTGATCCGGCTGGAGGCGGGCCAGTACGCCTTGGAGCGACTGGTTGGAGACATAGCTGAGCGAGCCGACACGGTCGGTGTTCCACAGGGCGTCGGTCCAGAAGGTACGGCTGGCCCCGGGGGCGATCAGGGCGGCGAGCAGGGTGGCGGCGCACGCCGTGCCCGTGGCCACGCCCGCCTGCCGCCGGCGCCCGGTGATCAGCAGATAGAGGATGAAGAGCGCGGGCGTGAGCTTGATCGCGGAGGCGAGACCGATCCCGATCCCGGCGTACCGGCCGCGTCCGGTCGCCAGCAGCCGGGCGTCGGTGAAGACCAGTGCGACGAGAAGCAGATTCACCTGGCCGAAGCTGAAGGTGTCACGGACCGGTTCGAGCAGTGCGAACAGACAGCCGGCCACGGTGAAGGCGAACCACCTGTTCCGGCAGGTGCGCCGGATGACCGGGCCCACCAGCCAGTGCAGCAGCAGGGCCGACGCGGCGACGCTCAGCGCGACACTGACGCCCACGGCCACCGGCCAGGAGACCAGCGCCATCGGCAGCATGGAGACGGCGGCGAAGGGCGGGTAGGTGAAGCCGTAGTGGGTGCCGGGGCTGAGGTAGTCGTAGATCCCGCCGTCGCCGTGGATCCAGTCGTCGACCGTGCCGTAGTAGACGCCGACGTCGAAGAAGTCCCGGTGCAGGGGGACGGTCGCGAGGAAGACGGCGGTGGCCACGACCAGGCAGACCGCGGCGGTGATCCGCCCGGCGGGTCTCGCCAGGACGGGGTACGGCCGCCTCATGACACGGTCCTGGTCCGCGAGGGAACACCGCTCGGGGCCGACATCTCGAACATCCACCAGAGCGCGAGCAGCGCGAGCGCGCCCCCGCCCACCGCGAGGGTCAACTGCATACCGTCCGGCGGATAGCCGCTGGGCAGCAGGCCGAGGGCGAGCACCCCGCTGCCGGCCGCGGCCCAGCGCCGTACCCGGCCGTCGGGCGCGGCGGCGGCGATCAGGAACAGGCCCCACAGCGCGTACCACGGCCGGAAGGCCGGGCCCAGCGCGAAGACCGCGAGCAGGCTCAGCGCCAGCGCGTACACCGGGCCCAGCCGCACCCGGCGAAGCCACAGGACCACCACCGCCACGGCGGTGGCCAGGAGGCCCAGCCACCGCCACGCCGGTACGGCCAGATCGGCGAACCCGCTGCCCACGGAGTCCAGCAGGACGCCGCAGAGCCGGCCGAGTCCGCTGGTCAGCGACCAGTTGTCGGGCGAGACGGGGGTGCTCAGCGCGCCGAGCCAGCCATAGCCCGTGCCGGTCACGGCCGTGACGCCCACCGTGGTGGCGAGGGCGATGGCGCAGGTCAGCGCGGCGGCTCTGAGCGTACGGGCCCGTCCGGTGAAGTGGCCGGACCAGAGCGCGGCGACCGCGAGCAGGCCGAGCGCCGCGGGCGCCTTGACCAGCGCGGCGAGCGATACGAGCAAGGCCGCTCTGGCGGGCCATCCGCCCAGTGCCGCCACGAGTCCGGCACCGAGCAGTCCCAGCATGAGGGCGTCGTTGTGGGCGCCCGCGACGAGATGGAGCAGCACCAGGGGATTGAGCGCGCCGAGCCAGAGCGCGGCGGAGCGCTCCACCCCGCAGCGGTCGGCGAGCAGCGGCAGAAAGGCGATCATCAGCCCGACGCCGAGCAGCGCGACCAGCCGCATCCCGAGGATTCCGGCGGACATGTCGACATGGGCGAGATCGGCGGCCTTGGCCGCGGCGGCGAGGAACACGGGACCGTACGGCGCCGGGGTGTGCTGCCAGACGGGCGGTACCTCGGTGGCGAGCGGCCCGCCCAACTGCGCGGGTCCGTAGGTGTAGACGTCGATCCGCGCGTCGACCATGGCGCCCTGTGCCAGATAGCTGTACACGTCCCGGCTGAACAGCGGCGGTCCGAGCAGCAGCGGCGCCGCCCAGGTGGCGAGGGTCGTCAGCAGCGCGCGTGGCGTGGGCGGCCGGGGCCCGCGCACCGCGCGGCCCAGCCACCACCAGGCCGCGATCAGCAGGACGAGCCCGAAGTACGCGCAGAGCACGCCCAGCGCGGCGCGGCCGGAGGTGGGCAGAAGCTCCTCGCGTACCGGCAGCGCGCCCGCGGTCAGACCGCCGGCGGTGAGCGCGACGGAACCCGCGAGCCCCAGGGTCCGGCATCGGTTCGGGTCCACATCCGCGTTCAGGGCGAGCATCTGTGGAGGCTCCCAGGAGGTGGTGGCCGGAAGGCGACGCCCCCACCACGGGCCGGTGGCATACGCATAGCCACCGCGTTAAGCCCGGACGGGTACGAGGCCGTACACGGATCCGCATACGAATACGGGAACGGACACGGGAACGGGCCCCGGGTTTCCCCGGGGCCCGTCCTCGCGTGTGGCCGTTGTGTCGTTCCTCGCGTCAGCGCACGCGCCGCGCGTCGAACTGGCCCACCCAGTACTTCGTCCGGTCGAGATAGGCGGTCTCGGCGGCCGTACCGGTCTTGCCGTACGCGCCCGAGAAGGTCTGGTAGCCGAAGCCACCGGGCGGTGCGGACGAGGCCGGTTCGATCGAGCTGCCTTCGTGCCACTCGTTGAACGAGGTGACGGAGACCCAGGTGGGCGATCCGCCGATGGCGGGGTCGAGCGCGTTGTTCCACTCCTTGTCGTAGGTCGCGCCGTTGTCCCTGCCGAGGGTCGGTGTGGTGTTGCCGGGTACCGCGCGGTCGTCGATGTAGCCGGGGGCGACCGAGGGTGCCCAGATCAGTCCGTTCGCGCGCGCGTAGTCTCCGGCCTGCTTCCAGCCGGGGGCCGTGGCGCCCGCGATCCCGTCATAGGTGTAGAGCCCCGAGAAGTGCGCGATCTTGCTGGTGTCGGTGGTCTGTGCCAGGACGGTGTTGTTCTGCGTGACCTGGTCGAGGGCGGCCCAGTCGGTGGTCCTGAGGCTCTCGAAGATGTAGAAGGCCGCGCGGTTGTTGTGCTCGGCGTCACGGTAGAAGGCGGGGTGGCTGCCGTAGGTGGTGTTGATGTACTGGATGTCGGACACCACGGAGGCCGCCGTGCGGTTCGCGTAGGGCTCGATGTGCCAGGCCACCTTGACGCCCTCGCGCGCGGCCGCGTCCAGGACACCCTTGGCGAGGGTGTCCTCGTAACCGCCCTTGCCCCACCAGCTGTAGACGATGACTCCGGCACCTGACTGCTTGACCCACTTCATGTGCTGCGCGACGGCTCCGGTGTAGTCACCGGAGTCGTACGCCCCGAGCTTCGGGTAGAGATCGGCGCCAATGTCCTGCGGCGGCGTACGGCCGCCCTGCTGCCAGTGGCGGTAGCTGCCGTACTTGGCGGGGCTGCCGTACCACGGGTAGTAGAAGAGGTGGACATTCGCCGACGTGGCCTGTAACGCCGCCGGCCTCTCCAGCGTGAAGGTGTCGATGTCGAACAGGGAGCCCGCCCCGCCGGTGAAGGTCAGGAAGACCGGTCCGGTCGGGGTGCCGCTCAGCGTGGTGGTGACGGTACGGAAGTTCTCCCAGCCGCCGGTGTTGGGTACGGCGACCGAGCCGAGCACCGCCCCGGTGGCCGATCCGGAGCGCACCTGGAGGGTGCCTCCCGAACCGCCCGAGGAGACCTTCGCGCTGAAGGTCGTGGCCCCGGTGAGCGAGGCCTGGGAGTAGCCGGCCCAGTCACCGTTCTCGATGTAGCCGAGCGTCCTGCCGCCGCTGGCGGAGCCGTGGTCGGCGGGCTGGACACCCGCGGAGGACGTGTAGGCCTCGCCCTCGTAGGTCGACGTCGACGCGGGGGGAGGAGTGGTCCCCAGTTCCTTGATCCGGATGTTGCGGAAGGACACGTCGTCGCCGGTGCCGTGGTTCTGGATGCCGATGTAGCCCTGCTGGAGGGACCGCACCGGGTCGGTGTTGGTGAAGTCGTTGATCTTCACACCGTTGAGGAAGACCTGGAGCCGCTCCCCCTCCACCCGGATCTCGTAGGTGTTCCACGCCCCCGGCGGGTTGAGAGCGCCGTCGCGCGCGGCGATGTCGGCCGACTTGAAGCCGTAGATGGAGCCGGTGGTCCTGTCGGCGGTGTCGGTGGCGTCGATCTGGATCTCGTACCCCTGGTTCACCGCCGAGTTGGGGTCGGTGGAGGAGGGGAAGCCCACGAACACACCGGAGTTGTCGTCCCCGGGCATCCGCCAGTCCAGCTTCAGCGAGTACGCGTTGTACTGCTTCGCCTGGTACCAGTACAGGCCCATGCCGCCCGTGGAGGTGAGGGTGGCGTCGGTGTTGGTGAAGCTGCCGGGGCCCGCCTGTGCCCAGCCGGTGGTCGAGCCGTTGTAGATCGGGGTGTAGCCCGTCTCCGCACGGCAGTCGGCCTTGGCGAAGCCCGCCGCGTAGCGGATTCCGCCGAGCAGCAGGGTACGGAAGGCGGGGTCGGCGTAGGACTCGGCGGTGTGGCCGAGCCCGGTGTAGAAGGACCGCCCGTTGCCCTGCGGGTGGCACCAGGTGATGGGGTGGTCACCGCTCATCTCGCCACCGCTGTAGGTGGACTCGTCCAGGCTCTGGAGCACCCGGACGTTCCCGCGGGGGTTGGCGCGGTAGTTGTACCACTCATCGGTGCGCGACCAGGTCTGGCCGAGATGCGAGGTGGCCGCGTGGGACCGGTCCTCGGTCTTCAGCGTGGCCTGCTGGATCGCCGGGTGGCTCTTGAACCAGGCGCCGACGATCCCCTCGTACTGCGGCCAGCCGTACTCGGTGTCCGCCGCCGCGTGCACACCGACATAGCCGCCGCCGCCGTCGAGGTACGACTGGAGGGCCGACTGCTGGGTGTCGTTGAGCACATCGCCGGTGGTGCTGAGGAACACCACCGTCTTGAACTGGGCCAGATTGGCCGTGGTGAAGGCCGCGCTGTCCTCGGTGGCCGTGACGGTGAAGTTGTTGGCCGCACCGAGATCACGGATGGCCTGGGTACCGGCCGGGATGGAGTCGTGGCGGAAGCCCGCCGTCTTGGAGAAGACGAGCACCTTGTAGGCCGGGTCGGCCGCCTGGGCGATAGTGGCCGGTGTCAGGAACGCCCCCACGAGTGCGAGCGCGACGACAAAGGCCGAGGCAGCGGCCGACGGGAGTCGGCGAAGCTGACGTAGCATCACTTTCCCTTTCCCGTGGTCACTTGGTGAGGGTGAGGGTGTCGATGTCGAACAGGGAGCCCGCGCCGCCGGTGAAGGTCAGGAACAGCGCTCCCGAACTGGTCGTGCCGGTCAGGGCGGTGGTGACATTGGTGAAGGTCTCCCAGCCGCCGGTCACCGGTACGGCCACCGTGCCGAGCACCGCGCCGGTGGCGGATCCGGAGCGGATCTGGATGGTGCCGCCGGCCCCGGCCGAGGAGACCTTCGCGCTGAAGGTCTTGGTCCCGGCGGTGGGGGCGGAGGCGTAGCCCGCCCAGTCACCGTTCTCGATGTAGCCGAGCGTCTTGCCACCGCTGGCGGCGGCGTGGTCCGCGGCCTGGACACCCAGGGACGAGGAGAACGACTCCCCTTCCACGGTCTGGCTCGACGGGGTGCTGCCGGTGGCGAAGGTGAAGGCGTCGAGGTCGAACAGGTTGCCCTGGCCCGTCGGTCCCTTGAAGACGAGGAACAGCTCCGTGGAGGCCGTCGGGGCGTTGGTCAGGTTGGCCGAGACATCGGTGAAGGTCTCCCAGCCACCGGTCACCGGTACGGTCACCGTGCCGAGCAGGGTGCCGGTGGCGGAGCCCGCCCGTACCTCGATGGTGCCGCCGGTGCCGCCGGACGAGACCCGGGCGGTGATGCGGTTGGCGTTGCCCAGGGCGTACGGCTTGAAGGAGATCCAGTCGTTGTTGTCGGTGAAGCCGATCGTGTTGCCGCCCTCGGCGGTGCCGTGCGCGGCCACCTGGACACCGGACTGGGCGGAGAAGTGCTCGGCCTGCCGGTGCCGGGGCTGGAGGACCCGGGCGCTGTGCGTGGTCAGTCCGGCGCCGTCGGTGTACTCGGCGTCGAAGACCCCGTAGATGTTGGCGGCGGTGTCGTGCTCACCGTCGGTCGGCACGGCGATCGTGCCGGTGCAGCCGTTCTTCGAGGTGATCGCGTGACGGTGCTCGTCATGGCCGAGGAGATAGGTCACCTTGACCTTGGCACAGTCGATGGCCCCGTCCTCGGGGTCGCTGACGGTGACCGAGAAGGGCACGGTGTCACCGAAGGAGAACAGTTCACCGTCCTTGGGAGCGGTGAGGTTGACCGACGGCGCCGTGTTGCCCGCCGTCACCACCAGACTCGCCGTACCGGTGAGTCCCTCCGGGTCCCTGACCGTCAGGGTGGGACGGAAGGTGCCCGTGGTGGTGTACGTGTGCGACGGGTTCGCCGCGGTGGACGTGCCGCCGTCCCCGAAGTTCCAGGAGTAGGTCAGTGCCTTGCCCTCGGGGTCGGAACTGCCCGCCGAGGAGAACGCGACGGTCAGCGGGGTCGGTCCCGAGGTCTTGTCCGCCGCCGCGGCGGCGATCGGGTTGCGGTTGCTGCCGCCGACGTACTCGACCCGGTACAGCGCCTGGTTGTTGGCGCCGGTGCCGTAGTCGAGGACGTACAGCGCGCCGTCCGGACCGAAGGCCTGGTCCATGACCTGGGTGCCCGTCCACGGGAAGCTCTCGATGACACCGGGGGTGCCGTCGGCCTTCACCTCGATGGGCTTGATCCACTTCCGGCCGTACTCGGCGGCGAAGAAGTAGCCGTTGAGCGACTGCGGGAACTTCACATTGGAGTTCAGGTTCGCGTCGTAGCGGTAGACCGGTCCGCCCATGGGCGATTCGGAGCCGCCGCCGAACTCGGGCGGGGAGCCGGCGTCGCCGCCGTACTTGATCCAGGCAGCCTTGGCCGCGGGCAGCGTGGCCTGGCCGGTGTTGCGGAAGGAGTTGTTGGCCGGGCCGCTCGCGCAGTTGTACTTCCCGCTGGAGGGACCGTTCGGGAAGGCGTACTCGCCGTAGGTCTCGGCGGCGGTGTTCGTGCCGGTGCAGTAGGGCCAGCCGTAGTTGCCCGGCGCGGTGATGCGGTTGAACTCGACCTGGCCGCTGGGGCCGCGCCCGCCACCGTCGGTGCCTCCGGCGTCGGGGCCGTAGTCACCGAGGTAGACGATGCCGGTGGCCTTGTCGACGGACATCCGGAAGGGGTTGCGGAAGCCCATCGCGTAGATCTCGGGCCGGGTGTTGGCCGTACCGGCAGCGAAGAGGTTGCCGGTCGGGACGGTGTAGCCGCCCGCCGCCGTCGGCTTGATCCGCAGGACCTTGCCGCGCAGGTCGTTGGTGTTGCCGGAGGAGCGCTGGGCGTCGAACTGCGGGTTGCGGTCGGTCCGCTCGTCGATCGGCGCGTAGCCGTTCGACTCGAACGGGTTGGTGTCGTCACCCGTGGTCAGATACAGGTTCCCGGCGGCGTCGAAGTCGATGTCACCACCGACGTGGCAGCACTGTCCCCGGTCGTTGGGCACCTCGAGGACGACCTTCTCGCTCGTCATGTCGAGCGTGCCGTCGGTCTTCAGCGTGAACCGGGAGAGGTTGAGATGACCCTTCCACGGCTCGAAGGACGCGGCGCTGCCGGTGACGGGGGCGTCGCCGCCCGGAGTCGACAGCTTGGGCGAGTAGTAGAGGTAGAGATAGCGGTTCGAGGCGAAGCCGGGGTCGGCCGCTATGCCCTGGAGCCCCTCCTCGTCATGCGTGTAGACGTCCAGCTTGCCGGCCGTCTTCGTGTTGCCCGCGGCGTCCGTGAAACGGACCGTGCCATCGCGGGCGGTGTGGACGACGGCGCGGTCCGGCAGGACCGCGAGAGACATTGCCTCACCCAACTCGGCGGCACCCAGGGCAAGTTGCACCTGCTGGTAGTCGCCGGCCGGAATGACGGCGGGCGCTGCGGGCGCCGCTACGGCCGCCGGCGCACCGGCCGCCGGCACCGCGACGGCGCCACCGCCGACGATCAGCGCCAACGCGGTGAGCCATCGTGACCAGAGGCGTCTCGGCCTCTGTCCTGACAGTCGTGACGGTCCTGACATGGAGCATCCTTCCTGACCTTGCGGGGGGTGCGACACGGCGTGGGCGCGCGACATCGCGCTGCCGTGTCACTGGGGGAAGAGCCTGCGCTCGGGTGATGTCCCGTCACCCGTGCAACAGCCATACCGTTCTGGCGGAGTGGATTAGATGCGGCGTCAACGTAATTGCGAAATCCCGCTAGAGTTTTGCAGCCTGGCAACGGGATCTTAATTTGTCAAGGCAATGTCAAAATTCCGGAACCGGCTCCACCGGACACGTGCCGGCCGCGGCCTCCCGCCGGACGCCACCGCGGTGATCACCGTGCGCGCGAACGCGGCTGACGGTCCGTCGGTACGGTTCGGGGCATCACGGTTCACAGCTCGCACACCGCGCACACAGAACACAGGCCCCCAGGGGGCGCACACGGGCATCAAGAGGCTGATCCACTCATCCTTTGGGAGGAAGCGTCCGGTGTCCCCACGGCGCCTGGCGGCGGGGTACCGGCCGCTCCGCTTGGATGAGGCGAATGGACCACATCACCTTTCTTGTGGGCGTGGTGATCCTGACCGCCCTCGCGTTCGACTTCACCAACGGGTTCCACGACACCGCGAACGCCATGGCGACCTCGATCGCCACCGGGGCGTTGCGCCCCAAGGTCGCGGTCCTCATCAGCGGCGTGCTCAACCTCGTGGGGGCCTTCCTCTCCACCCAGGTCGCCAGGACGATCTCCGGCGGCATCGTGAACGACCACCTGGTCACCCCGGGCATGGTCTTCGCCGGTCTGATCGGCGCGACCCTGTGGAATCTGCTGACCTGGCTCGTGGGTCTGCCGTCCAGTTCCTCGCACGCCCTGTTCGGGGGGCTGATCGGTGCCGTGTGGGTGGGTGCGGGACGCCACGGTGTGCACTTCGACGTGGTGCTCGAAAAGATCATCCTCCCGGCCGTCGCGTCCCCGCTGGTCGCCGGTCTCGCCGCGCTGCTGGCGACCTATCTCGCCTACCGGATCACCGCCCGGGGCCGGGAGTCCTCCGTCAACCGCGGATTCCGGCTCGGCCAGATCGTCTCCGCCTCACTGGTCTCCATCGCCCACGGCACCAATGACGCCCAGAAGACCATGGGCGTCATCACCCTCACCCTGATCTCCGCGGGGGCGCTCGCGCCGGACGCGGGACCGCCGCTGTGGGTCATCGCCTCGGCCGGTGTGGCGATCGCCCTCGGTACCTATCTCGGCGGCTGGCGGATCATCAGAACCATGGGCAGGGGTCTCACCGATATCCGCGCCCCGCAGGGCTTCACCGCCGAGTCCTCCGCCACGACGGTGATCCTGACCTCCGCGCACCTCGGCTTCGCCCTCTCCACCACCCAGGTCTGCTCCGGCGCCATCCTCGGCGCGGGGCTCGGCAGAAAGCTGGCGGAGGTGCGCTGGGGAATCGCGGGGCGCATGGTCATCGGCTGGTGTGTCACCCTCCCCGCCGCCGCGGCCGTGGGCGCGCTCGCCGCCGCCATGGTCGTATACGGCGGCACCGCCGGCACGATCGTCGTCGCCCTGGCCGCCTCCGCCGCGGCGGCCTTCATCGTGATCGTCTCCCGCCGCAATCCGGTGCATTCGGGCAATGTCAACGACGAGCACACCGTGAAAGTCGGCTCCCGGGCGACCAAGGCGAATGTCTGATGGAAGAGGACGGTATGGCCGCGCGGAACCGTATGGCTCTGGACTGGAGCGGTCTGGGAGAGGTGGCCGTCGTCAGCGTCGGCGCCACCGTGGGGGTCGTCCTCGTGTTCGCGCTGGGCGTGCGTCTGCTGTCGCGGCGGCACGAGCCCGGCGGCACGAGCCCCGGCGGTGCGGGCCCCGGCGGTGCGGGCCGCCGGGCTTCGGTCCTGGCGAGGACCGTCGCCGGACTCTGTTTCCTCACCTGCGCCGCGGCCGTCGCGTACGGTCTGTATCTGATCGTTCCGCAGTTTCACTGAGCCGCGTCACCGGCGCAGATGGTCCGTCCCTTCGGTGACGAGCACGGCAGATGGCCATGCGTACGGACCACGTCCTGACCGCCGCCGCGCAGCAGGTAGTTGAGAAAGCTGGCCACGAGCGAGCTGGCCGGCGGGTTGCCGTAGGTGTACGCGTACTCGACCTCCCGGAACGGGTAGTCGCTGTCGGCGATGGTGTCCGGGGACGCGGCCTCCCCGTTCAGGGTCAGCGTGTGCACCCCCTCCGGCATGGCGCCGGCGCGCAGCTCGGTGTATCCGATGGCCCCGGGGGTGCGGGCGACGGTGGCGAGGACCCGGTCGGTGCTGTCGAGTTCACAGCGGAAGACCTTCGCGGATCTGTCTTCCTTGGTCCCGCAGTCGTCCGAGGAGTACGCGAGTTCGTAGACACCGCCGAGCACGCGGTCACGGAAGATGTCGCGGGTGCCGGAGCCCGTTTTCCTGCTGGCGAGGACGATGGGCAGGTTCTCCGGGCCGCCGGGCAGCTCGTCCCAGGTCCGGAGGTCTCCCCGGTAGATGGCACGGACCTGCTCGGTCGTCAGGTCGCCGAGCGTCACCTCGTCATTGGCGACAAGGGTGTAGACGGACACCGCGACCTGGCTCTCGATCAGCTCGGGAAAGCTGTCGCGCCTGGGTACGTCGGACAGCGCGATCAGCGCGGGTGCGCCGCCCTTCGCCGCCGCGCCGCGCTCGTTCAGCTCCTGGAGGCCCTCCCGGCTGGCGCGCGCGTCGACGGTGATGGTGGAGCCGGCGCAGTCCCGCATGTACTTGGCCGCCAGGTCCTTCGCGACCGGCTCGAACGCGGTGGAGCCGGTGAGGGTCAGCTCGCCCTTCGCGCACCCCATCGGCGGCCGGACGTCGTCCCGTACGACGATGATCGAGGCCAGCGCGACCACACAGAGTGTGAGCAGCACGGTGATCATCCGGGTGGCCCTGCTGAACACGGGCGGGGTGTCGTCGGGCGTCGTGCTGCGGTTCGGATAGACCCCGCCGTCCCTGATCCCTCCGCTGACCCGGATCGCGTCACCGACCGCTCCCCCGGTGAGCAGGACGAGCAGCTTGAAGTGCTGTCCGTGGTTGAGCGGCACGCGCGGCAGATACACCGTGTCGTCGGCGTAGCGCAGCCCGGCCGCCGGGGTGAAGTGGTCCAGCAGATGGTCGGCGTCCGGCGGCGCGGTGACCGCTATGCCCTGGACCGCGCGGGAGGTGAACTCCGCCATCAGACCGTGGAGCTCGCGCCCCGTGTAGTCGGCGTCGGCGATGCTCTGGGAGCCGTCGTTCTCGATCCGCAGCAGCACGAGGGTCGCGTCGGAGAGCTGCGGATTGTCCTGGAAGAAGCCCAGCCGTACCCCGGCCCTGCCGGTGCGCTCGGCGCTGCTCACCGGTGTGTCGAGCTGGACCCGGTACCCGATACGGGTGCGGCGCGGCACCCGGCGCTCGTACCAGAGCACGGCCAGTGAGGCCACGATGCCCAGGGCCGCGGTGACCACGGCGATGACATTCTCCGCGCTGAGCCATTCCATGGCGGAGCGCCCCCCTTCGAACCCGAAGCTCGAACATGCGACCGACGAAGAATCGTCCGGTCACCGTACGGTCGCCCTCGGGGGTGAACCGCCCGATTCGCCGTCCGGTGTGCTGTTGTTCGCCGAAGGTTCACGGGAGTTCAAAGGTTCACGGGAGTTCATAGGACCGTTCCGCACTTACCGAGCACGCCCGATTCGGTTATCCAGGGAGGGACGCTCTTCCACCGATGAGGAGGGGACGATGGATACCGCCGCATCAGTCGCCGAGGGCGGCACAACGCCCGTCGGAGCGAACGGGGAAGAACTCCCCACCGTCCATATTCTCTGGATCAACGCGGGTCTGAGCTGCGACGGAGACTCCGTGTCGCTCACCGCGGCCACCCAGCCGAGTATCGAGGAAATCGCTCTCGGCGCACTGCCAGGACTGCCCAAGGTGGCCGTGCACTGGCCTCTCATCGATTTCGAATGCGGACCCGTCCAGGGCGCGGACAATTTCATCGAATGGTTCTTCAAGGCGGAGCGCGGCGAGATCGAGCCCTTTGTCCTGGTGATCGAGGGATCCATTCCGAATGAGGCGGTCAAGAGCGAGGGCTACTGGTGCGGATTCGGGGACGATCCCGAGACCGGCCAGCCGATCACCACGAGTGAGTGGATCGACCGGCTCGCGCCCAAGGCACTGGCCGTCGTGGCGATCGGCACCTGCGCCACCTACGGCGGCATCCACGCCATGGAGGGCAATCCCACCGGAGCGATGGGGGTGCCCGACTATCTGGGCTGGGACTGGAAGTCGGGTGCGGGCATCCCGATCGTCTGTATCCCCGGCTGCCCGGTGCACCCGGACAACGCCTCGGAGACACTGCTCTATCTGCTCTACCAGGCCGCCGGATCCGCGCCCATGATCCCGCTCGACGAGCATCTCCGCCCGACCTGGCTGTTCGGCGCGACCGTCCACGAGGGGTGCGACCGGGCGGGCTACTACGAGCAGGGCCAGTTCGCCACCGCGTACGACTCACCGCAGTGTCTGGTGAAACTGGGCTGCTGGGGCCCGGTGGTCAAGTGCAACGTCCCCAAGCGGGGCTGGATCAACGGGGTCGGCGGCTGTCCCAATGTCGGCGGTATCTGCATCGCCTGCACGATGCCCGGCTTCCCGGACAAATTCATGCCCTTCATGGACGAACCTCCGGGCAGTCATGTCTCCGCGGCGGCGAGCGGCGCGTACGGCAAGGTCATCCGCCGGCTGCGCGGTGTCACGGCCAGAACCGTGGACAAGGAGCCGAAGTGGCGCCGCAAGGGCGACAAGGTCCTGACCGGCTACCACCCCCCGTGGTGATCCGTCCGCGTCCGCCGGGACGGCGGAGCGAGTCCCCTCCCCACCGCCCAGAAAGGTGCGCAGCCCATGGCGCCGACGACCAAGCGAGCCGAGGACGGCAGCGGCCTGATGGAGATGTCCTGGGATCCGATCACCCGGATCGTGGGCAGCCTCGGTATCCACACGAAGATCGACTTCCGGAGCAAGCGGGTGGCCGAGTGCTACAGCACCTCGTCGGTCTTCCGCGGCTACAGCGTCTTCATGCGCGGCAAGGACCCGCGGGACGCGCACTTCATCACCAGCCGTATCTGCGGTATCTGCGGCGACAACCACGCCACCTGCTCGGTGTACGCGCAGAACATGGCGTACGGCGTGAAGCCCCCGCACCTCGGCGAGTGGATCATGAATCTCGGCGAAGCCGCGGAGTACATGTTCGACCACAACATCTTCCAGGAGAACCTGGTGGGGGTGGACTACTGCGAGAAGATGGTCCGCGAGACCAACCCCGGTGTCCTGGAGCTGGCCGAACGCACCGAGGCTCCCCACGCGGGCGACCACGGCTACCGCACCATCGCCGACATCATGCGCTCGCTCAATCCGCTGGAGGGCGAGTTCTACCGTGAGGCGCTGCATGTCAGCCGCTACACACGGGAGATGTTCTGTCTGATGGAGGGCCGCCATGTGCACCCCTCCACGCTCTACCCGGGCGGCGTCGGCACCGTGGCGACCATCCAGCTCTTCACGGACTATCTGACGCGGCTGACGCGGTACGTGGAGTTCATGAAGCGGGTCGTCCCGCTCCACGACGACCTGTTCGACTTCTTCTACGAGGCGCTGCCCGGGTACGAGGAGGTCGGCCGGCGCCGGGTGCTGCTCGGCTGCTGGGGCGCGCTCAACGACCCCGCGTACTGCGACTTCACCTACCGGAACATGTCCGACTGGGGCCGGCGGATGTTTGTCACACCGGGGGTGATCGTCGACGGCAGGCTGATCACCAACGATCTCGTCGACATCAATCTCGGCATCCGGATCCTGCTCGGCAGTTCGTACTACGACGACTGGGCGGGCCAGGAGACCTTCGTCGACCGCGACCCGCTGGGCAACCCCGTGGACCCGCGCCATCCGTGGAACCAGCACACCCTCCCGGCCCCGCAGAAGCGGGACTTCGCGGACAAGTACAGCTGGGTGATGTCCCCGCGCTGGTTCGACGGCACGGAGCATCTCGCGCTGGACACCGGCGGCGGCCCCCTCGCCCGGCTGTGGTCCACGGCCCTGTCCGGACTGGTCGACTTCGGCTATGTCCGGGCCACCGGGCACAGCGTCCGGATCAATCTGCCGCGCACCATGACCAAGCCGGAGACCACCTTCGAATGGCGGATCCCCCGGTGGAGCAACGCCCTGGAGCGCAACCGCGCGCGGACCTACTTCCAGGCCTACGCGGCGGCCTGCGCCCTGCACTTCGCCGAGCGGGCGATGGAGGAGGTCCGCGCCGGCCGCACCCAGACCTGGGAGAGCTTCGAGGTCCCGGACGAGTCCATCGGCGTCGGCTTCACCGAGGCGGTACGCGGTGTGCTCTCGCACCACATGGTGATCAGGGACGGCAAGATCGCCAACTACCATCCCTACCCGCCCACTCCGTGGAACGCCAGTGTGCGGGACTCGTACGGCACACCGGGACCGTACGAGGACGCGGTGCAGAACACGCCGATCTTCGAGGAGAACCCGCCGGACACCTTCAAGGGCATCGACATCATGCGGGCGGTGCGGAGCTTCGACCCCTGTCTGCCCTGTGGCGTGCATATGTACGTCGGCGGCGGCAGGACCGTCCGGGAGACCCATCTGCCCACCGGGCTCAGCGGGCTGGGCGGCTGACACCGGTCCTGGCCCTGGTCCCGGTCCTCGGCCCGGCCGAGGTCCCCCACCGGAGAAAGGCACCGTGACATGGCGGCAACGGCCAAGGAGCAGCGGACCGGGGAGCACATCGACGCGCTCCTCGACGAGCTGGGCAGATCGGTGGGCCCGTCGGGCCGCGATCTCGCGGACGAACTCGTGCGCGGCATCGTCGAGTTCTACGGTTCGGGCCTGGCCCGTATCGTCGAGCTGCTGGGCGATCCGCCGGACGGCGCCGATCCGCTGGCGCTGCTCGGCGGGGACGAACTCGTCGGCGGGCTGCTGATCCTGCACGATCTGCACCCCGACGACACACTGACCCGGGTGGAGCGGGCGCTGGACGAGGTCCGTCCGTATCTCGGCTCGCACGCCGGTGATGTGGAGATCGCCGGGATCGGTCCGGAGGGGGACGGCGGGACCGACGGGCGGACCCTGAGGCTGCGGCTGCGCGGGAGCTGCGACGGCTGTCCCTCGTCCGCCCAGACCGTGCGCTGGACGATCGAGGAGGCGGTGGCGCGCCGCGCGCCCGAGATCGGGTGTGTGGAGGTCGAGGGCATGGCGGAGGAGAAGCCGCGGCCGGAACTCCTCCAGATCATGTCCCGGCCACCGGACACGCCGGACATGACGCCGGGCACGGGACCGGGCACGAGACCGGACATGACGGACGCGACGGCCGGGGCCGCCGTGCCGTCCGGCGGGACTACCGCCGGGAACGGGAACGCTCCGGCCGCGTGGTATCCGCTGCCGGATCCGCCCGCCGCCGACGGCGGGACCGGGGTGTGCGAGGTGGCGGGCACGGCGCTGCTGCTGGTCCGGCTGCCCGGCAATCTCTACGCCTACCGCGACCGCTGCCCGGTCTGCGCGCGCGGGCTGGAGGGCGCGGTGGTGGTGGACGGCGGGCGACTGCGCTGTGCGGTGTGCGCCGCGGAGTACGACATCCGGGGCGCGGGGCAGGGCGAGCGGGGCCGGCTGGAGCCCGTACCCCTGCTGGAGGAGAACGGCTCCGTACGGGTCGCCCTGCCCGGCACGCTGCTGGCGGCGGGACCGTGAACGCCCGCCCCGCCCGTGCCCCGGGCGCCTCCGGCGGCGGGGTCTCCCCCGCACCCGCCACGCCCGCCGCCACAGCCAGGCCCGCCTCCCTGCCGGTCTCCATACCGCCGGGGCTGCGGGGATTCACCCGCCGGCCGCCGCGCGCCGAGGAGCGGTGCGAGCTGTGCGCCGAGCCTCTGACCGGGGAGCACCGGCATCTCGTGGACAGCGGGAAACGTTCGCTGATGTGCGCCTGCGCGGGCTGCTATCTGCTCTTCACCCGGCCGGGCGCGGGCGCGGGCCGCTTCCGCGCGGTGCCCGACCGGTATCTCTCCGACCCTGACTTCACCCTGGACGAGGAGAGCTGGAACCGGCTCCAGATCCCGGTGGGGCTGGCGTTCTTCTTCCGCAACTCGGAACTGGACCGGCTGGCCGCGTTCTACCCGAGCCCCGCCGGCGCCACGGAGAGCGAGCTGGACCCGGCCACCTGGCGGGAGGTCCTCGGCTCCGGCCGGCTGGCGGCTCTGCTCCAGCCCGACACGGAGGCGCTGCTGGTCCGGCGGGAGCGCGGCGCGGACGGAACCGGCGCGGGCGAGTGCTACCTGGTGCCCGTGGACGCCTGCTACGAGCTGGTGGGCCGGATGCGGCTGCACTGGCAGGGATTCGACGGCGGCGCCGAGGCCCGCGCGGATCTCACGGACTTCTTCACCCGGGTCAGGGCGAAGGCCCGGCCACCGACCGGACGGGAGGAGGGCCGATGACCGATCTCACGTTCACCTGTACGGACGTACGGCCGGAACCGTACGGCACGGGTCCGACGCTGCTGTTCCGGCTGCGGATCGAGGCGGACGACCCCGCGTCGCGGATCCACGCGGTCGCCCTGCGCTGCCAGCTGCGGATCGAGCCCTTCCAACGGCGGTACACACCGGCCGAGATGGAGATGCTGGGCGATCTCTTCGGCGAGCCGGAGCGCTGGAGCACCACCCTGAAGCCGCTCCAGTTCGCCCATGCCTCGACGACGGTGCCCGGCTTCACCGGCGCCACCGAGGTCGAACTGCCGGTGGCCTGCACCTACGACATGGAGGTGGCCTCGGCCAAGTACTTCCGCGCGCTCGCGGACGGCGAGGTACCGCTGCTCCTGCTGTTCTCGGGCACCGTCTTCTCCGGTGACCGGGGCTTTGTGGCGGAGCCGGTCCCCTGGCACAAGGAGACCGCGTTCCGGATGCCGGTCAAGGTCTGGCAGAACATGATCGAGCAGTACTTCCCCGGCTCCGGCTGGCTCCGCGTCCGTGACGACTGCCTCGACGCGCTGCGCCGCTTCCGCTCGGAGCGCGCTCTGCCGTCCTGGGAGCGGACCTTCGAGGAGCTGCTGCGCACCGCCGACGGCGCCGGCCCGGGAGACCGGTCATGACGGCGGGCTTCGAGGAGGCCCGCCGGGTCGCGGACGCCCTGCTGTTCGAGGGGTACGTGCTCTACCCGTACCGGGCGTCGGCCAGGAAGAACCAGCTGCGCTGGCAGTTCGGCGTACTGGCGCCGCCCTCCTGGGCCGAGGCGCACGGCGAGCACGCGGAGCAGCGTACGGAGTGTCTTCTCGAACCCCGCGGGGCCGACCGTCTCGATGTCGAACTGCGCTTCCTCCAGGTGCACCGCCGCACGGTGGAGCGCCGTGTGCCGGACGGCCCCGGCTGGACCGAGGTGGCGCGGCTCGATCTGCCCGACCGGGTCCTGGTCCCCTGGGACGAGGGGAAGGAGGAACGGGTCGAACTGCGGATACCGCTCGGCCGGCTCACCGGAGAGGGGCGGACGCTGCCCTTCGGCTGCCCCTGCGGGGTGACGCGCGAGCCGGTGCACGTCCACGGCTGCACCGGCCGGACCGTCGGACGGCTGGTACGGCGCAGCCGGGCACTGGCGGGCGAGATCCAACTGGCCACCGAACCGCTGCCGGGCCCGTACGGCGCGCTGCGGCTGACCGCGACCGTACGCAATGTGTCGGAGTGGACGCCGGAAGGACAGGAGAGCGGCGATCGCGAAGCCGCCCTGCCGCACAGCCTGATCGGGGCGCATCTGCTGCTGGGGCTGCCCGGCGGGCGGTTCCTGTCGATGACGGACCCGCCGGAGTGGGCCCGGCCCGCGGCGCGGATCTGCCGCAATGAGCACACCTGGCCCGTACTGGCCGGCGGCGCCGGGCACGACGATGTCCTGCTCTCCTCGCCCATCATCCTGGGAGACCATCCCGAGGTCGCCGCGGAGAGCCCGGGACCGCTCTACGACGCCACCGAGATCGACGAGATCCTCTCGCTGCGGACCGCCGCGCTCACCGAGCAGGAGAAGCGGGAGGCACGCGGGACGGATCCGCGGGCGGCCGGGGTGATCGACCTGGTGGACAGCATGCCGGCCGAGGTGATGGAGCGTCTGCACGGCGCGATCCGAGGTCTGCGCGAGGTGACCGGCGAGGAGCCCGCTCCGGCGGCACCCGGCCCGGCGGCACCCGACACGGCAGCACCCGGCCCGGCGGCACCCGACACGGCGGCACCTGCCCCGGGTACACCCGACCCGGAGATGCCGCCCCCGGGGACGGCTGTCCCGGGGACGCCTGCCCCGGAGACGCCCCGTCCGGGGACACCGGCCGTGTCCCCGACGGGACTCGAACTGCCGATCGGCCCGGGGCTGCCCTGGTGGGACCCGGCCCAGGACACGTACGACCTGCCGGGGCAGGACACCGTGACCGTCGCCGGCCGGCTGGTCGGGACGGGCAGCAGGGTCGTTCTGCGGCCGGGGCTGCGCAGGTCCGACGCCCAGGACATCTTTCTGGCGGGCCGTGGCGCGACGGTCGAGGCGGTGCTCCAGGACCTGGACGGCGAGACGCATATCGCGGTCACCGTCGACGGCGATCCCGGCGCCGACCTGCGCCGGCAGCAGGGCCGGTTCCTCTACTTCCGCCCGGACGAGATCGATCCCGACCCCACCTTCGACGAAGCGCCCCCGGAAGGAGGCGACTGACATGGAGTCCACGGAGTCCGCACCGCTGCCCGACGGCTCGGACGGCTCGGACGGCGCCCGCCCCTCGTACGGCCGGACCCTGGTCGCCGGGGTCGGCAATATCTTCCTCGGTGACGACGGCTTCGGCGTCGAGACCCTGCGCCGGCTGGCCGGACGCCGGCTGCCCCCGGACGTCGATCTGATGGACACGGGTATCCGGGGCGTCCATCTGGCCTACCGGCTCCTCGACGGCTACCGCGGGCTCGTCCTGGTCGACACGGTGGACCGCGGGACTCCCCCGGGCACCGTGCACGTACTCGAAGTCGACCCCGCCGACCCGGGATCGGCACCGGCACCGGTCGCTGCCCGGCTGGACGGACACGGCATGGACCCGGCGTCGGTCCTGCGGCTGGTCCATGAGCTGCGCGCGGGGGCCGGCGGCAGCCTCCCCGAGTGGATCGTGGTGGTCGGCTGCCAGCCGCTCACCGCCGAGGAGGGCATCGGGCTCAGCGAGCCGGTGGCCGCCGCCGTGGGACCCGCGGCGGAACTGGTCCTCGATCTGGTACGGCGGCCACCGGGCGCGGTCCCCGGCGGCAACACCGGCACACCCGGCGAAGGAGGAGATGAACGTGATTCACGCGATGCACGAGATACGGGCGAGAAAAGGCATGGACCACTCCCAGGGGCAGGATCTGACCTGGCTGTGGGTCTGCGCCGGGGCGGTCGTGGCCGGGGTGGCGTACGAGACGGCGAAGTCCGTCCCGGACCTGCGCCGCTATCTGCGGATACGCCGGATGTGAGCCGTACGGGCGACAGGAGCGGGGACGCGGAGGGGTGGGTGAAGCGGTGAGCGGACCGGTGAGCCGGTACCGCGTCCGGCGTTCAGACGGAGCCCGCCGTACCGGTCGTCGGTGGATGTCCGGAGAGCGGAGGCCCGGAGAGCGGACGTGCCCCACCGCCCGCGAGATCGGGACCGCTCAGTTGCGCGTAGCGCTCCAGGAACAGATGGAGCGTGCCGTGCAGTTCGCCCAGGCGGACGAACCAGAGCGACAGGCTCATCGATCCCGCCGGGGTGATCTCGTACTCACGGCGGGCGGGCCCGGAGACGGACGCCCGCCACTGGGAGGAGATCTGGCCGCCCTTCTCCATACCGCGCAGCAGCCGGTACACATGCGCGGACTCCGCCTCGGCCCAGCCGAAGGCACCCAGTCGCTGGGTCAGCTCGTATCCGTGTCCGGGCCGCTCGGTGAGCAGCAGCAGGATGACGGGGTTCATCAGCGCCCGTCGTTCGGTGTCATGCGTCGTCATGGCTGCGATCTCCTGATGTGGCCGTGCGACGGTGCGGCTCACTCCCGCCCCACGCTAACCACGCCCGACGGCACCGGCCAGCCGTGGTCCGCCCGCGCGACCGTGGCCGGCCGGACGGACAGGACCTAGGTGAGAGCCGTGCACGAACTGTCCATCGCCACCGCCGTGGTCGCCCAGGTGGAGGAAGCCGTCCGTACCAATGGCGGCGGCCGGGTCGCGTCGCTGCGGCTGCGGATCGGTGAACTGGCGGGCGTGGTGCCGGAGGCCCTGCGGTTCTCGTTCGGCCTGGCGAGCGAGGGCACCGTACTCGCCGGTGCCCGGCTGGAGATGGACACCGTTCCCGGTGTGGCCCGCTGCGCCGGCTGCGGCCGGGAGAGCGAGGTGGGGATGCCGCCCCTGCTCTGGTGCGACGACTGCGCGCGGCCCCTGGGCGAGCTGCTCTCGGGCCGGGAGCTGGAGATCGCCGAGGTCGTCCTCGTGGATTCCTCGGATGCGCGCCGCCCGGACAGCGGTGACGATCGAGGTACGCCCGAGGAGGCCCCCCATGTGCCGAGTCGTTGATCTGCGCCAGGCCGTACTGGCCGAGAACGACGCCAATGCCCTGGAGCTGCGCGAGTATCTCGCCGCCCAGGGCACCGTCGAGGTGAATCTGCTGTCCAGTCCGGGCAGCGGCAAGACGGCCCTGCTGGAAGGACTGCTCTCGCGGGCCGTCGCGGCGGGTACCGCGGTGGCGGCGATCACCGCCGATCTGGCCACCGAGAACGACGCCCGGCGGCTGGCGCGGGCGGGGGCTCCCGTCAAGCAGGTGCTCACCGACGGACTCTGTCATCTGGAGGCGGGGATGCTCCGCGGGCATCTCGACGGGTGGCTGCCGCGGAACACCCGGGTGCTCTTCGTGGAGAACGTCGGCAATCTGGTCTGTCCCGCCTCCTACGACATCGGGGAGACCGTGCGGATCGCGCTGGCCTCGGTGACCGAGGGCGAGGACAAACCGCTCAAGTACCCCACGGCGTTCGGTCTCGCCCATCTCGTGGTCGTCACCAAGACGGACATCGCGGAGGCCGTCGAGTTCGACGGGCCGGCGTTCCACCGGAATGTGCGGCAGGTGAACCCGGGGGTGCCGGTGCTGGAGACCTCGGCCCGTACCGGCGCCGGGGTCGACGAGTTGCTGGCCTTCATCCTCGGCCGCGCGGACGGTGCCCCGGGGCACCGTCCGGTGCTGGCCCGCCAGTACGAGCGGTACGCGCACCACCACGAGCACGGCCATCCGGCACCGTCCGCCGTACGCGGCACGGCAGAGGCGCCATGAGCGGATCCGGCTCCGTCACCACCCGCACCACCGGCCCGACCACGTCTCCCGCTCCCCGCGAGCGCCGCCATGTCCTGGTGCGCGGGGTGGTGCAGGGCGTCGGCTTCCGCCCGTTCGTCTATACGCTCGCCACCGAACTGGGGCTGACGGGCTGGGTCACCAACAGCGCCGAGGGCGTCAGCACGGAGATCGAGGGACCGGGCCAGGACGTGGCGGCGTTCTGTGAGCGGCTGGCCACCTGCGCACCGCCGCTCGCGGTCGTCGAGTCCGTACGGCACAGGCCCGTACCGGCCGTCGGCGGCAGCGGGTTCACCATCCGTCCCTCGTCCGGCGGACCGGGGCGCACCCTGGTCTCCCCCGACATCGCGACCTGTGAGGACTGTCTCGCCGAACTGGCCGATCCCGCCGACCGCCGCTACCGGCATCCCTTCATCTGCTGCACACACTGCGGCCCCCGCTTCACGGTCGTCACCGGACTGCCGTACGACCGGAGCCGGACCACCATGGCCGGCTTTCCGCTCTGCGCCGACTGCGCGCGTGAGTACGAGGACCCCGCCGACCGGCGCTTTCACGCCCAGCCGGTCGCCTGTCATGCCTGCGGCCCCCGGCTCTCGCTGATCATGGGAGGTCCCGGCGCGGCTTCCGCTCCCCGGCTGTCCGGCGAGGAGGCGCTGGCCAGGGCCCGTCGGCTGCTGGCCGCCGGAGCGGTCGTCGCGGTGAAGGGACTCGGCGGCTATCACCTCGCCTGTGACGCCTCGGACGCCACCGCCGTACGGCTGCTGCGCGCCCGCAAGAACCGGGGCACGAAACCGTTCGCCGTGATGGCCGCTTCGGCGGCGACGGCCGAGCGGCTCGCGTTCGTCGGTCCCGGCGAACGCGCGCTGCTCGCGGGCCGGCGCCGGCCCGTCGTACTGCTGCGGCGCCGTGAGGGCGGCGGCTCCCTCGTGGCGGACGGTGTGGCGCCCGGCAGTCCCGATCTCGGGGTGCTGCTGCCGTACACGCCGCTGCACCATCTGCTGCTGGGTCTGCCCGGCGATCCGGCGGGCCCGCCCGTCCTGGTGATGACCAGTGGCAACCGGGCGGGCGAGCCCATCGTGACCGACGACGAGGAGGCCCTGACCCGGCTCGGCGCGCTGGCGGACGCGTGGCTGACGCACGACCGGCCGGTGCGGGTGCCGTGCGACGACTCGGTGGTACGGATCTGCGCGGGCCAGGAGCTGCCCGTACGCCGGTCCCGCGGCTACGCTCCGCTGCCGATCGCGCTGCCGGTTCCCGTGGTGCCGGCGCTGGCCGTCGGCGGGGACCTGAAGAACACGTTCTGTGTCGCGGAGGGCGGTTACGCGTGGCTGTCGGCCCATGTCGGCGACATGGACGACCTCGCCACCCTCGACGCCTTCGGAACGGCCGTCGGCCATCTGACGGAGCTGACCTCGGTGGCGCCCGGGGTGCTGATCGCGGACCGGCACCCCGGCTACCGCTCGGGGCAGTGGGCCGAGCGGAACGCCCGGGGCCGTCCGGTGCGACGCGTACAGCACCATCACGCGCATATCGCCGCCGCGATGGCCGAACACGGTCTGGACGGCTCGGCTCCGGTGATCGGGGTGGCCTTCGACGGTACGGGGTACGGGGACGACGGCGCGGTCTGGGGCGGCGAGGTGCTGCTCGCGGACTACGACGGCTTCCGGCGCTTCGGCCGGCTGGCGTACGTACCGCTGCCGGGCGGTGACGCCGCCGTACGCAATCCGTACCGCATGGCGCTCTCCCATCTCCGGGCGGCGGGGGTGCGCTGGTCCGAGGGGCTGCCGTGCGTCGCCGCGTGCGCTCCCGGTGAACGGCGGCTGCTGGAGCGGCTGCTGGAGCGGAGCGTCGCCTGTGTGCCCACGTCCAGCATGGGACGGCTCTTCGACGCCGTCGCGTCGCTCGCCGGGCTCTGCCACCGCGCGGAGTACGAGGCCCAGGCGGCGATGGAGCTGGAGAACGCGGCGGTGGCGGCCGGGGGACCGGCCGACGGCTACCGGTTCGCACTGGTCCCCGGCCGTCCGGCCGACGGCGCGGAGATGGTGGCCGACCCGGCTCCGGTCCTGGCCGCGGCGGCGCACGACATACGGGCGGGCGCGGACGGACCGGCGGTGGCGGCGCGCTTCCACGGCGCGGTGATCGGCCTGGTGCGCGATCTGTGCCGGGCGGCCCGTGACCGTACGGGTCTGACCACCGTCGCGCTGAGCGGCGGGGTGTTCTGCAACGCCCTGCTGACCGCCGGCTGTACGAAGCGGCTGGAGCGTGACGGATTCACCGTACTGCGGCACCGCGGGGTGCCACCGAACGACGGCGGGCTGGCGCTGGGCCAGTTGATGGTCGCCGCCCGGCTCACGACGGGCCGGGAGAGGTCGGGACGGGCTGAGTGACCGGGACGGCCGGGACGGACCGGACGGCCGGCGGAACGACCGAGGTGTGAGGAGAAGCAATGTGCCTTGCTGTGCCCGGCAGAGTGCTGGACATCGAGGAGCGCGACGGAACCCGGATGGCACACGTCGACTTCGGCGGTGTGGTCAAGGACGTCTGTCTGGAGTACGTGCCGGAGATGAACGTCGGCGACTACGCGATCGTGCATGTCGGCTTCGCGCTCCAGCGGCTCGACGAGGAGTCCGCGAAGCGGACGCTGAGGCTGTTCGAGAATCTCGGCGTGCTGGAGGAGGAGTTCGGGGACGCGTGGGGGCGGGCCGCGAAGGAGGCCGGGACCGAACGGCCCGGTGGCACGGGGGAATCCGTCCGCCGTACCCCGCAACCCCCACAGGAGGACCGACGATGAAGTATCTCGACGAGTTCAGCGATCCCGAGCTGGCCGCCCGGCTGTTCGACGACATCCGGGCCACCGTCACCCGGCCCTGGGCCCTGATGGAGGTCTGCGGCGGCCAGACCCACTCGATCATCCGCCATGGCATCGACCAGCTCCTCCCGGACGAGATCGAACTCATCCACGGTCCCGGCTGTCCGGTCTGTGTGACCCCGCTGGAGACCATCGACCAGGCGCTGGAGATCGCCTCCCGGCCCGATGTGATCTTCTGCTCCTTCGGCGACATGCTCCGGGTGCCGGGCAGCGGCCGGGACCTGTTCAAGGTCAAGAGCGAGGGAGCGGACGTACGGGTGGTCTACTCGCCGCTCGACGCGCTCAGGACCGCCCGGGAGAATCCGGGCCGTCAGGTGGTCTTCTTCGGGATCGGATTCGAGACGACGGCCCCGCCGAACGCGATGACCGTCCATCAGGCCAGGAGACTCGGCATCGAGAACTTCAGTCTGCTGGTCTCCCATGTCCGGGTCCCCCCGGCGATCGACGCCATCATGAACGCGCCCGAGTGCCGGGTCCAGGCGTTCCTGGCCGCCGGCCATGTCTGTACGGTCATGGGGACCGGCGAGTATCCCGCACTCGCCGAGCGGCACCGGGTCCCCATCGTCGTCACCGGCTTCGAACCGCTGGACATCCTGGAGGGCATCCGCCGCGCCGTACGCCAGTTGGAGACCGGCGAGCACACCGTCGAGAACGCCTACCCGCGGGCCGTGCGGCCCGAGGGCAGTCCGGCCGCGCGGGCCATGCTGGAGGACGTCTTCGAGGTCACCGACCGCGCCTGGCGCGGTATCGGCATGATCCCGGCAAGCGGCTGGCGGCTGTCTCCCGCCTACCGGGCCTACGACGCGGAGCACCGCTTCTCGGTGACCGGCATCCGGACCCAGGAGTCCACGGCCTGCCGCAGCGGCGAGGTGCTCCAGGGGCTGATCAAACCGCACGAGTGCGCGGCCTTCGGCACGCTCTGCACGCCGCGCAATCCGCTCGGCGCCACCATGGTCTCCAGCGAGGGCGCCTGCGCCGCGTACTACCTGTACCGCAGGCTGGCGGCACCGGACCCGGCGGGCACCGCCGGACCCCAGGAAGAGGTGACCTCCGTTGGCTGAGCCGACATCGGCCGGGATCCGTGAGGTGGACGGTGTCCGGCCCCGGGTACGGCCCGCCACCTCGGCGGACCTCGCCTCATGGACCTGTCCCGCCCCGCTCCGCGACCACCGGAAGGTCGTCATGGGACACGGCGGCGGCGGTCAGCTCTCCGCCGAACTCGTCGAGCATCTCTTCGCCCCGGCGTTCGGTGGTGAGGTCCTCGCGGAACTGGGCGACTCCGCGGCGGTCACCCTCGGCGGGGTGCGGCTGGCGTTCTCCACCGACTCGTATGTCGTGCGCCCGCTGTTCTTCCCGGGCGGCTGCATCGGCGATCTCGCGGTCAACGGAACGGTCAACGACCTGGCCATGATGGGCGCCGCGCCCGCCTATCTCTCCTGCGGTTTCATTCTGGAGGAGGGCGTCGAACTCGCCACGGTGGGGAGGGTGGCCGAGTCGCTGGGCGCCGCCGCCCGCGCGGCGGGGGTCACGGTCGTCACGGGCGACACCAAGGTGGTGGACGCCGGACACGGCGACGGCGTGTTCATCAACACGGCCGGGATCGGGCTGATCCCCGACGGCGTCGACATCCGGCCCCGGCGTGCCGCGCCGGGCGATGTGGTCATCGTGAGCGGTGCGATCGGTGAGCACGGCGTGGCCGTCATGAGTGTCCGCGAGGGCCTGGAGTTCGGTGTGGAGATCGAGAGCGACACGGCGCCGCTGGCCTCGCTCGTCCGGGCCATGCTGGACGTCTGCCCCGATCTGCACGTACTGCGGGATCCGACCCGTGGCGGTCTGGCGACCTCGCTCAATGAGATCGCGTCGGCGGCGGGGGTGGGTGTCACTCTCCGGGAACGCGCGCTTCCGGTACCGGACGCGGTCGCCAACGCGTGTGCCTTCCTCGGCCTCGATCCGCTGTATGTGGCCAACGAGGGCAAGCTCGTGGCGTTCGTACCGCCCGCGCACGCCGAGAAGGTGCTCGCGGCGATGCGCGCGCATCCTCGGGGCGCGGGCGCGGTGGTGATCGGTACCTGTACGACGGACCATCCCGGCATGGTGGTGGCGTCCACCGGGCTGGGCGGGACCCGGGTGGTGGACATGCCGCTGGGTGAGCAGCTGCCGCGTATCTGCTGAGGTGCCGGCGCGGAGCGGGACGGTACGGCGGGCCCGGCGGCCGGGGGGCCTGGCCCCCCGGGTGCGACGGGCCCGGCCGTCGGCGCGGGTGCTACTCCGGTGGCGGCACCGTGTTCGTACGGGTCACCCGGGCATACCAGTGGGCGCTGGACTTGAGCGTGCGCCGCTGGGTCGGGTAGTCGACATGGACCGTGCCGAAGCGTTTGCCGTAGCCGTACGCCCATTCGAAGTTGTCGAGCAGCGACCAGAGGAAGTAGCCGCGGACGTCGGCGCCGGAGGCGATGGCCCGGTGGACCGCCGCGAGATGGTCCCGGAGATAGGCGATCCGCTCGGGGTCACGGACCTCGCCGTCGGGCGCGGCGTAGTCGTCGAAGGCCGCCCCGTTCTCGGTGATCATGACGGGCAGCTCCGGGTGGTCCTGCCGGACCCGCGTCAGCAGTTCGTACAGACCGCTCGGGTCGATCGTCCAGCCCATGGCGGTCCGCTCGCCGGGAGTCTGGTGGAAGGCCACCTGGTCGGCGCCGGGCCAGGGGCTGTGGTTGCTCGCGCCATGGCCGTCGGACCCGTGTGCGGCGGGGCCTGTGTGGTGGGAGACCAGGGTCGGTGAGTAGTAGTTGACACCGAGGAAGTCGAGCGGCTGATGGATCAGCGCGGTGTCACCGTCCCGGACGAACGACCAGTCGGTGATCCCCTCGGTGTCGGCCATGACATCGGCCGGATAGGCCCCGGTCAGCATGGGGCCGGTGAAGACCCGGTTCGCCACGCCGTCGATCCGGCGGACCGCGTCCCTGTCCTGCTCGCTCCCGGTCAGCGGCCGTACCTGGTGCAGATTGAGGGTGACGGACACCTTGGCGCCGGCCGGCAGCCGCTCACGCAGCTCGCGGACCGCGAGCCCATGGCCGAGATTGAGATGGTGCGCCGCCCGCAGGGCGTCGGCGGCATCCGTACGGCCCGGGGCGTGGACTCCGGAACCGTAGCCGAGGAAGGCGCTGCACCACGGCTCGTTGAGCGTGGTCCAGGTCCGCACCCGGTCGCCCAGGGCGTCGGCGACGATCCCCGCGTACTCGGCGAAACGGTGGGCGGTGTCGCGTTCGGGCCAGCCCCCGGCCTCCTCCAGATGCTGCGGCAGATCCCAGTGGTAGAGGGTGACGACCGGCTCGATGCCCTTCTCCAGCAGTCCGTCGGCGAGACGGCGGTAGAAGTCGAGGCCCTTCTCGGACGCGGGTCCGCTGCCGGTGGGCCGGACACGGGGCCAGGAGACCGAGAAGCGGTACGCCCCGACACCCAAGTCGGACATGATCGCGATGTCCTCGGGCCAGCGGTGGTAGTGATCGGTGGCGACATCGCCGGTGTCGCCGTTGCGTACCCGGCCCGGGGTACGGGAGTAGACGTCCCAGATGGAGGGGGTACGGCCGTCCTCCTGGGCGGCGCCCTCGATCTGGTACGCGGCGGTCGCGGTGCCCCACAGGAAGCCGGGCGGGAAGCTCAGGGGTGCCGCGGGGTCCAGGGCGCGCCCGGGGATGGGTGCTGAGGTGGCCACAGAGGTCCTTCCGCAGAGTGGTTCGAACGCCCCTGGGAGCGCTCCCATGGATTGTGGAAGACTCTCCGCTGACACCCGGCTCTGTCAAGGGCCGGACGCGGTTCCGGTGCCCGAACGGGCGCGGCGCCGCCCCCGGGCCGCCGGTTCTCCGGCGACCCCGCACAATTTCCTGGTGGGCGCCGTGCTGCGGCCCCAGGAGAGCACGAGTCAGGAGACGTGATGAGCAGCGCCGAACGGGCGGCCCGCAGGCCGACCCTGGAAGCCGTGGCCCGGCTGGCGGGCGTCGGCAGGGGGACGGTCTCAAGGGTCGTCAACGGCCTCCCGGGCGTCAGCGTGAAGGCCCGCACCGCCGTCGAGGCGGCCATCGCGGAACTCAACTACGTACCGAATCCCGCCGCCCGCAGTCTGGTCACCAGCAGGACCGACAGCATCGCGCTGGTGATCCCCGAGTCGGAGAGCCGACTGGCGGCGGAGCCGTACTTCTCCGCCGTCATCCGTGGTGTGAGCACCGAACTCGCCGACACGGAGATGCAGTTGCTGCTGATCCTGGTACGCGACCAGCGCGAGCTGGACCGGCTGATCCGGTTCGTGGAGGCACGCAGGGTCGACGGGGTGCTGCTGGTGTCGGTCCATCGCGACGACCCGCTGCCGGCGTTCCTGGAGAAGACCCGGATACCGACGGTCCTGGTGGGGCGGCGCTCACCGGACGAGCCACTGAGCCATGTGCACTCCGACAATGTGGGCGGGGCGGCGCAGGCCGTGGGACATCTCCTCGGCCGGGGACGGACCGCCGTCGCCACCATCGCGGGACCGCTCGACATGGATGTCGGCCACAGCCGTCTCCAGGGGTGGCGTGACGCCCATGCCGAGCGGGGGGTCGAGCCGGACGCGTCACTGATCGCGCCCGCCGACTTCACCGAGGAGGGCGGTCGCGCCGCCATGGCGGAACTGCTCGACCGGCGCCCGGACCTCGACGCCGTGTTCGCCGCGTCCGACGTCATGGCCGCGGGCGCGCTGACCGAGCTGCGCGAGCGGGGGCGGCGGGTCCCGGAGGACGTGGCGGTGATCGGGTTCGACGACTCGATCGTCGCCCGCCATACGGTGCCGCCCCTGACCAGTGTCAGCCAGCCGACCGAGGAGATGGGGCGCGCCATCACCCGGCTGCTCCTCGACGAGATCAACGATCCCGCGGGGCCGCGCCATCAGCTCACGCTGCCCACGACCCTCGTCGAGCGGCGGACCACCTGAGCGGCGCCGGACGCGGCCGGCCGGGAGCCCATGGTGTCAGGTACGGATCCAGAGGCAGAAGGGGTGTCCTGCCGGGTCGAGACAGACCCGTACGTCGTCCTGGGGCTGAAAGCCGTGGAGGGTCGCGCCCAGCTCCACGGCGTAGGCGACGGCGCGCTCCAGGTCGTCCACCTCGATGTCGAGGTGGATCATCATCTGCTGGCGGCCGGACTCCGACGGCCAGACGGGCGGGGTGTACCCGGGCTCGGTCTGGAAGGCCAGGCCCGTGCCTCCGCCCGGTGGGACGAGCTTGACCCAGTCGGGCTCGTCCGCCGCCACCGTCCAGCCGAGCAGTCGCCGGTAGAACGCGGCCAGCTCGCCGGCGCTGGGCGCGTCGAGCACCGCGCCGGTGAGCGTCATGGGTGGTCGTTCCGGCATCGGGGCACCTCCGGAGGCCCGGCGGGCCGCGCTCGATCATACGTTCCCCGGCCGATCGGTCCACCGGTCCGGTGATCGGTCCACCGGTCCGGTGAGTGGATCGGCCGCCGGGCCGGCGGGGGACGTGGATGGTCAGGCGGTGGCCGCGAACGCGTCGACCCCGGTCAGCTCGGCCGAGAGCCGCCACAGCCGCGCCGCCTGCTCGGGGTCGGTCGCCCAGTCGCGTACACCGCCGGGCACCGAGGGGTCGGCCGATGCCGGCTCCGCGATGTCGCAGTCCTCGCAGAAGACCCCGCCCGCGTCCGCCAGCCGGGGCGAGGTCGCCGCCCACACCTGGGTGGCCGCACCCTGCTCCGGGGACTTGAAGGAGGGGTGCACGGCGTTGCCGTCCTCGTCGATCCAGCCCGCCGCGACCATCTCCTCCTTGGCCAGATGGCGCTGGAGCGGTGTGAGGATGCCGCCGGGGTGCAGCGAGAACGCCCGCACTCCCGCGCCACGGCCGAGTGCGTCGAGGTGCACGGCGAAGAGCGCGTTGGCCGTCTTCGCCTGGCCGTAGGCCTTCCACTTGTCGTAACCGGTCCCGAACCACAGGTCGTCCCAGCGGATGGGCGAGTTGCGGTGTCCGGACGAGGACACGGAGATCACCCGCGCCCCGCCGGGCTCGATCGCCGGCCAGAGCCGGTTGACGAGCGCGAAGTGGCCGAGGTGATTGGTCGCGAACTGCGCCTCCCAGCCGGGGCCGACCCGGGTCTCGGGACAGGCCATGACGGCGGCGTTGTTGACGACGATGTCGATGGTGCGGCCCGAGGCGAGGAAGCGCTCGGCGAACGCGCGGACGCTGTCGAGATCGGCGAGGTCGAGTTCGTCGATACCGACCCCGTCGATACCGCGGAGCGCCTCCTCGGCGGTCGCCCGCCGCCGGGCGGGCACGACGACCTGGGCACCGGCTCCGACGAGCGCGCGGGTCGTCTCCAGTCCCAGGCCGGAGTAACCGCCCGTGACGACGGCGAGCTTTCCGGTGAGGTCGACACCGCGCAGAACGTCCGCCGCGGTGCTCCGGGCTCCGAACCCTGATCCGATCTTGTGCTGAGGCGTGGTCATGACCCGAAGGCTACGAATTGGAGCGCGCTCGAAGTCAAGTACTGGCGAGCGATGTTCGAATCCACCAGCGGGCCACGGAGCGCGACCCGCCCACGATCGGGTAAGCGATACATGATCCGGACGGATCAACTGCTAGGCAGGGACGTTGTTGTCCCTTCCGGAGCTCTGGAGTCATCCATGTCCATCGACGCCGTCCTCGCCCAGGACCAGGAATCACCCGGTGCTCGCCCGCTGATCCCGGGGCAGGAGGCCGACGAGGGAGCGGGTACGGGAGAGGCGACGGCCGGGCAGGTGGAGGAACGGGACCTCATGTTCGACGGGTTCCGCTACACCTGCCGCGTGGTGCGCCACGGCCGGCGGCTGACCGAGCCCCTGCTGGTGCTGGGCGGCTCGTCCCAGGACCGCAACTCCTGGGTACGGCACGAGAAGTGGCTCAGCCCGCTGGGACAGGTCATCACGGTGGATCTGCCGGGGTACGGCACCGCGGACTTCCTGCCCGCGTCGTACGGTGTGGACTTCCTCGCGGCGGCCGTCCGGCGGCTGCTCGACGAACTCGGCGTGCCGCGCGTCAACCTGGTCGCCGCGTGTTACGGCGGGGCCGTCGGGCTGCGCTTCGCCCAGCACTACCCGGGTATGCTCGCGCGGCTCCTGCTGGTCGGTATGACCACCCGGATCCCGCCGGACTACGCGGCGGCGATGGAGCGCTGGTCCGTCATGATCGACAAGGGCGAGACGGAGTCCATCGCCCGTGAGCTGGCCGACCGCTTCATGTCGCCGCCCGGCACGGGCCGGGTCCGTAAGCACGCGGCCGTGTCCCGGCTCGTCTACCAGCAGATCGCCGGGCAGGACCCCGAGCAGCTCCGGAAGTCCGCGGAGCACAACACCCGGCTGATGCGGCACGAGTGGTACCGGCCCGAGCCGGTGCCCGCCGTGCCGAGTCTGGTCGTCACCGGCGAGTACGACACGCTGTGCACACCCGCGATGGGGCGCGAGGTGGCCGCGCGGCTGCCGCGGGCGCGGTTCATGACCATCGACGAGACCGACCATCTCGCCCCGGTGGAGCGGATCGCGGACTTCGCGGACCTCGTGGCGCGCTTCTGCACCGACCGGTCACTGGACGGCCTGTCCTACTGCAGCAGGCCCGAGACACTGGGTACGACCGTCGCCGCCCCGGTCTGACCCGGGCCGGCCGGTCCGTCCCCGGGCACCGGAGCCGCCGGTCCCCGAGGGGGCCGGCGGCGAGAACGCGCGGGAGTCGCCCGGTGCTCCGGACGTACGGCGCTCCGAACGGCGGACGGACACCGGCCGGCGCCGCGAGCCGATCGGACGGAGCACGCCGGGAGCGTGACCGTGCCGGGCACGGGGACGCGTGCCCGGCACGGTGGCAGGGCCGGCGGCGCGGCCCGCGGATACGGTCAGCCGCCCAGCTGACGCAGCGCCTTCAGCTGCCCGGCGCGACGCTCTCCCACTTCCCTGGCGAGGTCTGTCGCGGCGGGCGCGGCACCCGAGTCCCGCTCACCGCGTGAGACCAGGATTCCCTGTTCCAGATGTTCGCGGAGATAGGTCTTGGCGAGGGCGTCGAAGGCCTTGCCCCGGCTCTCGGAGACACTCCGCAGCTCGTCCTCGGTGATCATTCCCTTCATGTCGTGACCCTCGTGCGGGTTGGTCCCCGCCGCTCCCGTGTCCCGGAGCAGCCCGCGCAAGCGGGTCAGCTCGTCCCGGTGCGTCACTCGCGTACTCCGTGCGAGATCCGACAGACCGGGGTCGGCCGCGCGGTCCGCGACCAGGTCGAGAAGGAGCAGGGTCCGTTCGTTCATGGGTGCCATGAGCTGGGCCCAGCCACGGTCGGTGGCGTTGTAGCCGCCGGGTTCGGTGCTGGGGGCGGAGAGGGACGGCGTACCGCTCCTCGCCGCGGGGACGGCACCGGCGCCGCCCCTGTCGCTCTCACGGCCGTCGCCGCCACCGCTTCCGCCGCTGCCACAGCCCGCCGCGCCGAGCAGGGCCAGTACCAGCAGCGTGGCCGGCAGCGCACCGGCCAGGATCCCGCGGACCGGACGGGACGGCGGCCCGCCCTCGCGCGGCCGGCCGCCGCCCCGCGCCATCACGGATTCCCGTTGGCGCCGCACTTGATGATCGGGTTGATGCAGTTACGGACGCGCCGCTCCATCTCCCCCGCCGGCCAGGCGTTGAAGAAGTCACCGTGCATCGTGTAACCGGGTCCCGAGGCGAGCCGGAATCCTGCCGGGTTCCCGTTCACCGGGTACCGCAGGACCTGGCGCAGCTTGGGCACGGGGACCGGGTGGCTCGCCGGGCACGCGTTGTTCACCGGGTAGGACATGTGGCTCTTGTGGTCCGCCGAGTCGAGGTCCCTGCCGTTCCAGCACTGCGGGAAGTCGAGGTACGACTCCAGCATCGTGCCGGCCGGGCAGTTGACGAAGTCCTTCGACGGGTTGACCTGGCCCGCGTGCAGACACGACCAGCGCGCACGGGTGTCCCCGTCGTTCGGTCCCGTCGCCTTGGCGTTGCCCGCCACGATCTTCAGACCCTCGGGTATGGGCTGGGTACGGGCGATGATGTCGTCCGACACGCCCTCACCGAGGTAGTAGAACGTGGTGCCGGTCGGCTCGACGGGCTGGTTGTTCACATAGAGGGTCGGCACCCAGTAGGCGGAGAGGTCGACGACCGGGTCACAGGTGGTCGCCGCGCTCTTCAGATCGCCGAGGTTGGTGTACGCGTCGGTCGCGTGGCTGCCGAAGAAGCTGTGCATGTGCGAGCCGCCGGGCAGACCGGGGACCACGATCGGGTCGTCCGGCAGCCGGTGGCTGAACTTGCACTCGGCGAGGAACTCGGCCACGCGCACGACATCGGGTGCCGCGGCGGCCTTGGCCGGAGCGGCTTGCCGGGTGGCTTCACTCTCCACCTGGGCGACCGCCCCGGTGGTACCGAAGACGAGCTGAGCGGCGACGGCACACACCGCCACCAGACCGGCGAGAAGCGCCCGCACGCGTCCCCTGCTGACGCGGCGGCCGTTCTCGGACCGCGGTGTTCTCATGAGTACTCCAAACGGAGTTGAGGATTCCGCACACTGTTCGCACTGGCCGGAGGCCCGTGCGCTGGCGGTGCGGACGTCCGAGGGTGGGGGGCGGGGAACTCCGAACTGGAGCTCCCCTCGACTGCCGGACGCTAGAGTCGCCCCCGGGCGCCGTCAAGGTGCTGCGTCAAGTTCCGGAACTGATACTTCGTCAGAAAAGAAGCACGCCGGGGAGGTTGACGCCCCTCGGCGATCCGGTGGCGGGCCGGCCGGAGGCCGGTCGTACCAGGTGACCCGAACCGCCGGGCCGGACCGGCCGCCGCGGTCAGTACGGCGCGGGCCGGCGACCCACCGTGCCCGCTCCTTCAGGTGGTGAACGTTTCAGGCCACCGCGTTGGACCATACCTTCGACAAACGAATCAGGGCGAAGGAGACATGGAACGACCGAGCCCCCGCGGGCGGCGGGGGCTCGGGTATGCGCTCGGAGCGGCTCGGGTGCGGATTCCGGTTCCGGCCGCGGCTCCGGTTCCGTTTCGGGTTCCGGTTCCGGCTTCCGGTTCCGGGTGCCGTTTCGGCCGGGGCCCAGGCCCGGACCCGTACCGGAACTCGGTCTCGGCACCGGACCCGGCACCGGACCCGAGGGAGATCACTCGCCGGTGTGCGGGGGAAGACGTACGGGCGTGGCGAAGGCACCGTCGTGATGGACCAGGGCGGGACCCTCCCCATGGCCACCGCCCGCCTCGACCTCGCCGACGACCAGGACATGGTCGCCGATCCGCTGACGCAGCGTCACCCGGGCGGTGAGCCACGCCGGTACGCCGTCCAGCAGGGGGAGACCGTCATGGCTCCCGGTCCACGACAGCCCCGCGAACCGGTCGGTGCCGCTGCGCGCGAACTGCCGGGCCAGTGTGGCGTTTCCGGAGCCCAGCACATGAACGGCGAAGCGGTCGGCGGCCTGTACCGCGGGAAGCGTCGAGGCCGTGACACCGAGGCAGAAGGAGACCAGCGCGGGTTCCAGCGAGACCGAGGTGAACGAGGTCGCGGTGAATCCGGCGGGTCCTGGCACGGTGATCACGGTGACCCCCGCCGCGTGCCGGCGCAGGGTGCGGCGCAGTATCTCGCCGGCCGCGGCGGCGGCGGTGGGGCCGGTCGAGGTGCCGGCCGCGGTGCGTTCGGTGGACACGGTCATACCGCTTCCCTTCCACTGGGTGAGGGTGATGGTCACAGGGCGGCGCCCTGTTCGACGGTGAGGATCGGGGTCAGCTCCGGGTCGGCACGGAGCCTTTCCAGCCACAGCACGAGCACCGCGGCCGTGGTCCGGTGCGACGCGTCGTTGAGCACGTCGTGCCGTCCTTCGCGCACCACACCGAGGGTGGCGCGCGGCAGCCGGGCCGCCAGCTCGCGTGCCCTCCCGGGCGGGGTGACCGGGTCGGTCCCGCCGTGCAGGACCAGGACGGGTACGTCGGGCCGGGCGTCGGCGAGCAGCCGGGCGGACACGGGGGCGGTGAGCCGTCCCCGTACGAAACCCCCGTCCTCGGTGAGCCGCTTGCGGTGGGCCGGGCACGCGGTGCGCGCCCCCAGTTCGTCGTCCCACAGGGTGGACGAGCCGGCGTCCGTACGGGTGCCGGTGCCGAAGGACGGGGCGGTGGCCGGGGCGGTGCCGGTGACCGGGCCGGGCCGTGGCTCGGCCGCTCGCGTGGCCGGGGCGGCCCCTGCGACGACGACGCCCCCGACCGGCAGCCGCGGGCCGGCCGCCACGGCCGTGTGCAGGGCCTGAAGGGCTCCCGTATCGCTGCCGACGAGGACAACGGGCCCGACGGGTTCGGGACCGGCGGCCTCGGCCGCTCGCTCCAGGATCTCTTCGGTGTTGTCGTCCGGGGTGGTATCGAGCGCGTGCACGACATATCCATCGGCGGACAGCCGGCGCCCGAAACGCTCGTAGACCAAGGGGTGTTCGCCACGGCCCGGCAGCAGAAGCAGAGTGCCGCGCGGGGCGATCCCGGCGGGCGGCTGCCAACCGCGCGTTCCCCCCGCGCCGTTGGGGGCCGGAACGGAAGCCGTGTCCGTGCCGGTGCCGGTGGCGCGGACAGGGCCAGACACGGGGGCGGTGGCGCTGAACAGGTCGGTCATCGCGTGCTTCCGATGGAGTCGGCGGTGGGCCTGGCCGGTTCGGTGGGGGTGGCCGGTTCGGTGGGGGCGGCCGGTTCGGTGGGGGTGGCGGCGGCCGTCGCGGCGCGGTGGGCGAGTTCCTGGCGCACGAGCGGGATCAGCTCGCGCCCGTAGTCGATGGCGTCGTCGAGCGGGTCGTATCCCCGGATGAGCAGTGTGGTCACGCCGATGTCGACATAGTCGAGCAGCGCCCGCGCGACGGTCTCCGGCGTGCCGACCAGCGCGGTCGTGTTGCCGCCCGCGCCGGTGGCCGTGGCGGTGGGGGTCCACAGGGCGCGGTCGTGCAGATCGCCCTTGGCGGCTGCCGCGAGCAGCCGCCGCGAGCCGGTGTTCTGCGCTCCGTTCCGCCCCCGCTGGTGGCGTGCCTGGTCGAAGAAGGCGCGTCCCGCACCGGACTTGATGGTGTCCAGAACGCGATGGGCCCGTTCCCAGGCGAGTTCTTCGGTCGCGCCGAGGATCGGACGGAAGGAGACGCTGATACCGGGCGGTTCGGCGCGTCCCGCCGCCGTGGCGGCGGCGCGCACGGAGGCGATCTGCTCGGCGGTCTCGGCGAGCGGCTCACCCCACAGCGCGAAGGTGTCGGCGTGCCGTCCGCCCACCCGGTACGCGGCCTCGGAGGAGCCGCCGAAGTAGAGCGGAATACCTGATTCACGCACCGGCAGGACCCCGGAGGCGTACTCCTCGAAGCGGTAGTGACGGCCCTCGTGACTGAAGGGTTCCGCGGAGGACCAGGCACGGCGCAGGATGGACAGATATTCGTCCGTGCGGTCGTAACGCCCTTCCTTGTCCAGGTAGTCGCCGTCCCTGCGCTGTTCGGCGTCATGGCCGCCGGTGATGGTGTGGACGGCGACACGGCCCCCGCTGAACTGGTCGAGGGTCGCGAAGGAACGGGCCGCCAGCGTGGGCGCGATGAAGCCGGGGCGGTGGGCGACGAGCAGACCGAGCCGTTCGGTGCGCCCGGCGACGTACGCGGCCACTTGGACCCCGTCCGGCCTGCTGGAGCTGTAACCGATGAGGATCCGGTCGAATCCCGCGTCCTCGTGGGCACGGGCGAAGCGGGCCGTGTACGCGGGGTCGACGGCCGGACCGCTGGGCGGCCTGGTCTCCGAGGCGACGTAGGAGACCAGGGTGTACGGGCCGGATCCCGCGGGCTCGGTGGCGAGGCTCGCGGCGTCGCTCTCGAAGACCTTGGGGTTGACGACCATGCCGGTCTTGCCCGCGAGAAGCAGGGGAACCTGGAAGTCGGGTTCGGCGAGCCGCAGTTCGACGGTGCGGGCGTCGACGGCCGTGACCTCCTCGACGCCGATGAGCTGAGCGGCGATCAGTGACTTCTCGTAGTCACGGCCCCGTTCGATGCTCTTCTTCACGGCGGTGGCGTCGATCGGGGTCCCGTCGCCGAACTTCAGCCCCTGGCGGAGAGTGAAGGTGACGACCGTGCCGTCCTCGTTGTACTTCCAGGAGGCGGCGAGGGCGGGGACGGCGTTGCCGCGCTGGTCGAGCGTGGTGAGCGCGGCGTAGACGAGGGAGAGGGAGTGCACGTCCCAGCCGGCGGACGAGGTGACCGGATCCCATGAGGTCGGCAGCGCCCAGCCCCATTTGAGGGTGCCGCCCCGGCCGCCTGCGGACGAGGTGGACCCGCCTCCGCAGGCGCTGAGGGCGAGTGCGGCGCCCGCGCCGAGGGCGAGTCCGAGGAAGGAGCGCCGTCCCGGGCCGGGGAGGGAGAGCGGGACGGACGCCGGGGTGATGGCCGGGCGGTCCGCGCCGGCGGTGGTGGAGGAGGTACGGAGGACCGGCATGAGTACGCCACCTTTCTGGGCCGTGCCGGTGCGCTCGGGTACGCGGGCGGGGCCGAGGGACGCCCGGCCGGGCGGTCCGGACGAGACGGGCAGGACGGTGAGGCGAGGAGGGCGGGACGAGGCGGGCGGGACCGGTGCGGCGGGACGAGCCCGCGGCGGAGCGCGGTACCGTCCGTCGCCGCGGCATCGGGGCGTGACAGCACCGGAACCGCCGACGGCGGACACGGATGAGGAGAAGCAGCCGCCTCTCGGGCCGGCAGGGACTCCGGCACGGCTTGACGCGTACGGCTACGGCTACGGCTACGGCTACGGCGGGAAGTGTCGCGCGGGAGATCTCGCGGCGTGCCGGTCGTCGGCGGAGGTCCGGTGTACGGGGGTACGTCCCCGGGCCACCGCTGTCGCGGCGCGGGAATCCGGGGCAGGGCCGGAGTGCCGAGGGCCTGGCGAAGCCTCAGGGCCTCAGGGCCTCAAGGGCCGCGTCGGCGGTCGGGTCAGCGACAGAGGGCGCTGGACGTGCGCCGATAGTCCACGTAGCGGCAGACCACACCGGGGTGCATCGGATGCATGCCCCGTATCCTCACCGCCGCGCGGCACGCTGTCAATGGACACCTCTTGGTGTCTCATTGTCCGAGACCCTGACGACCTGCGCTTTCATCTGCCCACGCGTGGACGGCGGTTACCGCCGGACCCCTTCGGCACGGACCGAACCGGCCTGTCCCGCAGCCCTGTTCAGACCGCCTCGGGACGGGTCTCACCGGGGTGCAGCCACAGCGGACCGTGGCCCGTCTCGATCCGTACGGCGTCCGGCGGAGGCTCCGACCCGCCGGTGAGCAGGGCGAGTTCGGGACCGGTCAGACTCCGCCAGCGCTCCAGCGCCTCGCCGGGCGACCACAGCACCGGGGTACGGGGCAGCGGCGCGGCGGCGGCCGTACGGGCGGCTTCGAGATAGGTCTCGACAGGCCGCCACCCCGGTACGCACACCCGGCCGCCGGGTCCCTCGAAAAGCAGCGTCGGCAGCGCGTAACAGCGGTGGCCCCCGACCTCCTTCGCCCGGCCCGGGTGCGGTCCCGGCCCGTCGAGACCGAGCACCTCGGGGAGCGGCGCACGGGTCTCCGCCCAGTCGGAGCGGACGGCCTCCCGGGTCCGTGGAGCGGCCAGGTCACGCAGCAGCCGGTCGGTGTCGAGGCCGGGGACGCCCCGTACGGCCCTGCGGATCCCGTCCGGTGTGTCCGCGGGCGAGCCGACGACGAACGTGCTCTCGCGCAGCCGCCGCAGGACCCGTTCGGCGGTTTCGGCCCCCTGTGACCCGGCGGCCGTGGCGGCGAGGGACGCGGGCCAGCTCGTACGGGTGAGCCGGCGCAGCCGGCGCGCGTACGGCGCGTGCGTATGGGTGGTGACCTCGTGGATGAACCGCTCGTACCAACGGGCCTCGGCGTCCGGGTCGGGAGCCGGATCGTCGTCCTCGTCGAAGAGGATCCCGAAGACCCGCCGCCACCGCGCACGTGGCCCGAGCGTCTGTCTCAGCGACCGGAAGACCGGCTCGGACCCCCAGGCCCACGGGCAGGCGGGGTCGGTGTACTCGGTGATCCGGACCAGTGGCCGGACCGCTTCCCCCGGCTCCGGACCTGCCGCCGCTCCCCCGGGCTCCTCGGTCACGCCGGAACCGCCGGGGAGACATCGCGGGCGGCGGATCCCTTACCGGTGCTCCGGGGCTCCGCGCCCCTCGCGCCTCCCGCGCCCTCGGCGGCGAGTTGGGCGATGGTCGTACGCCCGAGCACCGACTGCGCGGCGGCCTCGACCGCGCGCCACAAGTCCGGCAGCCGCCGCGCCGCGCCGGGGTAGACGAGGGTGTCGGGCCGGGCGCCGCGCAGGGTGAGGAACTCCCCGTCGACCGCGGTCATCACCTCGGCCACACTGATCGCGGCCGGATCGCGGCCTATCCAGTAACCGCCCTCACAGCCGCGCTGGCTGCGGACCAGACCGGCCTGCCGCAGATCCCGGAAGACCGATTTGAGGAACCGGAACGGGATGTCCTGGGCGGACGCGATGCCCTCGCAGGTCAGGGGCCGTGCGCTGTCGGCGGCGAGTTCGACGAGCGCCCGCACCGCGTAGTCCGCCTTCGCCGATATCTGCATCTGCACCGTCTCCCCGCGGGTCTCCGTACCTGACGAACCGTCCGAGAACCGGGAACGGCCTGCTCGGCGGTAATGGACACATCTTGACATCCATTCGCCGCGCTCTCTACCGTCGGCGCCGAGCCCTCGCCGGGCCCCGACCCGGGCCAGGGCCTCGCGTCCGCCCCCCGACGAGCAGGATCTCCATGGCCTCGCACACCCCGCCCACCGGACACGACGCGTTCCACCCCGATCTGCCGGACCACGACCGTGACCAGGACCACGAGCACGGCGAGGCGGGGAGCACACCGCCCCTGCGCGCCCGGCTGCACCACATCCGGGCCGGCGCGCTCGACGGCGACACCGCGCAGACCGGTGGAATGCGGCGCTTCGCGGCGATCAGCGGCAGCAGTGTCGGCTCCGAGCGCATCTGGATGGGCCAGACGCATGTTGCGCCCGACACGGCGTCCTCCAACCACCATCACGGCGCCTCCGAGACGGCCATCCATGTGGTCGAGGGGCACCCGGAGTTCGTGTTCCTCGACGACTCCGGCGGTACGCCCGAGGAGATCCGGATCCGCACCTCGCCGGGCGACTACATCTTCGTACCGCCGTATGTCCCGCACCGCGAGGAGAACCCCAGCTCCGACGAGGAGGCCGTGGTGGTGATCGCCCGCAGCACACAGGAGGCGATCGTGGTCAACCTGCCCGAGCTCTACGTCCTCGGGAAAGAGCCGGACGCCGAGCCGAACGCCGGCTGACACCGCCGACTGCCGACTGCCAGCCGCCTGCCGGACGCCGGGCACCGGACGCCGGGCCACGCCTACCCGGCGAGTTCGCGGACCGTCGCCATGTCGCTGAACGGCAGCAATCGGTCTCCGACGATCTGATACGGCTCGCTGCCCTTCCCCGCGAGCAGGACGATGTCGTCCCGGCCCGCGTCGGCCAGCGCGAAGGCGATGGCCGAGCGGCGGTCCGCGAACCGCTCGAAGCGGCAGCCGCTGGCCAGCAGACCGGGGGTGATCTGGTCCATGATCGCCCCGGGGTCCTCGTTCCTCGGATTGTCCGAGGTGAGCACGGCGAGATCGGAGTACGTACCGGCGATCTCCCCCATCCTGGCGCGCTTGGTGCTGTCACGGTCGCCGCCGCAGCCGAAGACGGTGACGACCCGGCCCCGGGCGAAGTCCCGGATGGCGGTGAGCACCTTCTCCAGCGAGTCCGGGGAGTGCGCGTAGTCGACGATGACGGCGGTGCCTCCGCGGGTCTCGAAGCGCTCGAACCGCCCGGGAACCGGTGGCATCCGGTCCAGCGCGCCGACCAGTCCGCGCAGATCGTGCCCGAGCAGATGGCAGGCGGCCACGGTGGCAAGGGCGTTGGCCACCGAGAACCGGCCCGGCACCGGGATCGCCGCCGGATACTTGCGCCCTTCGTGATGGAGGGTGAAACGCGTACCGAACGCGTCCATGGTGAGATCGGTCGCCCGGTAGTCCGCCTCGGTGTCCAGAGCGTATGTCGTCACGGCGCCGGGCATCAGGGCACCGATCCCCGCGCCCACCGGATCGTCGGCGTTGACCACGGCACGCCGGCAGAGCCCCTGGAACAGCCGGAGTTTGGCGTCCCGGTAGTTCTCCATCGTGCCGTGGTCGTCCAGATGATCCTGCGTCAGATTGGTGAAGACACCGACATCGGCGAAGGCGTGGTCCACGCGGTGCGTCAGCAGGCCCATGGAGGTGGCCTCCAGAACCACCGTGCCGACCTCCCGGTCCCGCATGTACCCCAGCAGATACTGGAAGTCCGGCGATTCGGGCGTGGTCAGGACCGATCTCGGCATGGGGATCACCTCGTCGCCGATCCGGCTGCCCGCGGTCCCGATGACCCCGACCCTCGCGCCCTCGGCGAGCCGCAGCACGGACTCGACCATGTACGACACCGAGGTCTTCCCGTTGGTGCCGGTGACGGCCACCATGTCCATCCCCCTCCCGGGCTCCCCGTAGTAGCGGGAGGCGACGGCCGACGCGGCCGTACGGGTGTCCCCCACCCGCACCACGCACACGTCCGTGTGCGCCCACACCGACTCGTCGGGCTCCGGTGCCTTCGCGTCCAGCAGCACCGCCACCGCGCCGCGCGCGAGGGCCGGGCCGATGGCCCCGGGGCCGCCTTCGCGGTGGCCCGGCACGGCGATGTACAGCGAACCCGGCACCACCCGGTGGGCGTCGAAGCAGGTGCCCGCGGTGATCGCCGTCTCCGGATCCCCCCGCAGAGTCTCGTGGTCGTACCCGGCGAGCAACTCGCTCAACTTCACAGGGATCCTCTCGGAGGTGCGGCTCGGAATCGCGGCTCGGCGCGGTGGCTGGAGGGCTGTGGCTCGACAGCACGACGAGGCGACGCGACATGGGTGAGGGCGGAGGTGCGGGCAGTGGTGAGGACAGTGGTGACGGTGGGGATGAGCGCGGAGACGACGGGTGGGGTCGCCGTCAACCGGCCCGGCGGGCGGTCCGCCAGGGCGTTACGGGAATGGACCGGCCGGGAGGACCGGCGCTAGCGGACGGCCGGGCTCACGGGCAGCCAGGTCCTGTCCGGCGGATCTTCGTGGATCAGCCGGGGCGGCTGGTGCGGTGCAGCGCAAGGCGGAGGATCGTCATCGTCGATGGACCGGACGTACTTGGACGACTCCGACAACGCGGCGAGCAACGCGGCGAGGTGCCGTGCCAGGCGTTCCGGGCCCACGAAGATCCGCAGGACAGGGCCTGGGTCCCCACGGCCCCGACGCGGCCGGTTCAGAGGGTTCGGCCTCAGCGGTGCGGCCCGGGGGACGATCCGGACGGCGGAAGAGCGCTAGCCGTGGCCGTGCAGCGCCCGGCAGGCGGCTTCCGGTGGGGACACCGGACCCGCTCCCGCGGTCAGCGCGGCCGCGGCGGCCGAGCACAGCGCGCAGGGGGCCTGTCGCAGGCACTCTCTGACCGCACGTGTACACACCATGAGGCGAGTGTACGGCCGACGGACCGGTACGGACGCCGCTCAGGACCGCCGTACCCCACCTCGCCGCCTCACCGCACACCACAGGGCGGGCCGCACACGGCGACCCGCCCTGGAACAACATCACACGCGAACGACCGACCCGACGGGCCGCCGACCACTGCCCGCCACCACCGGTCACCGATACCGGTCATCAGTCACCGGTCACCAGTCACCAGTCACCGGGGAGTGGCACCCCCGGCCCCGGCCATCGGTCCCCGGTCCGGGGAGCGGCGCCGGCCGAGGGCTCCGGGTTCAGACTCCCTGCCCGCTGCCGCTTCCTCCACCCGCCGCTGCCTTGATGCCCTGGGTGATCTCGTCCATCACGGACAGCTTGGGCGCCTTGTCATTGATGTCGAAGCCCGAGCGCACGACGACCATGAGTCCCGAGGCGGAGGGCGAGGTGAAGGCGAGCGACTGCACATAACCGTCGTCACCCTTGCTCGTGACGACCTTCCACCGCACGAGATAGCCCTTCTGCCCGGCGACGGTGACCGCCTCGGACTTCAGCTCCTCGTGGGAGGAGATCTTTCCGTAGATCTCCCCGCCGTAGGACTCCTCGGCGTTGGTCTGGATGTCCTTCTCCGCCGCCGCCTTGGGCGTGGTGGCCTCGATCTTCATCGCGGCCGCGGGAGCGGAGAACACCCCGCCCCGTACGCAGCTCTGGGACGTGTCCCCGGGACAGGAGTACTTTCCGGTCGTCACCCCGGCACCGACCACCCCGGATTCGCCGGTCCAGCCGTCCGGTACCGGGATGCTGATTCCGCTGGCCGCGTCGGTGGCGTAGCCGTCCTCGCTCGGCACCTGGGGCGCACCGCTCTCGCCGCCACCAGGTCCCTCCGGACCGCCCGGACCGCCGGGCCCGTCCGGGTTCGGAGTCCGCTGTCCGGGCTGTGAAGGGGCCGTGGAAGGCACATCGCCGGCACCCACCGGCGCGCTGTCACCGTCACCGTCACGGCCGAGCAGATAGAAGCCTCCCGCGATGGCCATCGCCACGACCACGGCGGTGACACCGACGGCGATCCGGCGGCCACGGCTCGCCCGGCCGGGCGGTGGTGCCGCGGGGTAAGGAGGCGACCCGGGGTAGGCGGACGCGGTCGGCGGCGCCCACTCCTCGGTGGAGGTGGCGCGGAGTTCGTCGGTCCAGGCGGAACCGTCCCACCAGCGTTCCCGCTGGGGGCCGTCGCCCGAGTGCCCAGGATCCGGATACCAGCCCGGCGGAGTTGTGTACGTCACGGTCCTCAGCCTAAGCATATTGTCTGAACGACTGGTGAGAGGCCCATGAGAATCCCCCGCACCCGCCCCCGGCCGCCTCACCCACCGGAACCGCCCGTCCAACGGAGCCGCCCGCCCAACGGAACCGCCCACTCACGGGAATCGTCCACTCATGGGAGTCGTGCACCCGCCGGAGTCGTCCGCTTCGGCTCACTCTCCGCCGAGGCCCGCCTGCCGGGCCCGGACGATCGCCTCCGCCCTGCTGGCCGCCTGAAGCTTCGTGAGGATGTTGGACAGATGGTTGCGGACGGTCTTCGGGCTGAGCACCAGCCGTCGCGAGATGGCGAGATTATCCAGGCCCCTGGCCACCAGATCCAGTACCTCCCGCTCCCGCCCGGTCAGTTCGGGCAGGGCGACCGGAGCGGTGCCCGGCACCCGCAGCCCGGTGAGATAGGCCATCGCCCGTGAGGCCACCGCGGGACCGAGCAGCACCTCGCCATGGGCGACCGCGCGTATCCCGCGCTCGATCTCGGCGGGCGTCGCTCCCTTGAGGAGATAGCCGCGCGCGCCCGCCCGTATCGAGGCGAAGACCGAGTCGTCGTCGTCCAGCATCGTCACCACGAGGACGGCCGTCGTGGGCCGCAGCCGCAGGATCTCCCGGGTGGCCTCGACACCCGAGGGCGCTCCGTCGCCGAGGTGCAGATCCATGACGACGACATCGGGCCGGTGCGCGGCGACGGCGGCGACGGCCCCGTCATAGGTCTCCGCCTCACCGACCACGCTCACACCGGGCAGTGATCCGAGCAGCGCGGCCATACCCATACGGAAGACGGGATGGTCGTCCACCACGACGATCCGCAGGCCGCCGTCGGCTCCGCCCCGCCCTGCCGCTCCGTCCTCCCGGTCAGCCGTCGTATCCACCCGCTCCTCCAAACCCGCCCGGCCCACCTGCTCGCCAGCCCACCTGTCCGCCTGCCCGCCTGCCCGCCGTCACGATGGCGGACCTCGCCGTCATCGCGTCATCGCCTTCGTCCCTCTCACTCACCGCGCGCGGTCGACCACCCCGTCGGTCAGCTCCTCCCGGAGCGGAACACGCAGGATCAGCCGGGTGCCCCGACCGCCGGCGCCCGGCTCCCAGACGACCGTTCCGCCGACCTCCTCGGCCCGCTCCTGTACGGACTGCCTGCCGACACCGGACCTGGCGCCCGCCGCGATACCGTGCCCGTCGTCCTCGACCACCACGGTCAGCACCCGGTCCGCGCCCGAGCCGGTCCCGGCCAGCACCACCGCGCAGGTCCTGGCCCCCGAGTGCCGCGACACATTCCGCAGCGCCTCGGCCACGATCGCGTAGACCGCTCCCGCGGCCTTCGCGGGCAGGTCGCCGTACGCCGGCCGCCCCCGGTCCCCGCCCCCGCCCCGGACGGACTCCCGGTCCCGATCCCCGTCCCCGCTGTCCCCGCCGCCGACCCCGTCCCGTACGGCCACCGCGAGGCCGTCCGCCTCGTACCGCATCACCAACTCCCGCAGGGCCGCCACGAGACCCAGCTCGGCCAGGACCGGCGGGACCAGTCCCCGGGCCAGCGTGCGGACCTCGTCCACCCGCACATCGACTTCCGCACGGAGCCTGCCGAGCAGGGCGTCTGCCGTGTCCGCGCGATCGGGCAGAAGATTGCGCACCGCCGCGAGACCGAGCCCGATACCGGCCAGGGCCGGGCCGAGCTGGTCGTGCAACTCCCGCCGCAGCGCGCGTCGTTCGTCGTCCCTTGCGGCGGCCAGCCGGCCGCGCGACTCGCGCAGCGCCCGGGTGACGGCGGCGAGATGGACGGCCGTGGCGACGATGGGCGCCACCTCCTCCAGCGCCGAACGGGCTCTGCGGTCGAGGCGTTCGCCGGGCCGCGCGGTCACCAGCAGCGTTCCGGCGCTCTCCTGACGTACCACCAGAGGTACGGCGAGAGGTGTCCCGTGTGCCGCTGGGGCGAGATCCTGGGGCGGTTCGTCCCGGGACTCCTCCCGTGGTCCGTCCAGCGATCCCTCCCGCGGTCCGTCAAGCAGTCCCTCCGGCACTCCGTCCGGCGGTCCCTCCGGCGAAATCGAGACCAGCACCTCGCCGTCGGCGTCCAGCACCCGTACCGAGCCGAGGTTGAACGAGACCGCGACGCTCTCGGCCATACCGGTCAGCGCCTCCTCCGGGCCGGCCGCGCTGCCGAGATGGCGTCCCACCCGGCTGAGCGCGGGGGCCGCCGCCTCCCCGTGCACCAGCCGGTCCACACGACGCTGCAACCAGCTTCTCGCGGGCTGGATCCCGACGGCCGGCACGGCGGTCGCCAGCACCCTGCCGAGGGCGCCCTCCCCGGGAAGGACGAGTCCCAGCACCGCCACCGTCACGAAGTACCCGGCCACCAGCATGCCGGTGAGCAGTGACCACACCAGTGTCCTGCTGACCGCCAGATCGATCCCCCAGAGCCGCTGCCGCAGGACCGCGACCAGCACGGCGGCCGGGAAGAACGCCTGCGAGGCGATATGGGTGAACGGGGTGAACAGCAGCACCGCCGTGCTGTCCGAGGTCGGCCACAGCACCAGAGGAAGGAACGTGACCGCGATCAGAGCCGTACCGATCGCCAGCCAGCCCAGCCCCCGCGCGCCCGGGTCGCGCGCCCGGCGCCACCCCGTGTGGGCCGCGGCGCCGAGACCGAGGACCACGATCAGCCCGAGCAGGATCTGGGTCAATGGCTCGGCCAGCCGGGCCCAGGCCGTACTGCGCACGGCGAGCGGCGCGTACGGCTCGCCGTACGCCGGCCAGGGCCAGGGGTCGGTCAGCCGGACCGCCAGTACGGCGACGATCACCGCGGTCCCGGCGCCGATCGCCCAGCGGGCCACCGGCGACGGCCGCCGTCCCGACACCAGATAGGGCACGACGAGGATCAGGGAGAGCGTGCCCGGCACCCACGCGGTGGACTGGAGGATCGTCCACTGAGGCGGCACGGCCCCCTCCCCGGCATCGCGTGCCCACAGCGCCACGGCCTGGGCGGTGACCGCCGCGACCCCGCCGCCGATCGCGGTCAGCGCGACCAGCCAGGCGACCAAATGCCGCCGCCGGGACAGGACGACGGCGGCGACAAGTCCGTAGACCAGCGCGTCGACCGTGTCGACGACGAAGAACCACTGGTCCTGCGTCCATGGGGCGCCCGCCACCCCCATCAGGACCAGGGCGGTCACGGCCGGCCCCCAGGCCGCGACGAGCACGCCGACGGCGGCGGCGCGATGGCCCCCGCCGTCGATCCTCCACCGGGCACGCGCGCCCCGGTCCCCCGTGTCCCCCACCGGCCAAGGGTCCCAGTCCGCCGTCCCGGTGTCAGTCCGTTCCCCGCACTCCCACCGGTCCGCCCACTCCCCCGCACGGCCCCACCGCGCCATACGGACCCACGGCGCCGAACGGTCTCCCGTCGTACGGTCTCAATCCGTGGTACGGGTCCGGCCGAACGCGAACGCGGCACCCAGCACCAGCAGATAGGGGAATCCCACGAACAGCGCCATGTACTGAAAGGGCGTCACCTGCGTGATCAGCAGGAGGAATCCGAACAGGGCGCTGATCACACCGATCCACCGGCTCACCGCCCCCTGCCGGAAGGCGGCCACGACCAGCGCGCCGGCGGTGAGCAGCAGTCCGGACCACAGCCAGCCGTAGGTGCCCAGTTGGGTCATCCCGGAAATGATCATGTCGGGATCCATGGCGTCGCGGTTGGTGATGTCGTGGAACATCTCGGTGCCCATGCCCGCGCCGACCAGGTTCATCACCGCGACCAGCAGCAGCCCGGAGGCGGCGAGCGCCGGTACGAGACTCCCCGCCGGACACTGCCGGTCCAGCCGTCGGCGCAGCCCCGCCGCGAAGACGACCGCGCCCAGCGCGGCCGCGGTGAAGGCGATCTGGGTGGCGAAGACCCACCACGCGGTGGCGCCGTCGAACCGGCCCACCATACGGGCGCTGTCCCTGATGTCCGCCTCGTCATAGGGCCAGAGCGGCCCGGCCGTCACGATCACGAGCAGTCCGGCGAGCGCGGTGAGCACACCGCCCCAGGCCCAGCCCCGGCCCTCGGCCGGCGCCCGCACCGGATCGGCCCCGCGCCGCCCGCCCGCCATCGGTTCCGTCTGTGGAACAGCCATGCTTCCCCCTCGTCCGGGCGTACGGGCCCTCCCGTACGCCGTGCGCCATGTCGGCGCACGGGGATCCCGCCACCCCCGTTCTCCCCCCGCGGCTCGTGCCCCGCCCCGTTCTCCCCCGAGGAGGGGCGACCACCCGGTCCTGGGCCGGATCCCCGTGCACGGCTCACGCTGCCGCACCCGGTGTCCCGCCGGCATGGGCCCGGTGTCCCGTCCTCCCGGGGGGGCCCCCCGGCCCGGACGCCGGGCCTGCGCGCACC